>JBGVTF010000263.1:0-11020 GCA_041862415.1 Anaerolineae bacterium | reverse complement strand
CCCCCCCGACCACCACTTCCTCGCTCAGGGCATGCTCATTCTCGGCGATGGGTTATCACTTCTATCAGAGGCAGCGGTTTTGATCAATGGGATAGTTTTTGACATCAAGAAATTCTCCATTCACGATGGGCCAGGTATTCGTACCACGGTTTTTTTCAAGGGATGTCCTCTGAGGTGCTGGTGGTGTCACAATCCCGAGAGTCAGGCCCCGGAGCCGGAATTGGTGTTCCGGGCAGGCCGGTGCATCGGCTGTCGGGCTTGCGAGGCAGTCTGTATGCAGAGTGCGATCTCCTGGGACGGTGATGCTATATCCACCGCTAGGGAGAACTGTACACTGTGTGGGGATTGTGTTGAGGTCTGTTACGCTGAGGCGCACGAGATCGCGGGCCGGAAAATGACCGTGGCGCAGGTGATGGCGGAGATCGAACAAGACATCCCATTCTACGACGAATCTGGTGGAGGCGTGACCTTTTCTGGCGGAGAACCCCTGTTGCAGCGGGATTTCTTATTCGCGCTCCTCCGGGCGTGCGTAGAAGAGGAGATTCACATCGCCGTGGACACCTGCGGTTTTGCACCTTGGGAGACTTTGGATGACATCCGGGAACACGTAGACTTGTTTCTGTACGATCTCAAGTTGACAGATGATGCAAAGCATCGAAAATTGACCGGCGTGTCCAACGAATTAATCTTGGATAATCTGCAGATGCTTTCAACGCGGGGGCATAACATCGCCCTACGGGTGCCCATCATTCCAGGTATAAATGACGACGATGAGAACATTCGTCAAACAGGCACGTTTGCGGCTGCTTTGCCCCATCTGAACGGGGTGCACATCTTGCCCTATCACTACGCCGCCGCTGAAAAGCACAAGCGTTTGAACAAGGTCTATGGTTTGCCTGAAACTCGTCCCCCTTCGGATGAGAGAATGGCCGAGATAGCACAAGTCCTGCGAGGATTTGGCTTACATGTGAAAATAGGAGGTTGATCTCATGCTCATGAGTGAAAGAGTCGCTCAATTGAGGCAGCAAAGCCTGGACGCCGTGCCCTCCATCTCGTCCGAGCGTGCGGAACTGATGACCGAGTTTTACCGGCAAAACGAGGGGCGCATGATGTCCGCGCCCCTACGCCGTGCATTGGCCTTTCAGTATTTGATGGAACACAAGACCATCTGTATCAACGAAGGTGAGTTGATTGTGGGTGAAAAAGGCCCCGCTCCAAAGGCCGCGCCGACCTACCCGGAGCTATGTTGCCACAGCCTGGAAGACCTGGACATCCTCGACTCCCGAGAAAAGATATCCTTTAAGGTCAGTCCCGAAACTCGCCAGGTATACGAGGAGACCATCATCCCCTTCTGGCGGGGCAAGACGATGCGGGAACTCCTCTTCGCGGAGATGGCGGAGGGGTGGAAGGCCGCTTATGAGGCCGGCGTCTTCACCGAGTTCATGGAGCAGCGCTCTCCTGGTCACACTGTCCTGGACGACAAAATCTATCACAAAGGGATGCTTGATTTCAAGCAGGACATTCAGCGAAGCCTGGACAGCCTCGATTACCTGAACGATCCGAAGGCATACGACAAGCAAGAAGAACTCAAGGCAATGGACATCTGCGCCGACGCCGTGATCCGCTTTGCGGAACGCCATGCGGAGAAAGCCCGGGAGTTAGCTCGGCAGGAGACGGACTCCCCAAGAAAGAAGGAACTGGAACACGTCGCCGAGATCTGCTCTCACGTCCCAGCGCATGCCCCTCGGGATCTCTGGGAAGCGTTACAGTATTACTGGTTTGTCCACCTCGGTGTAACAACGGAACTGAATCCCTGGGATGCCTTCAACCCCGGCAAGCTGGATCAGCACCTGTATCCCTTCTACAAAAAGGGATTGGAAGAGGGGACGCTGACCCGTGAACAGGCCAAAGAGCTGCTGCAGTGCTTCTGGATCAAGTTCAACAACCAGCCCGCTCCACCCAAGGTTGGGGTCACCGCGGCCGAGAGCAGTACCTACACCGATTTTGCCCAGATCAATTTGGGAGGCGCGAAGGAGGACGGGTCCGACGCTGTCAACGAGGTCACCTACCTGCTTCTGGACGTGATCGAGGAGATGCGGCTCTTGCAGCCCAGCTCTTCCATTCAAGTCAGCAAAAAAAATCCCGATCGGTTCATCAAGCGAGCGGCCAAGATCATCCGCACGGGCTTTGGCCAGCCTTCGGTGTTTAACACCGACGTTGTCGTCCAGGAGATGATCCGAATGGGCAAATCCGTTGTAGACGCGCGAAACGGGGGCACCAGCGGCTGCGTGGAGACCGGCGCGTTTGGCAAAGAGAATTACAACCTGACGGGCTACTTCAACATGACCAAGGTGCTGGAGATCACCCTGAACAACGGCGTTGATCCCCGGACTGGCCGCAGGATCGGGCTGGAGACGGGAGACCCCGCGCAGTTCGAGACTTTTGGGGCATTCTTCGAGGCCTACGAGAAGCAGCTCAACTACTTTGTGGACATCAAGATACGGGGCAACAACGTCGTCGAAAGGCTGTACGCCAATCATATCCCTGCGCCGTTCCTCTCACTGCTGATTGACGATTGCATCGCCAAAGGCAAGGACTATCACGACGGCGGGGCACGGTATGACACGAGTTACATTCAGGGAGTGGGTATAGGCACGATGACCGACGCACTGACGGCCGTCAAGCACCACGTCTTTGACAAGAAGACCTTGACCATGGAAGCACTGATGGCTGCCCTGCGGGATAATTTCGAGGGTCATGAGCGGATGCGCCAGATGTTGCTGAATAAGACGCCCAAGTACGGCAACGACGACGACTACGCCGACGAGGCGATGGTGGCCGTGTTTGAGGCCTTTTTCAAGGCCATAGACGGACGTCCGAACACCAGGGGCGGCACCTACCGCATCAACATGCTGCCGACCACGGTTCACGTATACTTTGGATCGGCGGTCGGAGCCACGCCCGATGGGCGAAGGGCAGAGCAACCTCTTTCTGAGGGCATTTCGCCTGTGCAAGGAGCAGATCGGCGTGGCCCGACGGCGGTCATCAAATCGGTAGCCAAGATGGACCACGTCCGCACTGGCGGTACGCTGCTCAACCAGAAATTCACACCCCAATTGCTCAAGGATGACGATGGCCTGGACAAGCTGGTTCAACTGATACGGACCTATTTCAAGCTGGATGGTCACCACATTCAATTTAATGTCGTGGACGCTGCCACGCTGCGCGCCGCGCAAAAGAACCCTGAGCAATATCGGGACCTGATCGTGCGCGTGGCAGGTTACAGCGACTATTTCTGCGATCTCGGCAAAGTATTGCAGGATGAGATCATCGCCCGGACAGAACATCAGGCGTTTTAACACTTGATGAGCAGGTCTGGCCGGGGTAGAAACCAAGCGACGGATTGTGAACAGTTACGGGCGGTGGGCCCAAGAGCTGGTGGCGCTGGCCGGAGATAAGATGGCGCTGTAGGAGAGGGTATGAAGCTGGAAGGCAAAGTAGCCATCATAACGGGAGGCAATTCGGGCATCGGGCGGGCCACGGCCCTCCTCTTCGCCCAGGAGGGGGCCAAAGTGGCCATCGCCGCCCGCGACGAGGGGCGGGGTCAGGAAACGGTGGAAGCCATGGCCGCAAACGGGGGGCAGGCCGTTTTCGTCCCCTGTGACGTGCGCCTGGCCCAGGACTGTAAAAAGGCTGTGCAGAAGACGGTGGAAGCTTTCGGCCACCTCGATATCCTGTTCAACAACGCCGGCCTCATCTACCGCGACAAGACCGCGCTCGAAACGTCTGAGGAAGAGTGGGACTGGACCATGGACACCAACGCCAGAGGGTCTTTCCTGATGTCCAAGTACGCCATCCCCGAAATGATCAAAGTTGGGGGCGGGGTCATTATCAACAACGCCTCCTACTTTGGCCTGGTAGGTGGCCGGGGTGTAGCTGCCTACTGTGCTTCCAAGGGGGCTGTGGTGCTGTTGACCAAAGCCATGGCCCTGGATCACGCCTCTCAGAACATCCGCGTCAACTGCCTTTGCCCGGGCAGCGTGGACACGCCTATGCTTCGACGGGAAATGGAGGAGATGGGCGGCCAAGCGGCTGTGCGCCCCGCCTTCGAGGCCAAACATCCCCTGGGGCGCATCTGCACGCCAGAGGAAGTGGCCAGGGCAGCCCTCTACCTGGCCTCCAACGATTCGGCCTTCGTCACCGGGACGGCGTTGGCCATAGACGGCGGGTTGACGGCTGGATAAGCTCATCCTGGGAGCAAAGACCCGAGCTTCCGATTTTACTTCTCCTCGCCAGCCTCCCCTATCTCCACCTTGCCCTCAAAGAACTCCGCGTTGTACTTCCCGCCCGCGTTCCAGAAAGTCCAGCCACAGGAGCCAGCATCGTCGGCCGCTTGCCTTTGGGCCTGGTACTGCTCTGGCCCATAGAACACGCCGTTCAAGGAATAGTGCTGCAACCAGGGCCTGACTTTGGTAGTGACCGGGACCCGCTTGGCGGCTTCCAACTGGCTGCGGTGAATCACGTCATAGGGCTGGAGGGCCGGATTGGCGTGGCCCAGATTGCCTGACTCGAAAGTCGAGGGGTAGAGCATCGGACACAAATAGTCCATGTAGGGAGCAATGTCCTTCACTCGCTGGCCGATGCCCATATCGCTGTAGGGCTCTACCCAAACCGTCAGGCCAAACACATCGGCCGAGGTAAAGACACCAAAGGGCTTGAGTTCAGCCGTCAGACGTTCCGTGAAAGCGCGGATGGTGGCGCTGCGAGTCTCCAGGGTGTGCTTTTCGTCGTAAACGATGGCTCCGACGTCACCGTCGGAGGGGAAACGGATGTAGTCGAACTGGACTTCGTCGAAGCCCAGGGCGGCCACTTCCTTGGCGATGGCGATGTTGTAATCCTGAACCTCCTGGCGGGAGGGAACGCCCCATCCCATTCCTTCTCGGTCCAGCCAGATGCTGCCATCGGCCCGCCTGGCCGCCCACTTGGGCCTGGCGTGGGCCAGAGGGTTGTCCTTGAAAAGGACGATGCGGGCGATGGTATAGATGTCCTTATCCTGACAGAGCTTCACCAGTTCCTTCAAAGAGAGCCAACCCTTCCGCTCTCCTCCGACCCCCATCTCTATGGCCAGGGAAACCCGGCTGCGGTAGCCCAAAAGTCCACGGTCGCTCTTGGCATCCACCACGACAGCATTGAGCTCCGTGCGATCCACCAGGTCAATGAGTTCAGTTATCCTTTCAGGCCGACTCAGCACAGCAAATGGTATATAGAGGCCCCTGGCTTCGAAGGGTGTTAGGGCAATGTCTAAACAAGGAGACCCAGAGCAGGGAATGAGGGAAGGCGAAGGGTCCGACGCTGTGGCCGTGCCCAGAGTCAGCTTCTCTTTCCGATAGCCGCTGGTCTTGACGGTGAGAGTAGGCTCAGGGGGCAGATCCCTTAGCTCATAAGCGCCATCATCTCCAGCGACAATGATGGTCTCCCCAAAGTAGATGAGAGCGCCGGTGATAGGTTGGCCACTGTGGATGTCTCGCACCACCCCGCGCAAAACGGTGGGGCGGAGGGCTATTTGCAGGGTGTCCTGACCTTGATAGGTGGCTTCCGCTGAAGCGTGGTCCTGGGCCTGGGCCTGAAAAGTCTCTCCCTGGCCCACGCGCACAAAGGTAGCCTGTCCCGCAGCGTTGGTCTGGGCCGTGCGGCCCTCTACGGTCACGGTCACGCCAGCCAGGAAGCGGCCGGTGAAGAGGTCGCTCACGGTGACGAGGATCTCAGTCGGCCGCAGGGTGACGTCTAGTTGATCTCCTCCGGCGAAAGGCACCTCTGCCTCGTAATAGCCCTCGGCTCGCACGGAGATGAGAGCGCCAGCCTTCACCCGGCGCAGGGTGTAACTTCCCTCTTCATCAGTCTGCACCGTCTGCTTTGCCCCGGAGACGGTGGCCCCAACCACGGCCTCCCCGGTATCCTCAGCCTGCACCGTGCCCCCCACAGTGTTGGGAACGAGAACGACGTCGAGGGGCTCCTCTCTAACCAAATGATCCTCACCAGGGACCTCACCCTTCCACTTCAGGTATCCGTCAGCTTCGACAGTGAGGGTAGTTTCGCCCTTTATTCTGGTCAAGCTGTAAAGTCCAGCCGAATCGGTCCTGATGGAACGGCCATCCACCTGGACTGTGGCGCTGGACACAGGCTCTCCACTGAGCTCATCGACCACCGTGCCCCAGAGTCGGTTGGGGCGCAGGGCAACGTTCAGCACGAAGCCCCTGAGAAGCCCCTGAGGGGCCAGTTCCTCTTCCAGAGGCCGGTAACCGGCCGCTTTCGCCGAGACCGTCAGCCTGCCCCTGACCTCTTCCAGACGGTAGCGCCCGTCCGCATCGGTTTGCACAGAACGATCGCCAACGGTGACCGTAGCACCAGCTAGAGGGTAGCCGGTGGTCTCATCGCTGACCTGGCCGCACAGATACCGGGCGCTGTTGAGATAAAGGTAGAGCAGTATCAATCCTACCAGGGGGACAACCAGGAGAATAATCCTTCTCTTCATGACCGCCATTATAACACAAGTTCTGTTTTCCAACAATTGTCAGCGCGCATAAAATTGGGTATTTACTTTTTCGGAATCTATGGTAAAATAGTTCTAGAGGCTTTCGTTGGATGATCGCCCATAGTAAAGTGAGGTGAGAGCACATGGAGAAGGGTGAGCAGTTGACCAAGGGGGAAAAAACCGGGTTCTTGACCCGCGTCATCGAGGGAGAGGACTATTCTACCGATTACTGGCCCGTGCTTCGCGATTACCTCGAAGACAAAGATGCCGAAGTGCGCTCTCTGGCCCTCGACGGATTGTGGGACTATCCCGTGCCGGAGTTGATCGCTCCACTGTTAGAGATAGCCAGGAACGATCCCAGCCAGGAGGTCCGCTCCAAAGCCATCGTCACATTAGGTCGCTATATCTACGAAGGAGACATGGCCGACTATGACTTCGATTGGGGGGCCATGGAGGAGTTGATGCGGGAGGACGAACTGCCAGAAGGGGACTTTCTGAGGGTCAAGGATTTCCTCCTCGAGTTGGTCAGAGACGAAGACCAGCCTTTGGATTCGCGGCGTTTCGCCATCGAGGCCCTCAGCTTCCTCAACGAGCCGGAGGTGCAAGACCTCATCGAAGCAGCCTATGCCCACCCTGATGTAAAAATGAAGGTGAGCGCTATCTTCGCCATGGGGCGGCAAGGGGACCAACGGTGGGCAGATAGCCTCCTCAAAGAACTGGACAGCGAAGTGAAGGAATTGCAGTACGAAGCGGTCAGAGCTGCGGGTGAGGCTTACTTGGACAAAGCTGTCCCTCGGCTGGAGGAGCTGGCCCTGGTTGATGACAAGGATCTGCAATTGGAAGCCATCTGGGCCCTGGGCAAGATAGGGGGAGAAGGTGTGTCCGAACTCCTCTATGATCTGGCTGATGATGAAGACGAGGAGGTCAGGGAGGTGGCGGAAGCAGCTTTGGAGGAACTGGACCTGTGGTCCGAAGATTTGGCGTGGGACGAGTTTGGCCACTTGGGTGGAGACGACGAAAGCTGGTGGGGCCAGAGGGAGTGACGGCGAAGGATCAGAATCAGATCACCAATTGATCGTACAGCCTCTCCAGGCTCAAGTCCGGACACACCGTCTCTTTGGATTGCAGGGTGAGGGTAGCCGCAGAGACGCCCAGGCGCACGGCCTCGTCAATGGGGAAATCGTTGAGGAGGCCAAAGACGACCCCGGCCGTCAGGGCGTCTCCAGCCCCAGTGCGGTCCGCTACCTCGGAGCGTATGGCGGGGATGTAGCCGCTGACTTCGGAGGTGGCGTAGCAGAGGCCCTTCTCAGCCAGGGTGATGATGGCAATCTCCACCCCCAGAGCGACGAGCCTTTTCGCCGCCTCCATCGCCTCTGCACGGTCCGAAGTCCCTCTTTCACAGAGCGCTTCCGCCTCGGACGCATCAGGGGTAATCATATAGAGGGCCGGCAGATGCTTGATGAGCCGCTGAGCCAGGATGGCTGAGGTGGGGTCGGCGCAGACGGGCACGTCGTACTTTTGGGCTGTGGAGATCAGGGAACGCATGGCCTGGGGGGAGAGATTGGCGTCCATGACTACCATATCCGCTTCCTTAATCAAACGGCGGCGGGCATAGATATACTGGGGGGTTACCGACTCCATGATGTCCATGTCGTCTATGGAGATGGACTTTTCCCCGGCCTCGTCGAGGATGGCCAGGTAAGCAGCCGAGGGGGGGTCGGCTTTGATCAACACTTGACTTACGTCAACGCCGCCGGCCGCGGTACATTCCAGGATACGTTGCCCCCACTCGTCATCACCCACGGCCGAGAGCAGGGTGGTATGCACCCCCATTCGGGCCAGGCTTTCGGCGATGTTGCGGCCTACGCCGCCCACGCTGATGCGGATGTCGCCGGGGTTAGAAGTGCCCGGCACCAGGGCTTTTCTGGGCCGGCCTTTGGTATCCATACCGGCCGCGCCCACGACGATAACCTGGGAAGATTCCACCAGTTCCCCTTTCCTATTACCTCTCCAAGATTGTTCCTATTCCCTTTACTGGACTATTTCACCTGAGTCAGTCGTCTACTACCCTTCTCTTGGAAAGCTGCGATATACCCCCAGGCGTCTGCCATGGCCTCCCATTGTCGTTCTTCCTGGACGATGATGACTTCTTCTCCTCCTGGCGTCTTCACCTGTCTCTCCTCTAACCCACTGTTGAAGGTCAATAAAGCGCGCACACCTCCTGAGGCCGTCCGCATCCAGTCCTGCACTTCAAGGGGTATATCACCACCCAACTTTCCCTCGGCAGCGCGAACGATCACCCTCAGCAGACGGCCCTCGTGCATGAAGATTGGTTGGGGGACCAGTTCGTCAAGTTTTCGGGCATAGTCGCGGATGGTCATGAGCATAGCTGAGAGGGTGAGATTGACGAAGGCCAGAGAGAAGGCGATGGTCAGGAGGACCCTTGTCAATCCACGGGTCCTCTCAGTGTCCAGGACAAAGACCACCGCCAGACCCAAGATCAAGGCCAGAGTGAAAGCAACCACCGAGAGCACTGATAGAGGAAGGCGCCAGCCTTTTCTGATCCGCCGCAGCCACTCGTATTCGCGCAGACTGAGCTTGAGCGCGTGGGTAAACAAGAAGATTATGAAACATAGGAGGATAGCCAGGGGGACCACAACGCGCATGGCGGCAACGGTGTTGAAGGTGTCCCACAGCAGGGCAGGGACAAGAGGCAGCACCAGCGAGCCTAGGGCCAAAAGCCCCCACACGCTGCTGAGGAAGAAATCGCTGAACTTGGCTCGAGAGCCAAGGTTCTTGTGTCTGTGCCAATTCCTGTTGTCAGCGCCGCACCTGGGACATTCCTCTGGACGTTCTTTGTAGTATTCGCCTTTGCAGGATATGCAGGTTGCCATGGATGCATGCCTCCTGAAGTCGAGCAATTGTAACGGCTATTAGCTTTATATTTCTTCGTCGGGCCCTCTGCCTTCAGGTTCTTCGAGCGCACCGCCTATGCGACGCCTGGGCCACAGCAGTTGTCTGTCTCCGCTAATGACAATGGTCTTTTGTCCATCGCTTTTGGCTATGGCCTCCAACACCTCGATGTAGCGGCGGGCGGCCACATCGTCTGCTGTCATGTCACGGGATAGCTGTTCTACGATGTTGATAAAGCGAAGGGCTACATTCGCGTTAATTGCGCTGAGGTGCGCCACCTGCTCCAATATCTTCTCTCTGACCTCATATTTTACTCCCTCCAGTGCAGTGATGGCCCTGGCTTCTGCCTCCGCCTTCTCCAAAAGGGCAACTTTCTGAGCCTTCGCTTTCGCGATCAAAGCTTTTTTCTCTCCCTCTGCTTTCGTGATCAAAGCTTCTCTCTCACCTTCAGCCTCCTTGATCGCTATCCTCTTCTTCCACTCCGCCCCCCACCAATCCAGCATTTTTTGCAGCACGTCCTCTCGTATCCTTATCTCCCTTATATCTACCACCTGAGCCTGGGCACCCCATCCAGGGGCTGCGGGGCTCAACCTCTCCATGACCTTGTCCTCTATTTTTTTGATAATGCGCTGGTCGGGGTCAAATCCGCCCAGCTCTCCTTCGACTTCGTCCACTTTCTTGAAAATCTCGTCAAAATTGTAGGTAGCCACTACATCTCGCAGGAAGTTCTGGGCGGGACCAACGGTCAGGACTTCCCAGCCCTCGGGAGTAAGATGATACACAGCCTTCTCTACAGCGGCTTTGTAGACTCTGTAGATCTCGCCGATCACCTCTGACAGTGCCTCACCCTTTGGTTCAACGAAGCTCTCCGGCCTTTGGTCTGTCACTTCTTTGGGTTCGATCTGGAAGCCAACCCCCATGACGATAGTCAGCGGAATACGATCCTTGGTCAGTACGTTTTCCAGTTCTCTTATCTCCCACAGAGGCCGCAGTTCGAAAATGGCCCTTATGCGCTCATACCGCTTTAACAAGACCAGCCCGGACCCAGCGATTTGGGAGATTTTGCCGCTCCGCTCAAAGGCCACAGCATTGCCAGCACGGATGACGGCGACGCCAGGTCCTCCAATTTCGGGGAGGATGCCTTTCGGCTTGCTCTTGGTCACTTTGCCATTCTCTATGATCATCCAGGGGTAATTGATGCCCATGATCAGGCTCCACAGTACCCGTAGGGCGTCCCTTCGCCTGATGCCGTGGACCTCGTGAAGGGCCAGGATGTATTCTGAGCTGGTCAGCATAACGGCCAGCAAAGGCACGCCCACCACAGAGGCACCTGCTATCAGACCAATCACCATAGACAGGATGATCTGTTCGGCCAACCCTCCAATGAGGAAATTCCCTATCTTGTTTTCATCAACAAGTCTGGCCACCGTTCTGTTGGTAGCCAGGAACATCTGCAGCCCTGTGCCAGTCAGCAACGTTATGACAAAGAAGATGTAAAGGGTTACGAAAAGCCTACGCCATTTTGGCGAAGGCAGGTAGAAAATGAGGAGGAGCAAGATGGTCATCAGCAGCACA
>JBGVTF010000262.1:0-2527 GCA_041862415.1 Anaerolineae bacterium | reverse complement strand
TTGATACTGAGCTCTCGGCCACTGCCCACGTTGATAATGGTTCGATCAACATCGGACGCGGTAGCGGCAGCCACCATAGCCTCTACCACATCGTCAATGTAAACAAAGTCCCTGGTCTGGCTGCCGTCGCCAAAGACGACCAGCGAGCCTCCGCTCAGAGCCTGTTTGACGAACTGAGGGATCACCGGTGGATGGGAGGTCGGCAACTGCTGGCCGGGTCCATAGGCGTTGAAAATGCGCAGGGCCACCGTCTCTATGTCCCACAAGGCCCCGATGGTGAAAACATAGTGCTCGGCGGCGATCTTGCTCACCGCATAGGGCGATTGAGGATTAGGGGGTTGGGTCTCCTTCACCGGTTGCATGGTCTGCTCACCGTAGACCGCCCCCGAGGAGGCCAGCACTACCCGCTTGACGCCCGCGTCCCGCATGGCCTCCATGACGGCCACCGTGCCGCCGACGTTGACGTCGTTGTATTCACGGGGGTACAGGATAGACTGCTCCACGTAGACTCGCGCCGCAAGGTGGTAAACACAGTCTACCTTCTGCAGCAGAGTCCACAGCTTGGGGACGTCCGTCACGTCGCCCCGGGTGAAGAGCACCTTGGGGTCCAATCGAGCCGGGTCGCAACCGGCGCTTAGGTCATCCAGAACACGTACATCGTGCCCTTCCCTGATCAGACGATTGGCCAACGCGGAGCCGATGAACCCGGCCCCGCCAGTGATTAGAAATCTCATAACTCACGCCCTTCGTATTGCTTCCTGTAGTATTCCCAATACTCCCCCGACTTGATCTTGCGCCACCACCACTCGTTGTCCACGTACCACCTGACCGTCTTCTCCAGGGCCTGCTCGAAGGTGTGACGGCTGCGCCAACCCAGGGCCTTGATCTTGTCGCAGTCGAGGGAGTAGCGGCGGTCGTGGCCGGGGCGGTCCCTGACGTGCTGGATGAGACTCTCCGGCTTGCCCAGCAACTCCAGGATGAGCCGGGCCATGTCAATGTTCCGTGTCTCCACCCCGGTGCCCAGGTTGTAGACCTCGCCCACCTTGCCCCTGTGCAGCACCACGTCAATGCCCTCGCAGTGGTCCAGAACGTACTGGTAGTCCCGCATCTGCAAGCCATCGCCGTAGAGGGGCAAAGGGATGTCGTCAATGGCGTTGGTGATAAAGAGGGGGACGACCTTTTCAGGATACTGGAACGGCCCAAGATTATTCGAACCCCTTGTGATGGTCACCGGCACCCCGAAGGAGACGAAATAGGCGTAGCACATCAGGTCACCACCCGCCTTGCTGGCCGAGTAGGGAGAGCGGGTGACCAGAGGGTCAATCTCCACCGAGGAGTAACCCTCGGCGATTTCACCGTACACTTCGTCGGTGCTCACCTGGTGTATTCGCTCCACGCCATACTTCCTGGCCGCTTCCAGCAGAACGTAGGTGCCGTAGACATCGGTCTGGATGAAACTGCCCGCGCCCATCAGGGACCTGTCTACGTGGGTCTCCGCTGCAAAGTTGACGATGGTGTCAATCTGGTGCTGGCGCATGACCTGATCCACCAGTGTCTCATCGCAGATGTCGCCTTTGACAAAGGTGTAACGCGGATTATCGGCCACGTCTCTGAGATTGTCCAGATTGCCGGCATAAGTCAGCTTGTCGTAGACTACAACGCGGTAATCAGGGTACTTGTCGAGGACGTAATGTACAAAGTTGGAGCCGATGAAGCCAGCCCCTCCGGTGATGAGGATATTTCGCATGAGCTTGTGGGCCTCCTGATTAGCGCCGCCAGGCTGGGGGTGTGACCAATCCACCGGCGCTTTATTGGCAAGATGTACCTCGGGGGTAGACAGCGCCATAATTATACCACACAAAACAAGATTTTGGGAAAAACCCTTGACATTTTGCTCTCCTTGTGTTATCTTTTTGCTGAGAGGGGAATCGCACATGATTGATGAACAGATTAGTGCCATAGTGCAACGCGCCCTGGCCGAAGACGTCGGCTCGGGCGACGTCACCAGTCAGTGGATCCTGCCGCCGGAGATGCTGGTCCGCGGCCGCTTCCTGGCCAAGGCCCAGGGGGTGCTGGCCGGGCTGGAGGTGGTCCGCCAGGTCTTCCGGCAGGTGGATGAGCGCATCGCCTTCCAGGCTCGTATGAAAGACGGCGATGCCATATCCAAAGGCGACATCGTGGCTACGGTTGAAGGTCCCGCCGCCAGCATCCTGACCGCCGAGCGCACCGCCCTCAACTTTCTGCAACGCATGTCGGGCATCGCCACCCTGACCCGCCGTTACGTGGAGGCGGTGACTGGCACGAAAGCGCTCATCCTCGACACCCGCAAGACCGTCCCCGGCCTGCGGCTTCTGGACAAGTGGGCTGTGCGCATGGGTGGCGGCCAGAACCACCGCCTGGGCCTCTACGACATGGTGCTCATCAAAGACAACCACATCGCTGCCGCTGGCGGCATTACCCAGGCCGTGGAACGGGTTCGCCAGAGGAACCGGCAGGGGCTGTGTCCTGAGCGTGTCGAAGGGCTGGC
>JBGVTF010000261.1:0-11726 GCA_041862415.1 Anaerolineae bacterium | reverse complement strand
GACCACCACAATGTAGGGCAGGATTTCCTGTCGCCGGCGGGCTACCCGGCGATTGTAATCGTCAACGTCTCGGGCCCCGATCTCGGCGAAGAGCCGGTAGCGCTCGTCCATCTGCCGGGTGACCCAGGTCAGGGAGGTCACGATCTCATCCAGTTCGACCACTACCGGGGCCAGAAGATGGGGGATGCCGTTGAAGCCCACCAGTTCGACCATCTTGGGGTCAATCATGAGCAGGTGCAGGGTTTCGGGGGTGTTGTGGAAAAGGAGACAGGTCACGATGGAGTTGATGCAGACCGATTTGCCCGAACCGGTGGCCCCGGCGATGAGGAGGTGGGGCATGAGGGCCAGGTCGGCCACTATCGGCTGGCCGGAGACGTCCGCACCCAAAGCGATCTTTAGCTTTGATTTCAGACGCTGGAATTCCCGTGACTCCACGATCTCCCGCAAGGAGACCAGGGAGATCTTTGAGTTGGGCACCTCGATGCCCACGATGGGCTGGCCCGGCACGGGAGCCTCGATGCGGATAGGGGCGGCTGCCAGGGCCAGAGCCAGGTCGTTGACCAGAGCCTGGATTCTGCTGACCCTCACCTTGCGCCGTTTGACGCGCCCGTCGCGGCCCTGGCGTTCAATGTAGCCGGGCTCCACGCCGAACTGGGTGACGACAGGTCCCTGCCTGATCTCGACTACCCTGGTCGGCACGCCAAAGCTGGTCAGGGTTTCCTCGATGATCCGGGCTTTATAGCGGGCGTCGGTGTCGCTGAAGGCCTGGGGCGAAAGGCTGTTGAGGATATCCAGAGGGGGAAGGCGGCTGTCTCGTTTCACCTTCGCCCTGGCAGTGGTCCGCTTCTTGCCCTCCGAGGCCCGCCTGGCCCGGGAGATCACGGGAGGGGGAGATGGTTCCCTGGTTTTTGGGGTGGGAGCAGGAGTGGGCTTCTGGGGCTTTGTCACCGCCGGAGGCCTCAAATGGCGGTAGAAAGACAGCCCCGCTTTCCAGGCAGAGGTCAGACCATGCTGTATCTGGCCGAGGGAAAGATCAAAGGTCAGGATCAACCCGGCAATGGCCGTGGCCAGGAGGATCAGAAAGGCCATCAGCGGGCCAAGAGCCTGGCTCAGGACGCTGCTGATGGCCCAGCCCACATAGCCGCCCCCCTCACCGTCGTGGGCTAACTGAAGGGGATCGGGGTGGAGAGAGAGGAGGTGCACCAAAGCCAGGCCGGCCAGAAAGACGAGTTCCAGCCCGATGACCATCTTCCAGCCGATGATGCTCCCAGGCTGGAGGTTATGGGCCAGGAGGATGATCCCACCTGCTCCCAGGGCCAGGGCCACAAGATAAGCTCCCCAGCCAAAGAGATGGCGCAGGAAGCCTGCCCACCAGCCGCTGACTGTGCCCGGCGTGATGTTGAGCAGGCTGATGAGGGTGAGGACTCCCAAAGCCAGCAGAAGAAGGCCCAGGATCTCTCGCTGACGCGGGTCCAGGCTGATATTCCGTCGTTTCAAGTTTGTCCTACTCTCCCTTCATGCCCCTTATCCCCCCAGCCCCCCTTCTCCCAACTCTGGGAGAAGGGGGAAGAGCATCCCTGGATATGGAAGGCATCGGCTCCCCTTTCCCCCAGGTTGGGGGAGGGGGGGTTACAAAGCATGCCATAACTGATCGGAGTCGCTGACGTCTTCATTGGCAGTCCAGGCTTGCCTGAGACTCAGCCGCAGACGGTGACGGGCGCAGTCAATGTTCAGGATACGCACAGTAACCCTGTCGCCTTCTTTGACCACATTGCGTGGATGCAGGAAGTCTCCCTCAGCCAACTCAGAGATGTGGATCAGCCCCTCCAGGCCCTCTTCGATGCGAGCGAAGGCCCCAAAGCTGACCACATTGGTAATGGTGCCTTCGATCAACTGACCTACTTCGTAGCGTTCCTCCACCAGACTCCACGGGTCAGGCTGCAAGCGTTTCAGGCTGAGGGCGATCCTCTGCCGTTCTCTATCCACGCCGAGCACATAGATTTCTACTTCATCACCGCTCTGCAAAACGTCGCGAGGATGGGCTACCCGTCCCCACGACATTTCGGAGATGTGGATCAAACCCTCCACGCCGCCCAGGTCAACAAAGGCGCCGAAGGAGCACAGGTTGGTGACCCGACCCCGGCAAATATCACCCTCGCAGATTCTATCCCACACATCATCCGCTGAACGCCCTTTTCGGTCCAATTGGCGCTCTGAGAGTATCAAACGATCTTTCCCTCGATCTACCTCGATGACTCTCAACGAAAGTGTTTCGCCTATCCGGCTGGCCAGCTCTGCCCTTCTTTCCTCGACATCCATATACCGAGGGAAATCAGCCAAGTGTGAGATGGGCACAAATCCTTGCAGATTATTAAGCTCAACCAGCAGCCCTCCACGATTGCAGCCTGTCACTTTCCCATCAATGACCTCGCTGTTAGCGAGACTCTCTTGAATCCACTGCCAATCTCGCTCCAATTGGTCTTCTTCGCTGGCATAAGCGCTCTCGCTGTCGCTTGTCGCCTCCGGATCGCCTTTCACATCCGAGCCTGGGGGGCTCAGAACCTGGTCCTCGGGTTGAAGCAACTCGGCCCCGAGCCCTTGTAGAACCTCCCCTTCATTCACGGGAGGAGATGTTGCGCGTGAATATTCCCCCTCGTGTAATAATACCCCCCAATAATCCTCATCCAGTGGTTTTTCCCACTCTTTATCAGTGGCATCCATTTCTCCTAGCCTCATTTCGCTTGTCTCACCGAATCACTGACTTTCCCCAATCAATGTGCTAACAGCGACTCTGTTGCGCCACAAGTGGGGTGGGGCCCGCAGCCCCAGTTTTCAGTTGTACGACTCTAGTCTGCAATGAAATATCTTGAACGTACTGGCTTTTCTTCACCTCCTTTATTCCTCATAAGTTAAAAATCTCAGCCTGCACCTCTCCTATCCAGCACCTCCAAGGGCAGCAACCGAGATTCTCAACCCTTTCCACTGTGCATTAAGAGACTCACAATGCCTGCCTCATAGCCAGTTTCTAATACGCCTGTGATGTGAAAAATCAGCACATTTACGCAGATGGCCAGTCTACGCCGGCCATTAAATTGGCAACTGACAAATCCTCATCTATTTCAGGCCAATGCAGGCTAACACCACCACCGCCAATTTCATATCGCTCTCGTTGTTCAGGCGTGGCTTCGTGCAACAATGGGAACCAGATAATTGGCACACTGATAATGCGTCTATCAGTCAAAAGGACATGCATCATATCATCGTCAAATTCCACCGCTTTGGCTAGGGCGGTTGTTGGCACATAAGCCCGGCGAAGTTTGGGTTTGGTTTTAACCAAAGTACTCATTCCAAGCCTCTATCAATTCTGTTTGATGGTGTTCGATAATTCGCTCAATTTGGTTCAATTCGTGTGCTCTGAATCCATAATTTGATGCCAAATCAATCGGGTCAAGCCAGAATTTTGCTTGGTCGCTACCCGCTTGGATATGGATGTGTGGTGGCTCTTGACCCTCGTTGCTGAACAGTAAAAGCGGTAACGTCCCTCACGTAGCACAGTCGGCATAACAGTTTCTTCGTTTCTCAATGGTTGATTACAGGCGTCAATTTGAGCCGTGCCGACTAACGTTATTATTATATGTCACTTGGCGATGCTTGTCAAGGAAGTTTGAGAATTGACTTTTTGAGAGTTGTGTGCTACAATATCAATGTGTCATTTGCAGGACGGCGTGCAAAAAAGTGACATATATTTAGAAGGAGGGTCGCCATGAGAGAGAAAAGCGAAAGAACAGGGGAAGTGAGGTGCTTAGCTTGTTTTGAGCGTTTCCGGGTTCCCAAGGGAATGGAGAGAATGGCCTGTCCCAACTGCGGCGGAGAATGGTACATTTCCTGGTCGGGTCCGCTGGCCAAGATCAGAAAGCCGGTCTGGGAAAGCTGGGAGAGGCGAGAAGCACTAGAGCAGCAGGAGAGGAGGTAGCGAGAGAATGGCTCTCAACCGTAAGATAGCCTACATAAACCTTTCAAACGGGGAGGTCGAGACCGCTCCCATCCCTCTTGAGATGCGCAAGTTGTATCTAGGAGGGCGGGGGATGGACATGTATCTCCTGTACAATCACATCAAGCAAGGCATTGACCCGCTGGGGCCCGACAACGTGTTACTGGTCAGCGCTGGAGTCCTGGGTGCTACTCTGGCCTCAGCCTCAGCCCGCACCCACGTGGCAGCCAAGTCTCCCCTGACGGGGTTCGTGGGCAGCACCAATATGGGGGGCTTTTTCGCTCCGGAACTGCGGTGGGCTGGCTTCGATCACCTGGTGATCAAGGGCAAGGCCAAGAAACCTGTCTACCTCTGGATCAACGATGGAGAAATTGAGATCCGGGACGCCTCCCACATTTGGGGACAGGGAGTCTTTGATACCCAGGAGAGCATCCGCCAGGGACTGAGGGACGAAGAGGTCAAGGTCATGTGCTGCGGCCCAGCCGGCGAGAACTTGGTGCGTTTCGCCAACGTGATGACCGGCCTCAAGAACGCCGGCGGCCGATCGGGCATGGGTGGGGTGATGGGCTCCAAGAACCTCAAGGCCATTGCCGTGCGCGGCACCATGGATATCGAAATCAAGCACCCTGAGCAGGCCCTGGAATATGATGAGCAGATGATCAATAAAGTGAACAGAACCAAGTTCGCTCAGATCATGCAGGAATGGGGCACCATGTTCATCTATGGGGTGACCAATAGCACGGGCCTCATCCGTTGCCAGAACTTTCAATTGAATCAGCTCGTGGGCGGGAACATCGAGTGCGAGCACATCGAGGATGTCTCCTTCGGCACTGAGGGGTGTTTCGGCTGCGTCATCCATTGCCGTCACAAGTACATCATCAAGGAAGGACCCTATGCTGGGGTCTATGCCCAGGGACCGGAATACACCAGCCAGGGCGCTTTCGGCATGGAAGTCGGCTGCAACAAATTCAACACCATCCTGGTCGGCAACCACCTGGTCAACACCTATGGCCTTGACACTCTGGAGACAGGCAGCATAATTGCCTGGGCCATGGAACTGTATGAGAAGGGCATCCTGACCGACGAGGATACCGACGGCCTGAAGCTGGAGTGGGGCAACGACGAGGCAGTGATCGAAATGGTCCACCGCATAGCCGAACGCAAAGGGTTGGGTGACATCCTGGCCGAAGGCCCCCTGCGAGCTGCTGAAAAGATCGGCAAGGACTCTCTCAAGTATTGCATCCAGGTCAAAGGGATGAGCAACCTGCACTCAGATGAGCGACCCACCCCGGCGCTGGCCTTGGGCGTCGCCACCGGTTCCAGGGGCTCAGACCACCTGCGGAGCCGTCCGGCCATTGACCTCTATCACCTGCCCGAACCCGTGCTGCGCAAGATTTACAGCAATCCCACCCCTTACGATGGCCCCCTCACCTCTAGTTATAGTGACTACGAGGGCAAGCCCCGCCAGGTGCAGTGGCAAGAGATGGTCTACGAGGCCGTGGATTGCCTGGGCGTCTGCAAGTACCACACCGTCTTCCTCAGCCCTAACTTGCTCAGCTTTGACGAGTTCTCCAAGCTGCTCTACTACAACACTGGTCTGGAGATGTCGCCTCAGGAAATCTGGGAGGTGGCGGATCGGGCCTACACCGTGGAGCGGCTGTTCAACATCCGGGAAGGATTGACCAGGGAGCACGACTGGCTGGTGGACCGCTACTTCGACGAGCCGACTCCGGTCGGCCTGCCGGTCGCCCGCGGCAAAAAGCTCGACCGTGAGAAATTCAAAAAGATGATTGACCAATACTACGAGCTTCACGGCTGGGATGAGAACGGCGTGCCCCGGCCGGAGACGCTGGAGAAGCTGGGCCTGGACAAAGAGCCGTCCCACAAGCTCTAGGGTCCGTAAAGACTTCCGCTCCCGCCGGATTGCCTATCCGGCGGTCCAGCGGCTGGATTACAAATCCAGCCGGAGCAAGAGCAGTTCCTGTATTCCTTAAGGAGGCTTTACTCACTATGCAGAAGATATTACTCGTGGACTCTGAGAAATGCACCGGCTGCCGGGCGTGTGAACTGGTGTGCTCGGTCAAGCACGAAGGCGTGAGCAACCCCACCCGCTCCAGGATTCATGTTATCAAATGGGAGGCAGAAGGTTTGGCGCTGCCTATGATCTGCCAGCAGTGCGAATCGCCGCCCTGTATGGCAGTTTGTCCCAAGGACGCTATCTACCACGACGAGGAGCTAGGCCGGGTGGTGGTAGATTACGATCTGTGCATAGGCTGCAAGATCTGCGTGGCCGCCTGCCCCTTTGGCGGTATGGGGATTGATGCCGTGGCCAGAAGGGTGGTCAAGTGTGACCTGTGTGACGGTGATCCAACCTGCGTCCGTTTCTGTCAGCCGGAAGCGTTGCAATATCTGCCCCTAAGCACAGCCAACCTGAGAAAGAAACGGGGCGCCGGTCTAAAGTTCGCCGAGCTGATGAGCCGGTTCGCCTGAGAGGGTGTTTGAAAAACGTTTGGGAGGTCTAGACAAACGCCGAGTTTTGACTTTTCGGACACGCTTTGAGTGATGTGAGTCAAACTGATGACAAAGGCGAGAAGGAAAAAAGAAGCGGTTTTGGTCATCGGCGCTGGCATTGCTGGCATCCAGGCCTCTATTGATCTGGCCAACATGGGCTTTCGGGTCCACCTGGTGGAGAGGACGCCCAGCATAGGCGGGCGGATGGCCCAATTGGATAAGACCTTTCCCACCAACGATTGTTCCATTTGCATCCTGGCTCCCAAGATGATCGAATGTGCCGGGCACGAGAACGTCAACCTGCTCACTTACTCGGAGGTACTGGAGGTCAAGGGCCAGGCTGGTGATTTCAGGGTCAAGGTTCTTAAGAAACCCCGCTACGTTGACCTGGACAAATGTACCGGCTGCGGCGAATGTGTGGAGAAATGCCCGCGTCGGGTCCCCAGTGAATTCAATGTGGGCCTCGACAAGCGGAAGGCCATCTACCTGCCTTTTCCGCAGGCCGTCCCGCGCAAGATGACCATTGATGAGGAGAACTGCCTCTATTTGACGGCCAAGGCCAAAGGGAAAAAAGGGGACCGGTGCCGCCTGTGTGAGCAGGCCTGTCAGGCAGGGGCCATAGACTTTGAGCAGAGAAAAAGGATCTCGAGGCTGAAGGTGGGAGCCATTGTCGTGGCCACAGGGTTCGATCCGTACGATCCGACTCCACTGAAAGAGTATGGCTACGGTCAGATTGCCAACGTCATCACCGGACTGGAGTACGAGCGTCTCATCTCAGCCTCTGGCCCCACCGGTGGGGAGTTGCGGCGTCCGTCTGACGGCAAGGTCTCGGACACCCTGGCCTTCATCCAATGCGTCGGCTCGCGGGACGTCCACTACAACCCTTACTGCTCCAGCGTGTGCTGCATGCACGCCACCAAGGAGGCTATCCTGGCCAACGAACACTATCCCGACTTAAAGTCCTCTATCTTCTACACGGACGTGAGGGCCGTAGGGAAGAGATTTCAGGAGTACATCACCAGGGCCAGGCAAGAATACGATGTAGTCTACATCAGGGGCCGTCCGGGGAAGATAACCGAGGATCCCGAAACCGGGAATCCTGTCATCTGGTACGACGAGACCATGCTCGCAGAAGCAGAGGATCCAGTACGCAGGGCGACGAGCATGGAAGCGGGGCTGGTGGTGCTTTGCCAGGCACTGATTCCCCACGGCAGTCATCGGGAAATTGCTGAGAAGCTAGGTCTGGAGCTGGATGAGGTCGGGTTCGTGGACATTCCAGACAAATTGTCCCGGCCAGTGGATACCAATGTGCCCGGCATCTTTGCCTGCGGTTTCTGCCAGGCCCCCCAGGACATCCCCGATTCGGTCATCCAGGCTTCGGGGGTGGCGGCCAGGGTGGCCGAACTTTTGAGTAGAGAGGGGGTTCTTTCATGAGCGATGTTCAAAGTGCAGTGGAGAGGGCTCTTCGCCATTTCGACTCTGGCTACAACTGAGCGGAGTCGGTCCTGCAGGTCATGCAGGAGGAGCTAGGGGTGGAGAGCGATCTCATCCCCGGGATCGCCTCGGGCTTTGGCGGCGGCCTCGGCCACCGGGGTTTGGTCTGTGGGGCGCTGAACGGTGGGGTGATGGCCATTGGCCTCCGTTATGGGCGGCTGAGGGAGATGGAGGACAAAGACACAGCCTACGCCCTGGTGTTGGAACTCTGCCGCCGTTTTGAGAAGCAACACGGTAGCGCCTTATGTCTCGAGTTGACAGAGTGTGATTTCACCACCCCCGAGGGCAGACAGAAGTGGGACGACCTGAACGTCAAGGAGAAATGCCGTCACTACGTCAGCACGGCGGTGGAGATTCTGCTGGACCTATTAGGAGAATGAGGGCGTGGAAGAAGCCCGTATAGGCGTGTTCGTCTGTCACTGCGGCAATAATATCGGTGCGGTGGTGCGTGTCCCGGAGGTGGTGGAATACGCCCGCACCCTCCCCGACGTAGCTTACGCCGAGGACAGCATGTACAGTTGCTCCGAAGAGGGGTTGTCCTCGATCAAAGGGAGAATCGCCGAGCACGATCTGAATCGGGTGATTGTGGCTTCCTGCACTCCCCGCACCCACGAGCCCCTGTTCAAGCGTGCCTGCGAGGAAGCTGGTCTGAACAAGTACCTCTTCGAGTTCGTCAACATCCGCGAGCACTGTTCCTGGATCCACATGCACGCCCCGGATGAGGCGACACAGAAGGCCAAGAACCTCGTCCGCATGGGGGTGGCCAAAGCCCGCTATCTGGAACCCCAGGAAGAGTTCCGGAGTGACGTGTACCCGGCCGCCCTCGTGATCGGCGGTGGTGTCGCGGGCATGACGGCGGCGCTGAATCTGGCCAATCAGGGCTTTGCCGTGCATCTGGTGGAGCGGGAGGCGGAACTGGGTGGTCTGCTGCGAGGGGTGAACAGAGTGTTTCCCACCTACGAGGAAGCCAGCGAGTTTCTGGCTCCTCTGAGCGCGCAGGTGGAGA
The DNA here is from genome assembly GCA_041862415.1 of Anaerolineae bacterium. Taxonomy (GTDB): domain Bacteria; phylum Chloroflexota; class Anaerolineae; order E26-bin7; family E26-bin7; genus E26-bin7. The sequence continues at coordinate 2,724 of JBGVTF010000261.1, read as the reverse complement.
ACCACCCCCGCGTCACGACCTACCTGCGCAGCGAGGTGGAGAGCGTCGAGGGGTTCATCGGCCACTTCCAGGTCCGGGTGACGAAATCGGCGCAACAGTGCCGTGAGCACCAGGGAGCCGAGTTCGAGGTGGGGACGGTCATCGTGGCTACGGGCGCTCAGGAGTTCAAGCCCAGGGGCTATTACGGCTACCCCATGCTGCCCAATGTGGTCACCCCTCTGGAACTGGAGGAGTTGCTCAAGAAGGGGTTCGAATTTCCACAGAACGTGGTCATGATCAACTGCGTCGGGGCCAGGACTACCGAGCGACCCTACTGCGGGCGTTTCTGTTGCACCGCCGCCCTGAAAAACGCGGTGCTCATCAAAGAGCAAAACCCCCGGGCCAAAGTGTATATTCTCCAACGCGACGTGATGGCCTACGGGGAGCACATTGAAAGGCATTACCGGCGGGGCATGGAGCTTGGGGTCCGGTTCATCCGCTACGGTCTGGACAGGCTCCCTCAGGTCATTGGGGTGCGTCAGGCCAGGGAGGTCAAGGTCTTTCATCAGTTGATCGGCAAGGAACTCACCCTGCCGGCCGACCTGGTGGTTCTGGTCACTCCGCTGGTCCCGCATCCCGATAGCGAAAGGCTGTCCCAGATGCTGAAGGTGCCCCGGGGAAGCGAGGGGTTTTTCCTGGAGGCTCATCTCAAGCTGCGGCCCATCGAGTTCGCCACCGACGGCGTCTACCTGTGCGGCTCGGCCCGCTACCCTTCCAATATCACCGAGAGCGTGTCCCAGGCCTACGCTGCCTCGGCCAAGGCTGCCGCCCCAATGCGACAGGGCTTTGTGCAGGTGGAGGCCATCACCGCCTTCTCTGATGAGCGCCTCTGCACCGGATGTGGGACCTGCGTCCTGGTGTGTCCTTTCAGCGCCATCGAGTTGCGGACTGGCGAGAATGGCCAGAGGTCGTGGGTCAACGCCACCCAGTGCAAGGGCTGCGGGAGCTGCGTGGCGGCCTGCCCCAACGGGGCTATGCAGCAGCGGGGCTTCACTGACCTGCAAATATTGCGCATGATCGAGGTCTGCTAGCAAGGAGAGCCGATCGTCGTTTTTGAGGCAAGCTGGATGGAAAAGATCAGACAGAGTTCGGGTGATTTCAAGCCCAGGATCCTCGCCTTCTGCTGCAACTGGTGTTCCTACGCTGGCGCAGACCTGGCTGGCGTGTCCCGTTTGCAGATGCCCTCGGACTTTCAGGTCATACGGGTGATGTGCTCGGCCCGGGTGTCCCCAGAATGGGTCATCAAAGCCCTCGCCAACGGTGTGGATGGGGTGATGGTACTGGGCTGCCATATAGGGGATTGCCACTACATCAGCGGCAACCACCGGGCCAAGAAAAGGTTCGCTTTGTTGAAAGAAATGCTGGGATATCTGGGTATCAACCCCGCCCGGCTGTATGTGGATTGGGTCTCGGCCTCCGAAGGAGCCCGATTTCAACAGATCGTGACCGAGTTTGTCGAGACTGTCAGAGAATTGGGGGCTCACAATGGACCAGAAAGTTAGTCAGCAACTGTTCTCCAAAATGAGCCAGGACCCCTATGCCCGGTTCATGGGGATTGAACTCTTGGAGGTCAAGCCAGGCTACAGTCGGCTGAGCATGGCCGTCGGGGAGCACCAGGTCAATTTCCACGGTATGCCCCACGGGGGAGCCATCTTTTCCCTGGCGGACGCCGCCTTTGCTGCGGCCAGCAACTCCCACGGCCAGACAGCCGTCGCCCTCACCATGAACATCTCCTTCCTCTCGGCGGTGCCGGTGGGGACAAAGCTCTTTGCCGAGGCGCAGGAGGAAAAACTGGGCCGGCGCACCGCTCTCTATCACATGACGGTCACCACTGAAGACGGCGACCTGGTGGCCTCCTGCCACGGGATGGTATATCGCAAAAGAGAGTGGTTTGTTGAGGGTGAAGATGCAAGACCTGATTCAGAAAGTACGTGAGATAGCCGCTCAACTGCTGGCCAGTGGTCAGGTGGATGGTGTGCTTGGCCTGTGTGAGCAGCACGGCGGTGTCGGCCCGTGTCTTTTCCAGGGCGAAGACGACCTGGCCTCGCTGGTTCTGGAGCCTAAATACCCTCTGGCCAACATCTGCAAGCTGATCCAGGCCAGGTTCCCCGATGGTCGGCTGGGCGTCGTGGTCAGAGGCTGCGACGAGCGGGCCCTCATCGAGATGGCCAAACGCGAGCAAGTGGACCTGAACAGGCTCACCCTGATAGGGCTGGCCTGCACGGAAGCCCAGGCCGTAGAATGTCGCTGCCAGCATCCATACCCTCAGCGGATTGACGTGGGTGAGAGGGTGGAAGGCGTTGCTCCAACCGTTGACGAGAACGTACGCAAGCTGTGGGAGCAGAGTTTCGATGATAGGATGGCCTTCTGGCACCGCCAGTTCTCCAAATGTATCAAGTGCTACGGATGTCGCAATGCCTGTCCGGTCTGCATCTGCGACGAGTGCATCCTCGAAGATGGCTTGTGGGTCCAGCCAGGCGTGGTGCCGCCGGATTACGCCTCCTTCCAGTTTATCCGCGCCTACCACATCAGCGACAAATGCATCGGCTGCGGCGAATGTGAGGCTGCCTGCCCTATGGACATCCCTCTGACCAGGTTATACGCTCTGGTGCGGGAGACGGTCAAGGAGCTATTCGGATACGAGGCGGGCGCGGACGTGGCTGAGCCATCGCCGCTGGCGACGAC
>JBGVTF010000260.1:0-41725 GCA_041862415.1 Anaerolineae bacterium | reverse complement strand
GCTACGACGTGCAGCATAGCCAGCCAAAACCAGCCACAGCCCGACGACGACCAGCGGCCACCCGCCGGGTGGAGCGCCCGTCTCCGGCAGGTGCGTGGGAAAGACCAGCTCGCTGTCCGATGCAGCCGCCGCAGAAGCGTCCAGGGCTGCCCCGTCACGGGCAAAGAGGGCAAACAGAGTCAGGTGATCCACCGGGGCGCACACGCCGCGATACCTCAGGCTGCCGTCGGGCCTGGTGTCCAATGCGTCCCACTTGCCATCGCGCCAGACCTGGAGCAAGAAGTCGGCCGGGTCGCCGCCCACGGCGTCCAGTTCCGGCTGGGTGTAGTGGAAGCAGACCTTGATCGGTTGGGCAAATTGGGTGATGGCCGCGCCCGCCGCGTCTCTGATGGTCACCTCGGTCGAGTGGCCCAGGTAGCGGAAAGTGCTGGCGGCCGGCAAAGGCTGGCCCAGCGAAGCCTGGCACCACTCGCCGGGGACGGCCTTGGGCGCAGCACCTGGCGGCACGACGACCAGCCAGGGCCAGCAGTTGAACTCTCGGGCCTGGGGCGGGGGTATGGGCGTGGGCGGTGGAGGAGGAGGTTCCTCATCATCGTCATCGCCGCCACCTCCTGATGGCCGCGCGGTGCCCGGACAACCCAGGATGGGCGCGGTCAGGAAGCCGCTGGTATCCACGTTGCCGCCAACCGTATCTGCGCCGGGGGTGTTGGGTCCAGTCCAGGCCCCCCACCAGTTGCCGGTGGCCGTTTGCTGGGCGGGCTGGTTGTTCAGGAAGGACGTGGCGCTGTTGCCGACGATACAACTGTTCGTCACGCTGGTGGCCCCGGCGATGTCACGGTCGTTGTACAGGGCGCCGCCGTCGGTGGTGGCCGTGTTATACAAGATGCGGCTGCCCGTCACGGTCGTTGTGCCGCTCCTGTTGAAGATGCCGCCGCCGTCCACGGCCTGGTTGCCCGCGCCGGCCCCGCCGATGGTGCTGTTCTGCACGTTCAGCGTGGCGTGGTTCGAGATGCCGCCGCCGCTGGTGGCCGTGTTGGCGCTGACGGTGCTGCCATCCACTGTCGTGGTGCCGCCCCAGTTGCAGAGGCCGCCGCCCTCCACGGCCTGGTTGCCCGCGCCGGCCGCCCCGCCGATGGTGCTGCCGTTCACGACGTTCAACGTGGCCCAGTTGCAGATGCCGCCGCCGCCGCCGGTGGCCGCGTTGGCGCTGACGGTGCTGCCATCCACCGTCGTGGTGCCGCCCCAGCTGAAGATGCCGCCGCCGTCCCAGGCCTGGTTGCCCGCGCCGGCCGCCCCGCCGATGGTGCTGTTCTGCACGCTCAGCGTGACCTGGTTCCAGATGCCACCGCCGTTGTTGGTGGCCGTGTTGGCGCTGACGGTGCTGCCATCCACCGTCGTGGTGCCGCCCCAGTTGCAGATGCCGCCGCCGTTCCATCCGGCCTGGTTGCCCGCGCCCGCCCCGCCGATGGTGCTGCCGTTCACGACGTTCAGCGTGACCCAGTTCCAGATGCCGCCGCCCCCCAGGCGGGCCGTGTTGGCGCTCACGGTGCTGCCATCCACCGTCGTGGTGCCCTGCGCGTTGAAGATGCCGCCGCCGTAGTCGGCCTGGTTGGCGTTGACGGTGCTGCCATCCACCGTCGTGGTGCCCCACCAGTTCAAGATACCGCCGCCAGAGACGGGATCAAGAGCACACGCACCTGCGCACCGACCATGCCGGATGGTGACGTTGCTTATCTCGACGGTGGCCCCACTGTTCCGTAACACACGGTAGGTAGCCACACCCGGTGGGGGCCCGGGTTGGGTCGGGTCCACGCTCGAGGCTTGGATGATGGTGTTGGCCGCCGTGTCACCCACAATGTAGACCGTGTTGGCGCTGGTGAGTAGTTCCCTGCCATTCAACGTGTAGGTGTAGCCACCGGTGGGCAGGTTGATACGGTAGATATTGGCTGCCGGAGCGCCGACTGTGGTAATGGTGCAGCCGTTGACTGTGCCCCCGGTCGTACCGGCGTTCACGATGCCGAGCGCGTCGCGCAAGGTGCAGTTCGCAGCGTCTGAGTCTGCATCGTCGGCAGCGAGAGGGCTGGCACCAATGGGCGTGTTGATATCAACGTAAGCCCCGGCATGGATGACGTACACGTTGTTCGTCGGAGGCTGATAGGTCGGACCAGCTTGGACGGCGGACGTGGCCCATCCCGCCAGCAGTGCGGCCATGACCAACAAACCAAGCCCCCTGGTCAGGGTGTGTGCAAAGGTATTTCCGCTCATGAGGTATTCTCCTCCTTGAGACTGCAGTGTAGCCAGATCCTGGCTGGTATGCACCCCACCACGGTTGGAAGGTGCCAGGCACTTGCTCGGACAACATAAGCGCCTTTCCGATGGGCATTTCCTGCCAGGCCAAAAGTGCCTGGCACCTGACTTGGACAACCCTGACCCGGGGCAGGCTTGTGCGGCGTATAAACTTTCCTCAATATATCATATCACACTTTCACCACTTTGTCAAGGCTTTTTAGGACTTGGGCTCTATCAAAGTCGTTAATCCCTGGTACAAAGCCTCGCCGATCCGCTGAAATCGGTGGATAGAACCGGCCAGCGGGCTCCTCGGTCAAAGCCCTCGCATGAATTGCTTCAAATGAGCGCTCACGACCAAGCCTGCTGCGCAGGCCCCTTGTTGCCTTATTTGACGCAATGCGATATAATAGGCGCACAATGAAACGTCTCATTTTTAGCCTGTTCCTATGCACCCAGATTCTCAGCCTCTGTGCCTGTCCCATACTGTCCCGGCCAACCCCCCCTCCCACGGCTACGTGGACTCCGCTACCCACCTCGACGCCAACAGTTACCCCCACCCCAACCCCCACACCGATCCCGGTCGCCTATTCCATTGCCTTTGCCTCAGACCGCGAGGGCAACGGCGAAATCTATCACTTCGATGGTCAGGGCCTCCCTATGAATCTGACCGGGCACCCAGCTTACGATTGGGATCCGGCCTGGTCCCCCGACGGCACCAGATTGGCCTTTACCACCCACCGCGACGGAAACAGCGAGATATACGTCGTGGACGCCAACGGAGATAATCCCTCCAACCTCACCAACAACCCGGCCTGGGATTACATGCCCGTCTGGTCGCCAGACGGAACCCGCATAGCCTTCGTCTCGGAACGAGACGGGAACCAGGAAATCTATGTCATCAACGCCGACGGCACAGGTGAACGACGCTTGATCACAAACGAGGTGGGACAAGATGATAGAAGCCCTGCCTGGTCGCCGGACAGCCAGAAATTGGCCTTCGCCGGTGTGCGCAACGGAGTGGAGGGAATCCACGTCATCAACGCCGACGGCTCCCAAGAGACCATCCTGACCGTCTGGCCCTTGAAGGGGACCAGTCCGGCCTGGTCGCCCGATGGCAGCCAAATCGCTTTCGTCGGCTGGGATGAGGAGGACAAACCTGGTCTCTACGTCATGAAGCCCGATGGCTCAGACGTCACCTGGCTCTTCCGAAGCGAGGCCTGGCTGGGCTCGCTGACCTGGTCCCCTGACGGAGCCTGGCTCCTTTTCACCTCGTGGCAAGACGGCAACCACGAACTGTATGCCCTGCGCCGTGATGGCAGCGGTTTGCAGAGGCTGACCAGCAACATCGCCTGGGACGACACGCCAGCCATACGGCCCGGCAAAGGCAATTTCCCAGGCCCGCTGGATCCAGCGCCAGCGGGTCCGGCAGTCCAGCCAGAACCATCTACCACTTTGCGCTACGGTGTCAACCTGGCCGACCTGGGCAAGTCCTATTTGGTGCGAGACATGGGCTTCAGGTGGGCCAAGAGCTATGTGGACTGGGGGGGCGTAGAGCCCAGCAAAGGCCAATTCAAGTGGCAAGATCCCGACAATATCACCAAGGCCTTTAGCGCCCAAGGGTTAAACATCATGATGCGGGTGAACATGGGCCCCGAGTGGGCACGTCTACCAGACACACTGCCGACCCACCCGCCCAGCGATCCCCAGGACTTTGCCGATTTCATGAGAGCTTTGGTGAGCCGCTACAAGGGCACAGTAACCGCTTACGAGATTTGGAACGAACCCAATCTGAACTACGCCTGGGGGATGCGTGAACCTGACCCGGCCGAATACGTGCCCTTGCTCAAGGCTGCCTACCTGGCCGCCAAGGAAATTGACCCGGATTGTATCATCGTCACCGGAGGTCTGTCCACCACCGGTGGTGGCGGGCCAGGCGCTATGGGGGACCTGGACTACATTCAGGGCATTTACGATGCCGGTGGCAAAGGCTACTTCGACGCCCTGGGCTCCCATCCCTACGGTTTCGGTCAAGAGCCCGACTACCACGATCCGTGGGGGCTTTCCTTCACCAGGGCCCAGGCCCAGCACGAGGTGATGGACGCCAACGACGACGGCGAGACGCCCCTGTGGGTGACCGAGCTAGGCTGGGTGCTGCAATCCCCCTGGGACATGGGAGAACATCAACCGACCGCCGTCAGCGAAGCACAGCAGGCTACCTACTTGGTACGGGCCTACCAGAAGGCTGCCGACGAGTGGCCCTGGATGGGAGCCATTTTCCTGTTCAACCTGGACTTTAGCAGTGTACCCTGGTATGATTCGCACGAGATCATGCGTTGGTACGCTATCCTCAATCCCGATCGCAGCCCCCGGCCGGCATACACCCAACTGAAAATGATGGCCTGGGGCACAGAGAAATGAGATGATCTATACTACTGTTACAACTGCCGGGTGACGCTCCGGGGTCAGGCAGGATTCGTTTTCAGAGAAACTTGCCTGGCCCTTTTCATTATCAGCTCCCACTGCTCCAAGGCCACTCAGAGCGTGTCTGAAGATTCAGGATCTGGCCTCGTAGTAACGACTTTCAGTCGTTCTCTGCCCCCGTAATACCTGCAGTTAACGACTAAAGTCGTCACTACGAACTTTTTCAGACACACTCTCAAAGAGCAACTTTAGGAATTCCAGAGCTTTTTTAATTGCCATTCTTGTGGTATACTATAGGAGAGAGCCCAAAGCCTGAGGAGACCCCAGGAGGTATAGCGTGGTTGGAAAGAGAAACGTGTTCGAAGAGGCCATGAAGAGAGCTTCGAACTATGCCTGGGACAAGCAGTGGAGCAAAGCCATCGCAGAGTACAAGCGGGCCTTGGCCGAGTTTCCTGATGACGTGACTGCTCTGGTCAGCCTCGGCATGGCCTACCTTGAATCCCGCCAACTGGAAGAGGCCCTCCGCGCCTATCAGAGAGCCAGCCAACTTACGCCGGCCGACCCTCTGGCCTGGGAGCGCGTGGCCGACGTCCAGGAGCGCCTGGGACGTTTAGACGAGGCAGCGGAAACTTATGTAGCTATGGCCAACATTTATGTCGAACGGAAGGCAATGGGCCAGGCCATAGAGACCTGGCTGCGGGCGACACGCCTGGCCCCTGACCACCTGGGGGCTCACTTGAGCCTGGCCAGGGCCTATGCAGAGCAAGGCAAAGTGCGAGCAGCCGCCAGGGAACGCCTGGCCCTGGCTCGTATCCTCCAGAGGCGGGGCCAGACCGAAAAGGCCATCCAACAATGCCGACTTGCCCTGGAACTGGACCCCCGCAGTACGCAAGCCCATGCCACATTGGAAGCCCTGCGTGCAGGCAAAAGGGTTGATAAAGTGAAACCCATCCCCGTTCCCGAGGCCATCGAGGTCCCTGAAATTGAAGAGGAGATTGTCGAAGAAGAAGGCAGTCCCGTGGATACTGCCATGCAGAAAGCATTGAGAGAGCTGGCTGAAACACTCTTTGAAGAACACCCTGTAGAAGACGCTGTGGCCGATGTAACCACTTTCGTCGAAGGGCGTAGAGCCAGAGAGGCAGCACCCAAACTCACCCAGGGACAAATTGACACTATCCTGGCCCAGGCCATTGACTCCCAAACCAGAGGGGAGATAGATAAAGCCCTTGCCAACTACTCTCGTCTCGTTGAGACCGGTGTTGACCAGCCAGCCATCCACTTCAGCCTGGGACTGCTCCTGCACGAAAAGATGCGACTCGATGAGGCTATCAGGGAACTATCTCTGACGACAAGACACCCTGAATACGGTCTGGCCAGTCACTTTGTCCTGGGAGAATGTTATCGAGCCCAGGGCAAGATCGAGGATGCGCTGGAACATTTCATTGAAGTCTTGAAGATTGTTGACCTGCAAACAGTCCAACGGGATCAAGCAGATGATCTGATCCAACTTTATGACAGTATGGCAGAAAGCTATAAGGCTAAAGGGGACCGGGACAAAGCCCTAACTTTCTTCGATTCAATGGTTGACTTTCTCAGCGGCAAAGGATGGCAGAACAAGGTGATGGAAGCCCGGCGCCGTCTCGACAGCGTGGCTGAGGAGGGGGGCACCAGAAGCCTGGCAGAGATCCTGGAAGTGCCGGGCTCTGAGGAAGTGCTGACATCTATGGCCATGTCCCAAGAATACATAAAGCGCAACATGCTGCCTACGGCCACTGAAGAGATCTACAGGGCCATAGAAATGGCTCCAACCTATCTCCCCCTTCACCTGCACCTGGCGGAAGTGTTCGTGCGCCAGGAGAGATTGGAGGAGGCCATTGCCAAATACATGGCTGTGGCTGAAGTGTATCACATGCGTGGCGATGACCGACAGGCTATTGGCGTCTACAAGCGGGTCCTCAAGATGTCCCCCATGGATGTGAACGTCCGTGCCAGGATGATTGACCTGTTGGTCAATCGGGGGGAGATTGACCAGGCCCTGGAACAATACATGTCCCTGGCTGACGACTACTACCAACTGGCTCAGATTGATAAGGTCCTGGAAAAGTACAATGAGGCTCTCCTCCTGGCCTCACGAGCCTCCAACGAGCCAACGTGGAAAGCGCAGATCCTGCACAAAATCGGCGATATCAACATGCAACGAGTAGACTGGCGAGGAGCGACAGCAGCCTATGAGGAGATCAAAGCGTTGTCCCCTGATGACGAAAAGGTGCGGAGGCGTTTATTTGACTTGTACCAAAAGCAAGGGCAGAACCATAAGGCCCTGGTCGAGCTAAGGGAACTGGTCAGACACTACGAAGCCAAAGGGCAACCGCAAGAAGCTCTGAGCATCCTCAAGGATGCCGTCCAATTGAGGCCCCAGGAGATGTCTCTTAGGGCTCTCCTGGCCCGAGTCTACGTACAACAGGGTATGAAACGCGAGGCCGTTGCTGAACTGGACGCTTTGGGAGAAATGCAACTGGAAGCTGGCCTGAAAGACGAAGCTGTGCAGACGGTCAAACAAATCATTGCCCTGGAGCCAGCCAACGTCGAAGCCTACCGCCAGCTCCTGGATCACATTCGCCGTTAGATGTCCCCTTGTGCTATGTCTTTCTTGTCCTCACAACATAGGGAGAAACGAGCTTGTCAGATGTTCTGTGGATATTCTCACATTTTGGCTTGCTGAGCGCCATTGACATACTCCTGGTCGCTTTGTTTTTCTACTGGCTGTTGTTTCTCATCCAGGGTACTCAGGCCGTCCAACTTCTGCGCGGCATTATCATCATCGTTCTGCTGAGCGTTCTGGTTACCAGTATCTTTCAGTTGACGGCTTTTAGCTGGCTGATCCGCAACTCCATCCCGGCCCTGTTGGTAGCCATACCGGTCATCTTCCAGCCCGAGCTGCGGCGGGCGTTGGAACGACTGGGCCGAACGGGGTTCCCTATCAACCGCTCGCCTCGTCAGGCCATAATAGAGCGAGCCATCAACCAGATTTGTGAAGCCTCTCAACGATTATCGGAGCGTCGCCACGGAGTTCTGATCGTATTGGAACGGGAAACTGGTCTGCAAAAGCACATTGACACGGGGGTGAAGGTAGATGCCCTGGTCACCTGCGAATTGCTTCTGACCATCTTTTTCCCCAACACGGCTTTGCACGATGGAGCGGCCATCGTACGCGAAGACAGAGTTGTGGCCGCCGCCTGCGTCTTGCCTCTGACCGAAGACTTTATGACCGACCACCATCTGGGCCTCCGCCATCGAGCAGCCATAGGCATCACCGAGCAAAGCGACGCTATCGCCATTGCCGTCTCTGAGGAGACGGGGATCATCTCTATTGCCCGCAACGGGCGCATGATTCGTCACCTCGATGAGAAGCGCCTGCGCAAAGTCTTGCAGGCTTTCTACCTCCCCTGGACAAGCCAGGCTTGGCCTCACTGGTTGCGCTCCTAGAGCAAAACCTCAGGCTCCAGAATTACACGTCAGCGTTGATAAGCAAAGGAACACTCACATGTTGCGTCGTCTTCTCAGTAATGTAGGCTCAATAATCTTGGCCCTGGTATTGGCTATCGTTGTCTGGGCAGTAGCTGCCAATGAAGAGAATCCAATTATCGAGGATGTCTTTTCCGAAGCAATTCCCATCGAGATAATCAATCAACTCGAAGGCACGGTCATTGTCGGTAGCGACGCTGCAAACAAAGTCCAACTCACTCTCAGAGCCTCACAGGCCAGTTGGGATGAACTCAGTGTGAACAAGTTCCGGGCCCAGGCGGACCTGGCAGGGTTGGATGTCGGCGTACACGACGTCCAAGTCCGGGTCACCTGCTCTGATGACTCCATCAGGATCGTTGGAAAGAAGCCAGAGAAGATCACCGTCCGCCTGGAAAAACTGACAGAAAAGGAAGTGGAAGTCAAAGTCAACGTCCTCGATAACCCTCCTCTCGGTTACGTTGCCCGACAGCCCAGCGCCACCCCACTCAAAGTGAAGATAACGGGGCCCGGCCCGATGGTTGACCAGGTGGTCGCGGCGGTGGTAGACTTCTACCTACGAGGGGCCAAGGATACCGTGGAACGCCGGGTAGACCTCTCCCTACGCGACGCGCAGGATAGCGTAGTTGACTTCGTCACTCCAGAGCCAGACCAGGTCATAGTGCGGGTGCCCATTGACCAGAAATTGGGCTACAGAGAAGTGGCAGTCAGAGTCATCTGGGAAGGTCAAGTGGCGCCAGGGTATCGCATCACCAACGTCTCCGTGGATCCCTCCATCGTGACGGTCACTGGCCGCCCCGGGGCCATCAGCGAGATACCCGGTTATTTGGAAACAGCCGCGGTGGATGTTCGCAACGCCAGCGCCGATGTAGTGGAACGAGTGCCGCTGGTGCTGCCCGAGGGGGTTTCCTTACCTCTGGTTGGCGGCCAGGGTGTGATGGTAACGGTCAACGTGACAGCCATTGAGAGCAGCCTCACCCTGCAAAGTGATTTAACCATTCAAGGATTACCCTCAGGGTTTATGGCTACCCCCTCGCCCAAAGTCGTAGATGTCATCCTCTCCGGCCCACTGCCCAAGTTGGAACTGCTCAAGCCTGAGGATGTACAGGTTACTTTGAACCTCTTCGATCTAAAGCAAGGCACGCACAAAGTCGTGCCCACAGCCATCGCCCCCGAAGGGATCAAGGTGGAGAGTATCTTGCCAGATACCATCGAAGTGGACATAAGCGTCGCCCCTACTCCCACCCCTACGCCGGAACCTCTCCCGGAAGATTAGGGTTTATCCCAAGGCTGGATGCGGCCAAGACGGGTTGGAGAAGCCTATGACCAAACCTATCGTAGCCATCGTCGGCCGGCCCAATGTGGGCAAATCTACGCTCTTCAACAGGCTGATTGGCCAGCCCCTGGCCATCGTTGAGGATACCCCCGGCACCACCCGCGACCGCCTCTATGCCGACACCGAATGGAACGGGGTACCTTTCACTCTGGTTGACACGGGAGGGCTGGAGATAGGAGTGGCCATCCCCGGTCATCCGCACACAGAAAGGAAACCCCCTCCCCTTTCAGTGGCCTCACCCCAATATGTTGAACAGATACGGGCTCAGGCCAAAGTTGCCATCGCCGAGGCAGACGCCATCATTTTTATGGTTGACGTCATAGATGGCCTGGTGGCTGGCGACGAGGACGTGGCCGATGTGTTGCGGCGCTCTCGGAAACCACTGTTCCTGGCCGCAAACAAAGCCGACAACCAGGCAAGACGTGAGGCCGCCGTCGAGTTCTACGCTTTGGGCCTGGGCGATCCTTATCCCATCTCGGCCCTGCACGGCACAGGCACGGGAGACCTCCTTGACGATGTGGTGGCTTCCTTTCCAGTGCAAGAGGCAGAGGAGATTGAGGCCATCAAAATCGCCATTGTAGGACGGCCCAACGTGGGCAAGTCCTCCCTGCTCAACAAATTGCTGGGCCAGGAGCGGGCCATCGTCAGTGAAATCCCTGGCACCACGCGGGATGCCATTGACACCTACCTGGAATGGGAAGGGGTGCCCATTGTCCTCATTGATACGGCTGGTATCCGCCGTCGCGGGCGCATCGAACGAGGCCTTGAGCAATACAGCGTGCTACGGGCTCTGCGGGCTATCCAGCGGGCCGATGTGGTGCTGCTCCTCATTGAGGCCACTCAGATGGTCACTGCCCAGGACGCTCACATCGCCGGTTACATTCTGGAGGAGACAAAGAGCGTGGTCGTGGTGGTCAACAAGTGGGACCTGGTGGAGAAAGACACCTACACCATGATCGAATACACCAAACGCATCCGGACCGACCTCAAGTTCCTGGACTATGTGCCCCTGCTCTTCATCTCCGCCCTGACCGGCCAACGGGTGAACAAGGTCCTGCCTGCTGCCCTGCGGGTACAAAAAGAAAGGCTGATCCGCATCCCTACCTCAGAGTTGAACCGCATCATGATGGAGGCCGTGGCCCGCCACAGCCCCCCCTCCAAAGGAGGCAAGCGCCTGAAGTTTTATTATGCCACCCAGGCCGCAGTAGACCCACCTGTCTTTGTCTTCTTCGTCAACGACACCCGTCTGGTCCACTTCTCTTACGAGCGATACATCGAGAACCAACTGCGGCAGAGGTATGGTTTTGAGGGAACACCGCTGAGGCTGAGCTTCCGCAAAAGAGCGTCCGCGTTTTGACAAAAATCATACCACTTTCCCCTTGACAATTTCCTCCAGATGTTGTATATTATTCATAGAGGAGCGCCCCACTAGCGCGACGGCTACACTCCCTAAAGCACAACTCTATAAAGGGGAGAGGCCAGAAAGCCCTTCAGTTGGACGCGGCACCTTGGCTGGTGAGGCAAGTTCTCGTAGGCGAGTAGAGGTTGGAGGCCCCTGGAGGTATGTTCTTGACTCAGGGGTATTCCTTTGTGCATAGCCTTAAGATACTCCTCCCCAGTTTTGAGGGAGACCGGAGAGCCGTAACCAACAGGAACTGTCACCCTTGGCAGAGAGGGCAATAGATGGTCAGGATACCGAACCCCTATATTGCAGGCCCACCCATCGGCGGGGACGAAGGCTTTTACGGGCGACAAGACGTCTTTGATTTTGTACGAAGGACCTTCTCGTCAACTTATCAAAAGGCCATTGTGCTATTCGGCCAGCGGCGCGTCGGCAAGACCTCCATCCTCTACCAGTTACAAAAGCCATCCAACCTGCCGGAAGGTTTTCACCCCGTCTACTTCAATCTGGAAGGCCGAGCCAGCCAGAACCTCAACGAAGTACTATGCGCTCTGGCTGCTAAAATCGCTGAATCACTGAATCTTCCTCCTGTGGCCCACTCCGAGTTCCAGGGCGACGGTGACTATTTCAGCGAACGTTTCCTCCCACAAACCTATAAAGCCCTCCAGGATCAGCGCTTGCTTCTCCTCTTGGACGAGTTTGATGTGCTGAGCGAAGAGCTTTCAGATGAGACAATAGCTCTGAACACCTTCTTCCCCTATCTTCAAACTAGACTCTTTGACGAAGAGAAACTGGTCTATATCTTTGTGGTTGGACGCCGCCTTGAGGAACTCACCCCTGAGTTCCTGGCCACATTCAAACAGGCCAGAACCAGACCGATTTCTTTCCTATCCAGGGAAGACGCCAAGCGGCTCATCAGAGAGCCCGTGCTGGACGTACTAGAATACGACGACGATGCCATCGAGCAAATCCTTTCTGTCACTGCCTGCCATCCCTACTTGACACAACTGGTGTGCTTTGAGCTGGTTGACTATCTCGACAGTCTGGGTAAAGCCAAGGTAACGGTAGACGACGTCAACGCCGTTATTGATGACGCCATAGAAAGCGGCGGTTCGGGCCTGGCCTGGCTCTGGGACGGGTTACCCATCGCCGAACGATTCATCCTTTCAGCAGTGACCAGTGTCACTGATGAGAACGGTATCGCTACCAAAGAGAGCATCAACGACGCCCTGCGCCGACATCGAGTAAGGTTGCTGGGTATCGAGTTGACCCGAGCCCCTGACATGCTGGTGGATTGGGGCTGGCTTGAGAAAACGGAAGAGCGAGATGGTTACAAATTTGTCGTCGAACTACTGAGACGTTGGATCAGTAGAAAACACTCCCTGGAGAACGCCAAACGGGAGCTGGAAAGTATCAGCAAGCGGGCTATCCGCGACTACACCTACGCCCGGCAAGCCCACATTGACGGAGACCTGGAAATAGCCGTGGAGAGCTACCGGCGTGCCCTGGTCGCCAATCCCCATCATGCCGGAGCCCAGCTCGGCATGGCACAAGCCCTGCATGAACAGGGCCTGATCGAAGACGCGGTCACAGAATATGAGAAAGCCTACAATTTGGATGAGATAGCCAGAGAAGGTTTACTCAAGGCCTTGCTGGCTTCCGCGGAGATGTCGGAGAAGGATGCCACATCTATGGCCGAGGCAGCCAGAAGATATGAGCGGGTCCTGGAGATTACGCCTGACAATGAGATGGCACGAAGACGATTGACAGACATCAAGCTCGCCGAAGCCGGAGCATATGAACAACAAAGGGAATGGAGAAGGGCTAACGACGTCTACGTATGGTTAATACGTGAATTCGACGATGGCGAAGCCAAACGGCGTTGGCAAATTATGCTGGAAGAATGGTCCCTGGCTAACCTCTATGCTGAGGCCATGATGGCCCACATGGCAAAGAAGTGGGACCTGGCACAAGAGAAATGGGAGCGGCTCTACAGTAAAAGTCCCGATTATGTAGGTGAAGACGGCCAAAAGGTGTCTGCTTTGCTGCAAGAGGCAACTCTGCAGCGCGAACGCATCACCAGGCGCAAACGCCGCCGGCGTCTGGCCCTGGTTGCTGCCACGTCAGCTCTTTTACTTATCCTCCTTGGGGCCTGGGGTATCACTAAATACCCTGAATACAGGAGGGCTCAACGTCTCGCTGCCCTGACACCAACCGCTACCCCAACCCCATCGCCCTCGCCGTCTCCCAACCCCACGCACACACCGACTCAAGTGAGCATCGTCGTAGCACCGTCGCCCACCCCAAGGCAAGTGCAAACCTCTACACCAACGGACACAACTACCCCCAAACCGACAGCGACGGCCACTAACACTCCTACTTTCACGCCCCTACCAACGTGGACGCTGACGCCAACCTCAACCCCGGTTGCTCCATCTCCAAGGCCCCTGGGAGACGTCGAAGTCTGGGACGTAGACATCAACCCCAGGAACAGTAAGGTGATATACGCCGTGGTCATAGGGCAAGGGATCTACAGGAGCACAGACGGTGGCTATCGCTGGGAACAAGTTTACAAGCATAAAACAGTTGAAAGTCTAACTATTGATCCAAAGGACTCCTCACTTCTGTACGCAGCCATCTGGGATGGGATCCTGAGGTCCATGGATGGGGGAACATCATGGGAATTGATCGCCACGGGAAAGGAAACTTTCCCCGGACCAGCCCACGTGCTGGCCATCCCACAGGGCAACAACCAGATTATCTACGCTGGGATTGAGCGTGGGGTTTACAAGAGCTCCAATGGCGGCCTGACATGGGAAGCAAGGAACAAGGGCATGTCGGATACCCCCATCTACACTCTGGCCATCGGCTCCCGTGACGGGAACTTGGTCTACGCCGCTGGCAAAGGTGCAGAGATTTGGAAATCTATTGACGGCGGGAACTCTCCATGGGAAAAGCTATCTTCTGGCTACTTCAGGCAAGCGATCTATACCCTGGCATTGCATCCCGAGAACCCCCAGTGGATCTACGCCGGCACCAATGACTCCACTGCGGTGCTAAGCACCAATGGCGGTCGTAACTGGCTGCCAAGAAGTGGGGGACTGAAACATCCAGAGTTTGAATTGAAAATATCCGCTCTGGCCATTGACCCCCGCAACCCGAACATCATCTACGCCGGTACTGGCTTTAGAAGCAATTATGATGGGCATGGAATTTACAAGAGCACTGACGGTGGCCTGACTTGGAAAAGCATCAACCATGGTCTGCCCCTTGACACCACGTGGCTCGGCGGCTATTACGTGCAGTCTATCGCTATAGACCCCCACGATAGCCAGACCATCTACGCAGCCGGGTTTGGAGGATTATACAAATCAACCGATGGAGGCCAACTCTGGAAGCGACAGTGAGGTCGCTCCCCCAATCAGGGTCTTTTAATTCTCCGGCAAGTAGCTAGTACAAGACGGCACAAGTCTACCAAGCTCAGGACAGGCTCAGGATTAGCACCCTGAGTAGCGAAGCGTATCGAAGGGTGCGGCTTAAACGCCAATTCGCTGCAAACCCGCACCCTTCGATACGGCCTCCACTCCGTTTCGGCCTACTCAGGATGCTAGCCTTGCCTTGGTAACTGCTGGCTTATTTGCGCCGCCATGTACTAGCGAGCCCCGACGGCCCGAGCCTTCATCGAGCTCAGTCGAGATGCTCAGGCCGAGGGCTCATTAAAGCGTCGAAATCAAGCGAGAGGTATCGGTAGTGGCACCGGCGAACAGGCTAGGGAATCCTTTCATTTGTGGCGGCCCCGTACCCCCCTCTCACTTCATCGGGCGGGAACGAGAGGTACAGATCGTCTTTGACCAAATCACCAGCCACGCCCCCGGCGGCATCGCCATCTGCGGGGACCGCCGCATTGGCAAAACCTCGCTGCTACAGTACGTCTCCTATCCTAAAGTCCGGCAAAAATGGGGGTTACCACAGGATAAATACCACTTTGTTTTCCTAGATGCCCAGTCCATCAGCGAGTTCACACCCTCCCGTTTCTGGCGGCGGCTACTCACTCTCCTCCTCCGCGTCGGGAAAGAAAACCTGCCCTCAGAGATGATCGAGGATACCCTGGCCAGGAAAGAAATCGGCCCTGCCGACTTTGAGATTCTCCTCGATGAAATCAGCCGCCGAGGTCAGGTGCTCGTCCTCCTGCTCGACGAGTTCGAGTGGGTCATCAGAACTGACGATGACAACGAATCCATCACCCTCGACTTTCTGTCGGCCTTGCGGGCGCTCATGAACCGCGCGCCGAAGGCCCTGGTGCTGGTCGTTGCTACCTGCCGAGAGTTGTACGAACTGTGCCGTCCGATAAAATTCATCGGCTCACCCTTCGACAACGAGTTCACCTTCCGGCGTCTGAGACCCTTCACACGCAGAGAAATTGACCAATTGCTCGACAACGCTTTGGAGGGAACAGGCATCGAATTCACCCCAGACGAGCGTGACTACCTCTGCTCCCTGGCCGGAACCCATCCCTTCCTGATCCAACTGGCTGGGTCCACCCTCTGGGAGTTCAGGATGCAGGGCTTGGAAACGGCTTCCAACTCGGAATTAATCAGGACCGACTTCGAAGAACTGGCTCGCTATCACCTCTCCCAGCTCTGGGCAAACTGTAGCCGCGAGGAACAGATGCTTTTGACAGTCCTGGCCCTGAAGAGATTGGGGGAACGCCAAGAGAGCAAATGGATCTACAATGGAACCGCCCTTGAGCGTGTTTTCAATCGCCATGAACGCACGCTGGTAGACCTGCTCAAACGAGGCCTCATTACCCTGGTGAAGAAGACAATCGCCGTCTGCCCGACCACCTTTGAATCATGGGTGCTGAGGGAGATAAGAAGCGCCGACGAGGAAGAGCTCGCCAAACGAGAGACGCTCATGTTCCACCTGCTTCCGAGATATGAGGCAGAGCAGGTGACCAATATCATGAGATTGATCAGTGACAGGGAGGATGTCAGGCTAGGTCACACCGATTGGAAGAGAATAGGGCGCTATGAGATCGTCGAAGAGCTTGGCCGGGGGGCCATGAGCGTAGTCTACAAGGCCCGAGACCCCAACATCGGCCGTGTAGTCACCCTGAAAGTCATGCGGCTGGACTGGGAAGCCCGCTCCAGGAGATCCAAGAAGCGTTTCAGGCAGGAAGCCATGTCCGCGGGACAACTGACCCATCCTAACATAGTGGCCGTCTACGATGCTGACGAATACAGAGGTGAGCCCTTCATCGTCATGGAATACCTGGAAGGTCCTACCCTGGCTAAAGTGCTGAAAACCCTGGCTCCCCTGCCCCTGGAGCGGGTCGTTGACACTGCCCTCCAGATAGGCGACGCCCTGGACTATGCCCACCAGCACGGGGTGATCCACAGAGATGTCAACCCCTCAAACATTATTCTCCTGGAAAACGGCCAGGTGAAAGTCACCGACTTTGGCCTGGCCAAATTGACCTCAGCCTCATCATCAAATGCATCCCAGTCAGGGGTATTTCATGGAACTTTGGACTACGCATCGCCGGAACAGATATTGGGACAGGAGATTGACGGCCGTTCCGATATCTTCTCCCTGGGAGTCATCATCTACGAGATGTTAACCGGCGTGAGACCCTTTCAGGGAAGGAACATCACTTCGGTGATCCAGTGTCTTTTGAGTGAGGAGCCCCTGCCGCTCACGGCCTTTGGTCCCGACTTGCCTCCAGAGTTGAAAGATACTCTCTCCAAAGCAATGGCCAAGGATGCCGACCAGCGCTATCAAACCTGCGCCGAGTTGGGGCAAGACCTGCGGAAAATGATCTCCGGCAGGGGATCAGGAGAGGGGTGAGAGATGCCCATGGGGATTAACCCTTTCTGGCTTGATGGCCCTGTCACCCCCTCCCGCTTTATCGGCCGAAGGCGGGAGGTAAGGAAAACTTTCAGCCAGCTGACTGGCCCTGGCCAGGGCAGCGTGGCCATCAGCGGCCCCCGCTGCACCGGCAAGACTTCGCTGCTACATTACATCGCTGCGCCAGAGATAGCAGGGGAGTGGGACCTGACAGAGGACAACGCCCTCATCCCCCTCCTCGATTGCCAGTTGGTGGACCATCCCTTCAACGCCACCGCTTTCTGGCGGCAGGTGCTCAACCTCCTCCAACCGCACCTGGAGGCCAGTATGGGAGAAGAACTCCAGGAGCTATGCCAGCAAGAGCAAATCGGCAACGCCGACTTTGAGGTGATCCTGGACACCCTTTACCAAGGAGAGCGGCGGCTGATCCTGCTGCTGGACAATTTCGACCAGTTGATCCGAACCCAGGTGGCTAATGAGACGGTGACCCGGGATTTTCTCTCTCAATTGCGGGCGCTCATCAATCGCGGACCGAGGACGCTGTCGCTGGTCGTCACCAGCGGCCAGCCCCTGGAGGAATTGTGCCAGACGATAGATTTTGGGGGAGCGTCGCCCTTCCCCAACAGCTTCATGTCGGTCCGCCTGAAAGGGTTCTCAGATCAGGAGATCAACGAACTGATCGAAAACGCTCTCTCTGGCACAGGGGTGGTCTTCGACGAGCACGATCGCAGCCACATCTCCAGGCTCTCGCGAGGGCATCCTCTGCTGGCCCAGTTGGCAGGACACTTGCTTTTCGAAGCCAAAGCGGCCGGTCCGGTGACAGCGGCAAGCTACCAGGCGATTGAGACCAGGTTCAGAGAAGAAGTAAAGAAAACAGGCTTAGGTGCAAGCTAGTCTGGAGGTTATCCGATGGTACATCCCTTAAACCCATTCACCCCTTATTCCCCCGTCTCTCCAACTTGTTTTGTGGGGCGTGAGCGGGAGATCCAGGGGATACTGGATCACCTGGCAAGTGCCGCTCGGGGCAGTAGCGCCATCAGCGGTGAGCGACGCATTGGCCGGACCTCTCTGCTCCACTACCTGACCAAACGACTGAACGAGGCCCCTCTGCAAGAGCAATTTCTCCCTCTCTACGTGGACTGCCAGTCCATATCGCGTTTCACCCCCACCCGTTTCTGGCAAAGGGTATTGAAGCTGCTGGAGAACAAGGTCACTGACGACTCTCTCGGCAAAGTCATGGCCAAACTACTGGGGCAGGAGGAAATCAGTTGCGATGATTTCGAGACCGTCAGCGACCGAGTCTACGAGGATGGGCAGACGCTGGTCTTGTTGCTGGACGAATTCGAATGGGTTGTGCGGACCGATCCTGCCAGCATTGAGGTGACCCACGACTTCCTCTCCGGCTTGCGCGCTCTGATAAACCGGTTGCCAAAGGCGTTGGCCCTGGTGGTCGGCGCCGTTCACCCGCTGGACAGGCTGTGCCAGGAGATAGAATTCAGGGGCTCGCCTTTCAGTAACAGCTTTATTCTCATCCGCCTCAAGACCTTCACAGAGGCCGAGGTTGACCAGTTCTTCGTCAGAATGTTGAAGGACACCAGCCTGGAGTTTACGGAGGACGAACGCAATTACATCAAGCAGATCGCGGACGGCCACCCTCTGCTTTTGCAGACAGCGGGTTCACTGCTTTTTGAGTCCAAAGTTCGGGTAGGTCCCATAGAAGACTACTGGGCCATCGGCAAGCGGTTCGAAGAGCAAGCGTCGCAGCATTTCGGAAGTCTATGGGAGGCCTCAACCGAGGGTGAGAAAACCTTGCTGCTGGCCATGGCGACCCGTGATCTCGATCCCGAACTCACCCAGGCCCAGCTAGTCCGTGAGCTGCGTTCACTGACCCAAAGGGGACTGGTGGTTCACCGAGGCGACCATCCTGAGATCTTTTCCTTCCTGTTTGCCCAGTGGATCATCGAGAACGGAGAAAGGCCCCTCGGCATGGCGGAGCCGGAAGTGCTTGAGACCAGGCTGACAACGTTAAAGGAGGACTATGCCATCTACGAGAAAAGCCTCCAGCACCTCAAGCTCAAAGAAGCCCAACACGGCTCCAACCCGCCCCTGGAGTTGGTAAACGAAATAGACTTCCTGGTAAACAGAATCGTCGAGCTGGACGCGCAGATCCTCAATCTGGAGAAGACGCTGAGAGACTGACTCTTACTGATCTCAATCTGTTGCACAACTCCTCAGCTACGTGGGGTACATTCGTGCAGAAATGCACAAAGTAGTAGTAGCGAGAGGCGCATTTTACTAGCCAGGAGCTATCTGAAAAATAGCGCTTTTTTAGTACCTCCAAACAGGCTAAAATGTGATATAATAACAGAGATATGAGCCAAACGCTCAAACCAGGTCAGCAGCAGGGGTGACGAAGTCATGTGGGATACCCAAAGCCCGTGAGCGACCGCCGCGAAGCCTGATCGAGTGAGCTTCACAAGAATTATGCAATACTCTGGATGTACATAACTCAGCCCATTTCTCTTGACAATTCCTCATAATCAATGTATAATATTCATGTATGGTCTTCTAATCGCCTGAGCACTAGGCTCGTAAGAAACAGTACTTGCAGGGGGGAACAATGATGTTAGCACTCCCCCACGTTGATGAGATACCCCTGCTGGTGAAACTGGTCTCCGCGGGTGAGCAGGATATTTTTGCTATAGAAAGTCCCGGATTCGACGCTATTCGCCTCAGGGGTCTTTTTCCCCTTCCGTTGCACGGTACACACCAGATAGGTCCCGTGTCCCCCATCCCCTTTCCTTGCCACTTGGTTTGCTTGACCAACGTGCTTGAACAGAGGGGAGACTAATTATGGCCAAAGTAGTAAGGAATCCCTACATAGTCGGCCCTCCCATTGCTGGAGATGTAGGCTTCTACGGGCGGGAAGACATCTTCCGTTTTGTGCAGGACACCTTCGCCTCACCCACTCAAAATGTGATTGTGCTCTACGGCCAACGACGCATTGGCAAGACCTCCATCCTCTATCAACTGAGAAAGCTCCCCAATCTACCGTCTGGTTTCCATCCCGTCTATTTCGATCTTGAAGGGCTGGCAAAGCGGAGCATCGATGAAGTACTTTACAGATTAGCCCAGGAAATCGCCAGATCGCTGGACATCTCTGTCCCTCCACAGTCTGAATTCAAGATCAAGGATGGTGACTACTTCCGCGCTGGGTTCCTGCCCCAGGTCTACAGCACTCTGGGAGATGAACGGTTGCTTCTTCTATTCGACGAGTTTGAGATATTGAGCGAAGAGCCCCGAAAAGATGTAGCCATTCAAACCTTCTTCCCCTATCTACAAAAGAAGATCATGGATGAGCAACGGTTGGCCTTCATCTTCGTCGTGGGCCGCCGTCTCGATGAACTCAGCGACGAGTTTCGCTCCACATTCAAAGCAGCGCTTACCAGGTCCGTGTCCTTCTTGAGGGAAGAGGATGCCAGACGACTTATCACCGAGCCAGCCTCAGGCATAGTTGAATACGACGAGAAAGCCATTGAGCGCATCATCTCTCTAACTGCCTGCCACCCCTATCTGGCCCAACTTGTATGCTATGAGAGCTTTAATTATCTCACCAGAAGGGACAAGTCTCGCGCGGCAGCCGATGATGTGGAGGCTGTAATTGATAACGCCATCGAAAGCGGCAAGGGGGGGCTGACCTGGCTCTGGGATGGATTGCCTCGAGCCGAGCGTTTCTTCCTCTCTGCCGTGGCGCATATCACTGACGAAGGCGGAGTTGCTACTCAAGATAACATTAGAGATATCCTTCGACGGAATCGTGTGCAACTGCTGGGCCCAGAACTGACCCGCGCCCCGGATACACTTATCAACAAATGGGGCTGGCTCGAGCCAACAGAAGAGGGTTACAAGTTTGTCGTGGAACTGCTACGGCGATGGATTATTAAAGAGCACTCTCTGGAAGAAACCAAGCGGGAACTAGAACTGGTCAGTCCCAGGGCTTCCCTTCTATATGATGTCGCTCGTAGCGCCCACTTGGTGGATAACGATCCGGGCGCAGCCATTCACTATTACAGGGAAGCTTTGGCTATCAACCCCTATCATTCAGGAGCGCAACTGGGCCTGGCCCAAGTTCTGTTCGAGCAGGGCAAAATGAGAGAAGCAATTGCAGAATATGAAAAGGCTTATTCTCTTGACGAAACGAGCGCTCGAGATGGGTTGGTTAAGGCGCGGTTGGCTCTGGCAGAATCTCTAGAGAGAGAGGGTGAAATCGCTCAGGCTATCCGGGAGTACGAGAATTTCATCCTGCCCATAGCGCCGGATGATGAAAACGTGCGAGAGCGAGCGACAAGCATCTGGCTAAGACAGGGTGATGAGCATTTGGAGGAAGGCCACTTTGACGAAGCGGCACAGGCCTACGACCGGGCTGAGGAAATACAACCAGGTAAGAAAGAGCAACTAGGTCTGAAACGCTATCAATTAGAAATGGCTATCGGCTATGCCAGCGCCATGCGAGCCCACAAGGCCAAAGACTGGGCTGTGGCAGAAGCAGAGTGGAGCAAGCTATACAGCACAGATCGGGATTACAGAGACAGAGATGGCAAAGGCGAAAAGGTGGCGATTCTCCTGGCGGAAGCGATTGAGAAGCGCGAGGGCGTTTCCAGACCTGAGCGAAAATACTTTCACGTCGCCTCAGTTGTAGCGCTTATCACCCTTGTGTTGAGCATCTGCCTTGCATCCTATTCGGTTCGAGACATCGGCAAGATAGGGCCAATTGCACTCGTCCCTCCGACAGCCACGCCGACCGCTCTGCCTACTGTCAGCCCCACAACAACAGAGGTTACGCCCACCGCCACACCAATGGTGGTCACGGTAGTGGTGACAGCTACACCAGAGCCACCGACGCCTACTCCTACACTTACACCTGCGCCAATCGTCACGGCCACACCCACGGCCACGCCAGTACCGACGCCCGCACCCAGTTTCACGCCCACGCTTGAGCCGACACCGAATCCGATCCCCTTGGGAACCGTCGAAGTCTGGGATGTGGACATCAACCCACAGAACAGTAGGGAAATATACGCTGTTGTCAAAGGGCGAGGAATATACAGAACAACAGACGGTGGTTACCGCTGGAACCGGATCCGAGCGCAAAGCACCGTTATCAGTCTGACCCTCGATCCGACAAACCCATCAACTTTATACGTAGCTACCCAGCAAGAGATCCTGCAATCGATTGACAGCGGAACTACATGGGACTTGGTTGCCGTTTTAAAGGACGATCTGCCTGAATCACCAATTGTGTTGGCTGTATCCGAGTGCAACAGCCAAATCGTCTACGCCGGGACGGATGGAGGGGTCTACAGAAGTCCCGATGGCGGACGGATGTGGGAAGAAAGAAACAAGGCCATGGGAAGCATACCCATCTACAGTCTAGTGATCAGTCCCTATAACGACCAATTGGTCTATGCCGCCGGAATGGGCTCCGAGATCTGGAAATCAACTGACGGTGGAAGTTCCCCGTGGGATAGGCTATCCTCCGACTACTTGAGAGAAGGCATCTATGCCTTGGCTCTACATCCTGACGACAGCCAATGGATCTATGCCGGGACCAATGCTTCCACCCTAGTGCTAAGCACCGACGGCGGTCATAACTGGCTGTTGAGAGATGGGGGACTGGAACATCCAAGCTTTGAACTGAAAATATCCGCTCTGGCCATTGACCCCCGCAATCCTGACATCATCTATGCCAGCACTGGCTTCAGGAGCAACTATAATGGCCACGGCATTTACAAAAGCACCGATGGTGGCCTGAGCTGGAAGACCATCAACAATGGTCTGCCAGTTGACGATATGTACCTGGGAGGCTATTATGTACAAGCCGTAGCCATTGACCCATACGATAGCCAAACCATCTATGCTGGGGGCTTCAGTGGACTATACAAGTCCACAGACGGCGGTGCATCTTGGAGCCAAAAATGAGTTTACCCTGACAGTAGAGAGATAAGGGGCGATTCATGATGGAACATATACAGAGGAACCCTTTCATTTGCGGTGGCCCTGTGCCGTCATCCCACTTTGTGGGACGGGAGCGAGAAGTAAAGACGATCTTCGACGCGATTGCCAACCCTGCGCCAGGTAGCGTGGCCATCAGCGGAGATCCTCGTATGGGCAAGACCTCGCTGCTGCAATACATCTGTGATCCTACCATTATCGAAAGATGGAGCCTATCAGAGGATAAATATGTCCTCCTTTTCCTAGACTGTGGCTCGACAGGAGATTTCACACCTCCGAACTTCTGGCAGCGAGTGCTGGTGCACCTACTACGCAAAACTAAAGACCGAACTCTGGCTGAGATGATTCAAAGCATTCTGACAAAGCAGGAAGTTCATTACGATGACTTTGAAGCTGTTTTGTACGAGATGCACACGATGGGACAGGTGCTGGTCCTCTTACTTGACGAATTCGAATGGGTGATTGACATTGGCAATGAACGTTCCACGCGCACGTTTTTAGGCAGGCTTAGGGCCCTCATTAACCGACAACCGAAGGTGCTTTCATTGATCATCGCTACAAGCCAAGACTTGACAGGGGTTTGCCGCCCATTAAGATTCAGCACCTCACCATTCTATAACAGCTTTATTTTCCAGCGCCTTAAGCCGTTCACGGAGGCAAATATCAATCAACTCATTGATAAGGCTTTGAAACAGACTGGTGTAGAATTCAGCCCAGAGGACTGTGCCTATGTCTCCAGAATAGGAGGGTTGCACCCTTACCTGGTTCAGCGGGCAGCGTCGCTGATCTTCGATGCCAAGACCCAAGGTCTGGAGGTGGCCGACTGCCTGGAAGTGATTGGGGCTGACTTCGAGGAGCAAGCCCGACTGCACTTTGCCGAGCTTTGGAGAGACTTGGGTCAACCAGAGAAGAGGCTTTTGATAATACTAACCATGCGCAGCATCGCGCAGAAAAAAAACGAATGGATCCGCAATAACGATATAGAAATCTTGCATCGCCTTCTGAGCCGGTACGAGAGCGCGCTGAAAGCCTTAGCGGATCGTGGACTGATCACCGAGGTCTGCGAAGCAGCCATTCTTTGCCCACCCGCATTTGAATCTTGGATATTGAAGGAGATAAGAAGCTGTGATGAAGAAGAATTTAGTAAGTACGAATCCCTTGCTTCTAGAGATCTCGCGATTGAACAGGCTCAATGCGTCAGTAAGATCATGCGGTTAGTTAGCGGCAGGGAACTTGGTTCGCCAGACCCCGTTAGGAGAGAGAAAATAGGTCGTTACGAGATCATCGAGGAACTTGGTCGGGGAGGCACGAGTGTGATCTACAAAGCCCACGATCCCAATATTGACCGCCCAGTCGCTCTTAAGGTCCTATATTTTGGCTCAAGTGCACAATCCAGAGAGTCCAAGAAGCGTTTCAGACGAGAGGCTATGTCTGCGGGCCGATTGAAACATCCCAATATAGTTGCTATCCACGATGCTGACGAGGACAGAGGTGAGCCATTCATCGTCATGGAATACCTGGAAGGCCCTACCTTGGCCCAAGTGATCGAAACCGAGTCTCACCTGGCCTGGAAACGGGTGGTCAACATCATCAGCCAAATAAGCGACGGCTTAGACTACGCCCACCAGCACGGGGTGGTACACAGGGACATCAAGCCCTCGAATATTTTCCTGCTAGAGAATGACCACGTGAAAGTCGCTGATTTCGGCTTAGCCAAGCTCGCCTCTGCGTCGGATCCAACTCCAGAGGGAAAGATCTACGGAACCTTCGGCTACGCATCGCCAGAACAGTTGCGGGGTGAGGAAATTGATGGTCGTACTGATATCTTCTCCCTAGGCATCGCCATCTGTGAAATGCTTACTGGCGAGAAGCCGTTTGAATTTGAAAAAGAAGATGTTCATATTATGGTCAGCCAGACACTGGATGAGAAACCCTTGACCTTTACAGCTTTGGATTCTGAATTACTTCCAGGCGTCAAGGAGGTACTCCTCAAAGCAACGGCCAAAGATGCAAACCAACGGTATCAGACGTGTGCCGAACTGGCACAAGACCTAAGGAAATGCCTTACACTGAAAGAAGGGAGAGCTATCATGGGATTGCCTGCTGATCAACAATTCGCATTGGCAGTGCTAGCACAGGCGACGCAGTTTCTGTTTGACGAATTGGGCAGACGACTTGACTTCTGGCGCAAGAAGAAGGGAGAGCAAGCTACTCCCGAGTCTGTTGAACCAGTTTCGCAGCCAGACGGGGTAGTCGTGAAGCTAGATGATCTCGAACGCCAAGTTGATATGCAACGACTTTTGTCAAAGAAAGAGAACATCGAGACATCAATGAATGTCATTCGTAAAGAGAAAAGAAGGGTCAACGCCCTTCGCGAACAGCTTGCCGACCCTTTGACGCAACCTATAACCAGAGCAGATATTGAAGCAGGGATCAAGGAGCTTGAGGAAGAAATCGAAGAGGAGAGCGGCAAGCTCGAGGCTTTGCTTAAGGAGGTGTATGGGGAGGGTCCAGAATAGCAAACGTTGCTTCCCCACCCAACTGCATCAAAACCAAACCCGGCGCCACGCCCGTAGCATCCAGCTATCGGGGCCAATGATAGCAGGTGTGCCCTGAGCCACGCGGATGGTGCCCCGTGGCTCTCTCCATACCCCCGCAGCTGATTGGACAAATCCGCCAAAATCGTGTATCATACGTTCTAAAGTTTCACTGAAGGAGGAAAAAAAGTTGGCCAATACCAGATCGGCCCTGAAAAGAATTAGAAGTTCGGAGAAGAAGAGACAACGCAACCGCATCTTCCGCTCGTCGGCCCGTACCTACGTCAAGAGAGCCCGCAAGCTCATCACCGAGCAGGGTAAGACCGAGGAGTCCGAGGCAGCCGTGCGTCAGGCCATAAGTGCCCTGGATAAGGCGGCCCAGAAAGGCATCATCCACAAGAACAACGCCGCCCGCCGCAAGTCTCGCCTCATGATGATGCTGAATCAGGTCGGCGAGTACTGAACCGAATCCAACCTTAAAATTTTCGGGATTCGCTGAAAACCCCCTTGACATTAGAACGTATGTTCTAGTATAATAGGACTGGAGCATACATTTATTTTGGCCCGAGGGTTGGCAGGGAGGAAAGTGGGGAACAACCCACACCCCCGCCCTATCGGGCCTGTCAAGGGGGTTTTGCCATGGATGATCATGATAGGTCAGTGAACGGACTGTGTGAGCATCGGAGTGTGGCCGCCGATGGGCGCATCGTCTGCGCCAAGATCACCCAGGGCGACAACGAGGTCTCACCCAATCTCTGCCGCAACTGCCCGGCCAAAGCCATCGCCTGCCACCACCTCTGTTTCTCCCTCCAGAAATCCTCTCCCTCGGCCATCGTTGTCCGCTACGTCAGCGGCAGAACCGAGGTCTGGAACGACGCGCCGCCTTCCGTCTCCTTCCTCCGCGCTGCCTGCGCGACCAAGGTCGCTCCCATCATCAGTCCCAAGGATTGCGCCGCTTGCAGTCTGCGCCTCACCACCCTCCCTCAGCCCCAGGTCAGGGAGAAAGCGGCCCGGCGCAAGCCAGGAGAAGGCAAGGTGGTTCCCTTGCCACAACCGGTGGCCGCCACAGGATAACAGGGATAGAGTCCTACCATGCAGGCACCAAAGAGAACGAGCCAGGATCACTTACTTCCTGGCTCGTTTGCTTCCTACACAGAGTTAAACTATTTGTGGTCTCTGGGAATATCCGTGGGTAGTGCACCGGAGTCCCGAACTTGTTCGGGCTCGTTGCGCCGCGTCCTCAACAACACGGCATTTCCTGAAGAGCGCTACTTGCTGCCTTCGGGTTCGACGTCAGAGGCTTGTTCTGGCACCTCGAAGCGATAGCCCACACCGCGCACTGTGCGAAGATGGACTGGCGAACTGGGATTCTCCTCTATCTTCTCTCGTATCCAACGCACGTGAACGTCCAAGGTCCTGGTGTCTCCCAAATAGTCGGTCTCCCAAACGTGTTTCATCAGGAATTTGCGACTCAGCACCTTGCCCGGATTGCGCATAAAGGCTTCCAGCAGGTTGGACTCCTTGGGAGTCAACTGATACTTCTTTCCACCTCTGGTCACCGAACGCTTGTCTAAATTGAGAATCAGGCCACCCACCTGCAGGGTCTCCCCACTGTGTTCACTGCTCTGGACGGCCCTCTTAACGCGGTTGGCCAGTTTGCGGAAAGTGAAAGGCGCAGTCAGATGGAAATCAGCCTCAGTCTGGCCAGAGTCATGACCCTCCTTAGAGATAAGGATGATGGGAACCTCCCCTACTTCTTGACGCAAAGCCTGGCAGGTCCTCCTCCCGTCTAGCCTGGGTGAGGTGGCATCCAAAATGATCAGGTCAGGCTTATCAACACCAGCCTGCTCCAGAGCCTTTTTCCTACTGCATACTGCGGAAACTATATATCCCTTACCCTCCAGTCTGGGTCTCAGCGAGCTGAGTGCGGACGCAACCTTTCCTATCAGGAGAACCTTCAAGCTCATGCTCCTTACCTCCGCAGCTACTTGGCTTCCACCTCGCTGGAACATTTCTTTAGCAGCGAGAGAAGCAAGCCATCAGAACCGATCATAGCAAAAGAAACCCGTAACATGTCGCTCGACAGCCGGAGAGGATGTCTGAAAATTCTTCGGAGTATTTCGGAAGTATGCCTAGAACACCATTCCTCACAAAAATTGGACTTTCAGAGACCGTCGCTGCAGGCCTTGAGCCTGGGCTATCATGATACTTCTATTTTACACACTTTTGCCAGGCCTGTCTATCCGTAAACGTACGTAATTAATGCGAAAAAGCCCCGTATTGTCCTGCACCCCTAATTATACCGCATCATGGCGATAATGGCAATAGCAGTTTGGTCCTACGACAAGACAATGGGCAAGAGAAAGAAGAACGCGCATTGTTGACCTTTTAGGCCTATCATAGTATAATCAGCCTGGCTATACCGAGCTTCAGAAGCTTTTAGCCATCTGTCTGTTAATCCACAGCGAAGATTAAAGAAGGACTGATACTTCTTTGGAGGGAAAAAGAGATCTCCATGATAACCATGATAGTAATACCAACCTATAATGAGGCCGAAAACCTGCCCAACATAGTGGGAGAGTTGCTCTCCCTCGGCATTGACGGCCTGCAGATACTCATCATTGACGACAATTCTCCCGACGGGACAGGGGAAGTGGCCGATGAGCTAGCGGGACGATACCCCGATTGTATGCACGTCATTCATCGAGAGAAGCAAATGGGGTTGGGAACAGCCTACATTACTGGATTTCGGTACGCTTTAGCCCACGGAGCCGACTATATCATCCAGATGGACGCCGATTTCTCTCACTCGCCATCCTATGTCCCCCAATTTCTGGAGAAGATTGTAGACTATGATGTGGTGATAGGCTCACGTTATGTGGCGGGGGGCAGGCTCGATGAGCGCTGGGGTTTCGGACGGTACCTGCTGAGCTGGTGGGCCAACAGCATCTACACCCGGCTCATCCTCGGGGTCAAAGTGCGTGATGCGACGGCCGGTTTCAAATGCTGGCGACGTGAGGCTTTGGAGGGTATTGATCTCAGCCGCATCCAATCCAGCGGCTATGTCTTCCAGGTAGAGATGGCGTATGTTTGCGAGAAGCTAGGCTATCGAGTGCACGAGATTCCCATTTATTTCGAGGACCGACGCATCGGCAAGTCCAAAATGTCAATGTCAGTCCAGTTGGAGGCCGCCCTGCGGGTCTGGGAGGTGAAGTGGCGACACCGGAAAGTGACCAGACAGCGCCGATAGTTGGCTTTACCACTGTACACCGCCACACCCGCTCGTTTTGTCAACCAAAGGGCCGCCCACTTTTTCCCAGGGCGGCTCCTTTGCTACCCCTTAACAACTCCCTTTGCCGGAGCTAAAGAACGAACCCGACTATCCATCCTACCTAACGCAGTTTGCGCGTATAGTCCGGCAACAGGATCGGTGATTGAATAGGGTTCTCTGTCCCTATCTCCCCTAATTCCTGCTGCCACTTGTCCACATGACTCAAAGTCAGCTTTCCTAATTTGACCTCTTTAGCACGTAGCGCCGCCGCTTTGCCCGCCCGGCGGCCAAAGACCGTGATCTCCAAAAGGGAATTGCCCATCAAGCGATTACGGCCATGCACGCCCCCCGAAATCTCCCCGGCAGCAAAGAGATTGGGGATATCGGTCGAACCGTCAGGCCTGAGAGATATGCCACCGTTCTGGTAGTGCAGGGTAGGATAGACCAGCATCGGCTCTTTAGTTATGTCAATATCGAAGCGGCCAAATTGGCGGACCATGGCGGGCAACGCTTTCTCAATAGTGCCGGGGCCATGGAGGATGTCAATCATGGGCGAATCGAGCCAGACGCCCATCATGCCCGAGGGTGTCGTTACTCCTTTGCCCCGCTCGCTGCACTCGCGGATGAAAGCCGAGGCCTCCACGTCGCGGGTCTCACGTGGGTAGACGAATTGGTTGCCATCTATGTTACAGACCTGGGCTCCCAACCCACGCACCTTCTCCGTCACCAGCAACCCCACAATCTGCTCCGGGTAGGCAGCGCCGGTGGGGTGATACTGCATGGTATCCAGAAAGGCCAGCTTGCCTCCCACCCGATAGGCCAGCACCAGCCCATCACCAGTGGCACCGTAGTGGTTGGTTGTGGCAAAACCCTGATAGTGCAAGCGCCCACTGCCGCCAGTGGCCAGAATGGTGCACTTGGCCCGCACCACCAGGTGCTCGCCCGTCTCCATGTTCAGCAAGACCGCCCCAGCCACCTGCCCCTTATCATCCATGATCAGTTCGATAGCGGGCGCGAACTCCAGGATCGTGATGTCCTCCGGGTAGCTGCGCACCTCATCACGCAACGTGCGCATGATCTCGGCCCCGGAGTAGTCTCGCGCCGAGTGCATCCGCTTGCGTGACGTGCCCCCACCGTGGATGGTCTTCATCGTACCGTCGGGCTCTTTGTCGAACATGCAACCCAGGTCTTGCAGCCATTTGATGACCAACGGCGCATCTTTGACCAGGGCCTCCACCAGATCAGGGTAGTTGGTGAAGTGGCCGCCACCCATAACGTCCAGGTAATGAATGGCCGGCGAATCGCTGGGTTTGTCGGCGGCCTGGATACCGCCCTGGGCCATCATGGTGTTGGCATCGCCGTGGCGCAGCTTGTTGGCTATGATGACCTTGGCCCCATTTTCGCGGGCCAGCAGCGCCGCCGAGGAACCCGCTCCGCCCCCACCAATGATCAACACATCGGTGTCGTAGTCAACTCGCTCCAGGTCGAGCATGTCGGAAGTCAGGTGGCTGGCTCCTTCCATAACATCGGCCAACTCCAAAGGCATACGGTGCCCTTTGCTGACCCCCACCCGGATTTCACGCATACCCTCCGCCTTGTAGTCAGGGTGGAACTTTTCCAAAATGGCCTGCTTCTCCTGGGGCGACATCATGGGAAAGGTCTCGTGCAGGCGAGCTGGCCGGGTGGCCTCTACTTTCTTAATGGATTCACGCATTTCTGAAGTATAACTCATGGTTTCTCCTCCGGCTTGGGTACCTATCCGAAAGATGGCGGGCCGGGCTCCCATGCCCGGCAATCCAGCGGCCCTTCGGCTGCGCTCAGGACAGGCGTGGGAGCCGCCTCTGCTGACTTTTCGGATAGGCTCTTACTCCGGCTCGATATCTCGCTCGTTGTACGTCTTTCGCAGTTCCTCTTCGCTGAGGTTTTTCATCTTCTTCAGATCGTCGTCGAACCCGCCAGCCTCGATCTCAGCCACCCGCTCCGCCAGATGTTCAGCTTTGGGAGCCAGGTACTTGCCATAGAGACGGCGACATAGGATAGCGATGTTGGGCTGCACTTCCTCGGCCGGACAGCGGGAGACACACAACCCACACATGATACAATCGAAGGAACGATCAGCCACAGCAGCGATGTCCCCCCGCATGGCATCGGCCATATACTGCTTCACATCAATGTCTTGCGGGCACACCTTCGTACAGGTACCACAACTCAGACAGCGCAGCAACTCGGGATAGGTTTTGACCACGGTTTGAAAAGTCGGGTCCAGTTCCTCCAGGTAATAGTCGGCACGGTGCCCCGGATAAAAAGGAATCTGCGCCAGATACATACCCGGCTCGACCACCATCTGGCAGGCTAGGCCAATCTGCAGACGATAGTCACCCGGCAAGCGGTAGACGGTGGCGCAAGCACCGCAGAAACCGCCCCGGCAACCCACCCCGCGGATCAACTGATAGCCTGCATATTCCATAGCCTTCATGATCGTCAGGCTAGGGGGAACCATGTACTTCTTACCCATGATATAGATAGGAATTAGTTCTTCGGCCATACTCTCAACCTCCTCGGAGCGATCACTGTTCGTCTTTCACCGATACTCCTCATACATTCGAACGTCCACCATTTCGATAGCCAAAGGTCCCAAGGCTTTGACGAGTTCCTCTTCTTCCACGTCCTGGACTTTGATAGTCAGCAGGGCATTGGTAGGATCCTCTCCCAAGAAAGTGCCCAGGCTAACGATGTTGCCCCCCAGTTCGGCTATCTCGCCGGTAACCTTGGCCAACACCCCTTTCTCGTCGGGGACCAACATGGTCAGGCGCACTCCTATCTCCCGAGCTGCCAACAACTCCAAGAAGATTCTGAACAGATCGGTCTCGGTGATGATGCCCACCACGTCCCCCTTGCTCACCACAGGCAGGCCGCCGATTTTGTTGTCGGCCATGATGAGGGCCGCTTCTTCCAAGGGGGTGCCTTCGGTAACGGTGATGACCTCTGTGGTCATCACTTCGGCCACCGCTATCCTGGACATCAGGTAATGGAGCTCGTAAATGCTCAGAGACGTGGCTGGCGAGGGAGAGGCATACAACAGGTCCCTCTCCGAAACGATGCCTATCAGCGCACCTTTATCGTTGAGGACGGGCAGGCGACGAACCTTGTTGTCCCGCATGATCTTCATGGCCTCGTCAAGTGGAGTGTCATCACGAATGAAGATAAGGTCCCTGGTCATCCTTTCGCCTACTAGCATTTTGCTCTCTCCTTCCCTAAGAAATACTCATCCTTCTACAACAACGCATCCATCATGGCCAACACCTGAGCCGTGTCGAAATTATGCACGCTGCAGGCCTTGTTAGGGCAGACAGCCACGCAGGCGCTACAACCCTGGCAGAGGGCCTGGTTGACCACAGCGATGGGTCGCCACGGGTGCATGGTCCGGGCCTCGTAAGGACAGGCAGCCACGCAGAGGCCACACCCGGAGCAGACCTCTTCGTTGACGTAAGCAATGGTTGGCTCCTGCACCATCTCCCGCTGGGAGAAGAGTTGCAGCACCTTGGCCGCTGCTCCACTGGCCTGAGCGATAGTCTCGGGGATGTCTTTGGGAAATTGGCCAGCACCGGCCAGGAAGATGCCCGCTGTCAGACTCTCCACCGGCCGCAATTTGGGGTGAGCCTCGCTGAAGAAGCCGTCCTCGTCAACAGAGATGCGCAGGCGCTGGCCCAGGTCTTTTGCCCCGGCGCTGGGCACGGTGGCCGTGGCCAGCACCACCAGGTCAGCCTCTACCTCCAGCGGCGTGCCAGTGAGGGTATCCACGCCCCAGACCACCACTCTGCTGTCTTCTTCAAAGACCTTAGACACCTTGCCCCGCAGGTAGAGGACGTCATAGTCCTCCATGGCCCTCTGCACAAACTCCTCGTAGCCTTTGCCCTGAGAGCGGATGTCAATGTAGAAAACGTAGGTCTGGCCCCGAGGCACCTGTTGCTTGTACATGGTGGCCTGCTTGGCCACGTACATGCAGCAGACCTTGGAGCAGTAAGGCTTATGCAGTTCCGGGTCACGGGAACCAGCACATTGCACGAAGACGACTTCCTGGGGCACCCTGCCGTCTGACGGCCGGCGGATCTCGCCCCCGGTCGGGCCGTCGGGGGCCAGCATCCGCTCGAACTGGAGCCCGTCTATGACATTGAGATATTTGCCGCCACCGTATTCACCCAGTCTCTCCTTAGGGTAGAGCTCGTAGCCCGTAGACACAACGATAGCCCCCACATCAAAAGAAGTCGGTGAGTCGGCATAGGAATTTTCTTCTGGAGTAGCGAAACTTGTTTCGCGCTCTGGCGCAGAACAAGTTCTGCTACTCTGGTGGGGCAAATTCTCCCCTCGTTGCCCCACCTTGACCGTGAAATTGCCCACGTAACCGCCGGTCTCCTGCACCTCGGCTTCGGTCAGAACCTGGATGCGGGGGTGCTTCTCGACTCTCTCAATCATCGAGGCCAGCATATCCGAAGCGGCGTTCAAGTTCGGATAGGTACCTGAAAGCTGAGCTACGTGGCCGCCCAGTCTGGCTTCTTTTTCGACCAGGATCACGGGATAGCCAGCGTCGGCGATGTCCAGGGCCGCCTGCAAGCCAGCGATGCCTCCACCGATGACCATGGCCCGTTTGATCAGAGGCAAAGTGAGAGGCACCAGCGACTCATCGTAGCGCACCTTCTCGACGATGGTCTTGATGATTTCGACAGCCTTGGCCGTGGCCTCGGCCTGTGCTTGCTGATGCACCCACGAGCACTGCTCCCGAATGTTGGCGATCTCACATTGGTAGGGGTTGAGGCCCTCTGAGGCCGTCGTCTTGCGGAAGGTGACCTCGTGCATGGAGGGCGAGCAGGCCGCTACCACCACCCCATCCAGATTGTGCTCGCGGATGGCCTCTTTGATGATGCTCTGACCTGGGTCGGAACACACGTATTTATAATCAACGGCGTAAGCCACGCCTGGATATTTGCGTATCTCCTCCGCCACTTGCTCGACATCTACTGTGCCGGCGATGTTGATACCACAGTGACAGATGAAAACGCCGATTCTTCTCATTCAGACAGATCCTCGTCTCCAGTACTTCGGCCCATAAATTCTTCGACCATTGTCGAGCCCTGTTATGAGCCAGCCGATGATGGTTGAAAAACTGATGTGGTCAACCACTCTATGATTGGCTTTGCATGTTGAGGAGCATAACCACGGCACAAACGATGCCCACTACCACGCCAATCAAGAAAAGCCGCACTCTAAGGTGAGGTTGAGGTTCTACGATTAGGCGTATGCCCGCTATCGTACCGGAAACGTAAATGGCGATGGTCAACAGGAATACTAGCCCCAGGGGAGTTATCCGCTGATACTGGCTGTAATCATAGACGACGCTGGCGAGCATGAAGATCAGTGCTATCACCCACAGGATTTTACTTGCGCGATTACTCAATGTAGCTCACCTCCCTTTTGCCACCGGCT
Source organism: Anaerolineae bacterium (assembly GCA_041862415.1). Classification (GTDB taxonomy): domain Bacteria; phylum Chloroflexota; class Anaerolineae; order E26-bin7; family E26-bin7; genus E26-bin7. The sequence goes on along the minus strand of JBGVTF010000260.1, from coordinate 7,607 downwards.
ACATCCTCGATCTTTTCAATCAAGTGGTCTTCAAGAATCCCGCCAATATCCATGTCGGTTGACGGAGCCAGGTCAGTCAGGCCAGAATGTCCTCGGGCTCGACCATAGCTACCATCTCCTCGGCCACACCACTCCACCGAGCAAACAGTGAGAGCACCTTGGCCGCCGCACCTGAGGCCTGGGCCACGGTCTCGGGGATGTCCTTGGGGCCGATGCCCGCCCCAGCCAGGAAGATGCCAGGGCGCGAGGTCTCCACCGGCTGCATGTTGCCTTCGACCTCGGTGAAGAAGCCGAACCCGTCGGTCTCGAGGCCCAACATCTCAGCCAGTTCCCTGGCCCCCTCGCTGGGTACCATGGCCGTGGCCAGGACCACCAAATCAGCCGCTACCTCCACCTGCCTGTCGCTCAGGGTGTCAACGCCCCAGACCACCACCTTGTCACCCTCCCGAAATATCTTGGAGACCTTGCCCCGCAAGAAGAGGACCCGATCCTCCTCCATGGCCCGCTGCACAAACTCTTCGTAATGCTTGCCCGCCGAGCGGATGTCAATATAGAAAATGTAGGCCTGACCATCGTGGACGCGGTGCTTGTAGAGCATGGCGTGTTTGGCCGTGTACATGCAGCATATCTTGGAACAGTAAGGCATCCCCAGCTCCGGGTCGCGGGAGCCCGCGCATTGGACAAAGACCACTTCCCTGGGCTCCTTGCCATCGGAGGGACGCAGGACCTTGCCGACGGTGGGCCCCGAGGCGCTCAACAGCCGTTCAAAGGCCAAACCATCTATCACGTCAGGGACTCTTCCATGCCCGTATTCGCCCAACTCGCCCATCGGGTAGAGCTGGTAGCCTGTGGCCACGATGATACACCCCACCCGTTCCTCGATGATGGTCTCTTCCTGCTCAAAGTCAATAGCCCCTACCGGACAAAACTTTTCACAGGCGCGGCACTTACCGCGCTCAAAGTAGATACAGTTATCACGGTCGAGGACTGGCTTATTCGGCACGGCCTGGGGTGAGAGAGTGTAGATAGCCTTCCGCCTGCCCATTTCGCGCTCAAAGTCAGAGACCACGCGCTTGGGGCATTTCTCCTGGCAGAGGCCACAGCCGGTGCACACGTCCCAATCCACGTAAGCCGGATAGCGGCGGATGCGCACCTGGAAATCACCCATCTCGCCCGTAACATCTTCTAGCTCTGAATAGGTCACCAACTGGATGTTCTCGTGGTGTCCCACCTCTACCGTGCGAGGGGTCAGGATACACTGGGCACAGTCCAGGGTGGGGAAGGTCTCCGAGAGCTGAGCCATGCGCCCGCCAATAGAAGGCAGCTTATCCACCAAAACTACCTCGTAGCCCGAATTGGCGATATCCAGCGCCGCCTGCATGCCAGCGATGCCAGCTCCAATGATCAGAACCCTATTGATCGGTTCCTTGTCAAGCATACCAGGCAAATCCTCAAATCACACTCAAGAGCGAACCAGCGCCAGGATGGGCTGCGGATCAATGTAATGCTTCTCCCAGCCAAAGTCGTCTGTCTCCAGACCCAGAGCCACGCCCAAAAGTTGGGCGAAGTAGAAAACAGGGATAGGCTCATAGCCAGCGTGCCGCCGTCCCATCTCTACCTGCTGCTTGTCCAGGTTGAACTGGCAAAGGGGGCAGTTAGTGACCATCAACTGGGCACCGTTCTTCTGCGCCGAGGACAAGATGGAATAGGTCATCTCGGCTGTGGCTTCAACCGATTTGACGGCCAGATAGGCCCCGCAACACTCGCCCTTGTGGGGATAATCTACCGTCTCTGCTCCCAAAGCAATCAACAACTCGTCCAGGGCACGCGGGTTCTCCGGGTCATCGTAGGCAACCTCGGCTGCAGGCCTGAGCACCATACAGCCGTAGTACGCCGCCGCTTTCAAGTCCGTCAGCGCCTTCTTGACCATCTGCGCGATCTCGTCAAATCCGACCTCGTCCCGCAAAAGCTGCAACACATCGAGGACCTGCAAATCTCCTGCGTATTCGGCCTCGATGAAAAAGTTGAGCTTCTCCCGTTTGTCGTCATCGGCGCTGATGGCCAGATTGGTGCGCCTGAGGACATTGTAGCAGGTGGTACAGGCCACGGCCAGTCGCTCACCCGCCTCTCGCGCGGCAACCAGCACGCGAGCCGGGCCGGCCAGGTCGAGGACGTTATCGGCCAGAAGGGGAAAGGTCGCCCCGCAGCAGTTCCACTCGGGCAGCTCCGCCAATTCGAGTCCCAGAACCTGGGCCGAGGCCCGCAACGAATTGTCGAAACCTTTGGCTGTGGTGTTCAAAGTGCAACCAGGGAAGTAGGAGATCTTCATCAGGGACATTTCTCCAAAAGTGATGCGTGATGATTGTATGTTGCGTGTTATGCGGTATACTTGCGGAAGCCAGCGATGAAAGCTTGCTGAGGGAACTCGGCCAAGTCGTCCGGCGACAGGGTGCTGAGGTCAATGTAGTCGCCCCTCTCCTGAAGCACGATCTCCCGTATGGCTTCCATGATACGCGAGAGGTCTACCCCTTTGGGGCAGCGGGCGTAGCAGGTCTGGCAGGCGGCGCAGAACCAGGGTGTCTCTGAATCCAGCACCTCCTCTACCAGGCCCAACTGAGCAAAGCGGATCACCTGGCTGGGCAGCATGTCCATGGCAAAGGCCGCCGGGCATCCAGCGGCACACTTGCCACACTGGTAGCATTTCAGCAGGTCCTCACCGCTGATTTCCTCGATTCTACTAACGAGTTCGTTCCTCAATGTCTCTGCTGATATTCTAACCCTCATGTTCCCTCTCAATGCGACAGGCCTATCTACTACCCGATCAAATCGGTCAAGTCCTTCTCCCGCAACATGCGCCGCCGCCAGGAGTTGATCTGCGGCACAACGTAAGGCAGCAGGCGCAGGGTATAATAGGGCGGTAAAATGGGCACACCCAGTAGATCGCCAAAACTGACCAGGATGAAGAGGTGCTCCAGGGCGGCTTTCTCCCGCTGGCTAAAACGGACCATGTCGTGCATTGACATGCCGTAGATAACCTCGCCCAATGTCCGAAGCAGATTGCGCCAGGAATGCATCACAGTGCACCATATCAAGTCCCGCCCACAAACAAACTGCAAAGCCCTCTTCCCCTGAAAGTCCTTACTTCTGATACTTGGTCCTGCCCTCCTCGTAGGCATCGCCGCCGTAGATGTCGTTGACCACGATGGCCGGAAAATCCTCCACCCTCAACCGGCGCAGGGCCTCGGCCCCCAGATCATCGTAGGCGATGACCTCAGCCTCCTTGATGCTTTTGGCGATGAGAGCCGCTGCCCCACCGATGGCCGCAAAGTAGACGGCCTTGTGCTTCTGCATGGCCTCTCGCACGGGCATGGAGCGGTTGCCCTTGCCGATCATGCCCTTGAGCCCCACTTCCATCAGGCGCGGCGCGTAAGGGTCCATGCGATAGCTGGTGGTGGGGCCAGCCGAACCAATGGGCTTGCCCGGCTTGGCCGGGGAGGGCCCCATGTAGTAGATGATCTGCCCCTGTGGGTCGAAGGGCAAAGATTCACCCTTGTCCAAAGCCTCGATCATACGCTTGTGGGCAGCATCCCGCCCCACGTAGATGGTGCCGGTGATGGTCACTCCATCGCCGGCGTGCAGTTGTTCAACGACATCATCGGTAAGAGGTGTGGTGATTTTCATTGCACTCTCCTTCGCAAGCCCTCTACAAAACTGCTTCCTTGTGTCGAGCGCTGTGACACTGGATATTGACCGCCACGGGCAGGCTGGCGATGTGGCAAGGATGGGTCTCCACGTGAACAGCCAGGGAAGTCGTACTGCCACCCAGGCCCTGAGGGCCGATACCCAACCTGTTCACTCGTTCCAGGATGTCCCGTTCCAGTTTAGCCACTTCCGGGTCGGGGCTGGGCTGGCCCACTTCTCTGAGAAGCGAGTGTTTGGCCAGCCACATCGTCTTTTCCACCGTGCCCCCCACCCCAACTCCGACGATAGTCGGGGGGCAGGGGTTGGCTCCGGCTTTCTTGACGGTCTCCACTACAAAGTCCACCACGCCCTGACGCCCATCGGCTGGCTTGAGCATGGCCAGAGCGCTCATGTTCTCGCTGCCGCCGCCTTTGGGAACCACGGTGATCCTGAGCGTGTCGCCAGAGACGATCTGGGTATGGATCACAGCCGGGGTGTTGTCCCTGGTGTTGATGCGTGCTGAATAGGGCATGTCCACCACGGATTTACGAAGATAGCCTTCCTCATACCCTTGTCTCACGCCCTCATGGATAGCCTCGTAGAGATCACCGCCCACGATGTGAGCATCCTGTCCCACCTCCAAAAAGACCACCATCAGCCCCGTGTCCTGACAGAGGGGCATTTCCTCTTCGCGGGCCACATCGGCGTTCTCCAGGAGCTGATCCAGCACTTCGCGACCGACAGGTGAGACCTCGGCATCCCGGGCCTGGCGCAGGGCTTTGAGCACGTCATCGCCCAGATAGTAGTTGGCCTCGATGCAGAGCCGGGCCACCGTCTCAGTTATCTCCTGACAACGAATCTCTCGCACCTCTACCCTCCTTCACAGACTAAAAAAGGACACCCTAGACTAAGGCTGATCGGCCCAAGAGCCGCCTTTCCCGGTGCCCCAAACTTGTAACTGAAGAACAAACCCACGAAGCCGCTTATCCCGCAACGATCGGCCTCTAGCGGGGCTGCGTTCGAGCAACTATTCTCTGTTTTGACAACACTGTCAAGAAGAAACTTCAATGGGGGTTCCCTATCCGAGACTTCGATGAACTGCGCCCAATTATACAACTTTATTCCAAATTTGTCCAATCACCGATTCCAGGTAGTCTTCCTTGTCGGTGTTGCTGCGCCGTTGTGCTCCGGCGGGATCGTCAGATCCACCGCCAAACCCCCGGATCTGGCGATCCAGGGCAGCAGGGCGGCATCAGAACCTATGCCACGACAGGACTTCTGGAAAGAGTTGGCGAACGAATGACTTGCCCGCTTCCAGGCTCTCGCTTTCCGAGTCGGCTACGTATACGTGCACTCGAACGGAAAAGAGGCCATCCTCGGGATAGCGCTCCAGGTTGTCCCACATGTACCACCACAACACGATTTGCTTTTGATCTCCCTCTCTAGCCACCAGCCGCCGCACCTCGATTTCCGAATCGCCGATGGCGATGGGCTCCAGCCCCTCTTCGGTGGTCTTCCAACCCTGGCCTGGGACACAGGTGACGGGAGTGTGCTCGAAGAGATGATAGCTCTTTTCGTCCTTGCTGCCGAAAATGACGAGGATAACCGAGTTCCCTTGCCCGTCCTGATAGTTCCGCATAAGAGCCGCCTCGGGATTGTCAAACCACTTCCTGGTCTCCGAGTCAATGAACAGGTCCATGCCTTGGGCCTGCCACACGCCCATGCTGCGCGGAATGTTCTCGGTCAGCTCATCCCCGATAATGAATTTGTACGGGCTGACCACGGCCCGCTCGTGGCGCGTGATCTGGTACCAGCCTTCAACGTCAATGACGTACACAGGGGGGAGCTCTCTCGTGGGCCAAGGCGTGAGGGTGGGAGCAGGTTGGGGCAGACTCTGAGGTTGAGGCAAGGGGGACGGGTCAGGCTGGGGTAGGCTCCTGGGCTGAGAGAGGAACTGAGCGGCCATCGCCGCGACGAGCAGCAGGACGATGACGACTAGATATCTTGCCGAAGCTCTGAACATCCCAGTATTCTCCCAAGGACGAGGAAGAGGATGAAGACGACGAGGAACAAAAGGGGGCTGGCCAGGGTGTGGTAGTAGCCCATGCCGACTTCGGGGCCGAAAAGGTGAGCGACCTGGAGCAGCGAAGCCACCCGCACCAGGTTGGCGATCATGGCGATGGGCGGAGCGGCGACCACCAGCACGATTTTGCCGACCAGGGGGCCGCTGACGACGTAGACGAAGAGGACGGCCAGGGTGAACAGGCTGACGATGGAGCGCAGCCCACTACAGGGAGCGCCGATGATGACGGCTCCATTGGCCAATCGAACCTGGGACCCAAGGTTGTCGACGGGCGTCCCCAGGGCTCGCATCATCAGGGTAGCGTAGCGGGCAACGAAAGCCTCCAGGGATGGAGCCAGCCGCTCCACGAAGGGCAAGGGAATCATCAAGAGCAAGAAGCCCAGCGGGAACAGCATCGGGCGCATCGTTTCCAGGCCGTAGAAATACAGGAGCAACCCCGTCAGGACCAAGACCAAGGCTGAGGCGGAGACCAGGTGAGCCTGCCAGGGAAAGGCGAGCAAGTGCACGCCCAGCCCCAGAGCCAGGACCGCCAGTCCGATGTTGCTTGGTTTCCGATGCTTGAGCGCATCTCGCTTGCGCCAAGCGAAGTAAGCCGAAAGGAGAGGCACCAGGAACCCGTGTGAATAGTAGGGGTTGCTAGACCACGAGGCGACGAGCCAGCGCAACGTGGGGAAAAAGACGATGGCCGTCAAGCCGACGACGGCCACGGTCAGGGCTATTTCGTGCTTTGAGAGACGTTTGGATGGCTCACGCTGATCGGTCATAAGACAGCCTGTCCCTGTCCACTTTGCCGAAGCGGCCCTCCAAGAGACACTTCGAGAGGCGTAATCGTATCAGGCACTTCCACACAAGTGCCTGCACCTTGTCGTTGCTACTCTCTCTTACTACCCCGCCACCGAAGCCGAGCGTAGGCTCCCAGGCCAGCCAGGCCGCTGCCCAGGAGTAAGAGCGTGCTGGCTTCTGGTACCACCCCTGGCGCTGGCCCTGGCGGCTGGGCGACATTGACGGTGACCGTAGCCGTGGACCCTTCCACCGAATAGGTGAAGGTATCAACGCCGCTGAAGCCGGGATTGGGGGTATAGGTGATGGTGCCATCGGCGTTGACGACGGCGGCACCATTAGCCGGAGCGCCGACTACGGTGACGGTACTGACATCAAGGCCCAACAACCCCAGGGCGACGCCCTGGCTGGCGTTTGCATCCGTGCTGACATCGCTACAAGAGGTAAAGCCGCCGGTCCCATTGCCCAAACAGACCCGATTTCGTTCACCGGACGTAGCGGCGCCAAAATTCGCAAAGACCGCATCCAAGTCGCCGTCGTGGTCCAGGTCCCCCAAGGCGACTCCAAAACTTTCGTATGCATCCGTACTGACGTCACTACAGGTGAAGCCGCCGGACCCATTGCCCAAACAGACCCGATTCCGTTGACCAACAACTGGAATAGAATTCGCAAAGACCGCATCCAGGTTGCCGTCGCCGTTCACATACCCCGGGGCGACGCCCCTGCTCTGGTTTGTATCCGTGCTGACGTCACTACAGGTGAAGCCGCCAAGTCCATTGCCCAAACAGACGCGATTTCTTTGACCGAGATTCGCAAAGACCGCATCCAGGTTGCCGTCGCCGTTCACATACCCCAGGGCGACGTCAATGCTGCTGTTTGTATCGGAGCTGACATCACTACAGGTAAAGCCGCCAGACCCATTGCCCAAACAGACCCGGTTCTCTTGATTCGCCAAGCCGGCATTCGCAAAGACCGCATCCAGGTTGCCGTCGCCGTTCACGAGCCCCAGGGCGACGCCCATGCTATAGTTTGTATCCGCACTGACATCACTGCAGGTGCCAGG
>JBGVTF010000259.1:0-3887 GCA_041862415.1 Anaerolineae bacterium | reverse complement strand
TGCCGGAGGATCAACTGCGTGAGATCGTGCCCTCTGTAGGAGGGGCCTTCGGCGGACGGGAGGATATGTACATCCAGCACCTGGCTGCGCTGTGTGCCTTTGTCTTGCGCCGCCCGGTGAAAATCATATTCGACCGCGAGGAGGTCACCCAACGTACTGGCAAGCGTCATCCGTTTTACCTGCGCCACCGCACCGGGGCCACCCGCGATGGCCGGCTCGTCGCTGCCGAGGTTGAGCTCATCAGCGATGCCGGTGCCTATGCCTCCACTAGCATCCCGGTGCTGGCCAACGCCGCCACTTTCGCCGTCGGACCGTACAAGGTGCCTAATGCTCGCATTGACGCCTACACCGTGTACACCAACAACGCGGTGACGATGGCCATGCGCGGCTTTGGGGCTACCCAGCCGCCAATGGGATATGAATCCCAGATGGACAAACTGGCCGAGGCGCTGAACATGGACCCAGTGGAGCTACGCATGAAGAACCTGCTGGGGCCGGGTGACATCGCCGTCATGGGGAACGTGATGACCGAGGAGACCGGGGCAAAGGAGACGTTGCGCCAGGCTGCGCTGGCTGCCGGCTGGCGACAGGAAGGTCAGCGCTGGATCAAGCCCGAACTCGGGGCACCATCTGCGCCTCACAAACGACGTGGAATCGGGGTGGCGGTGGCGTACAAAAACGTAGGCTACAGCCTGGGCTTTGACGATAAATCGAGTGCCTATGTGGAACTGACGCTGGCCGAATCCGGCGAGATCGCACGGGCTCTGGTCAAGATCGCCTCTATCGAGGTGGGGCAGGGGGTGCTGACGGCGCTGGCCCAGATCGCTGCCGACACCCTGGGCGTGGACTTACACAGAGTGCGGATGGCCTATCTGGATACAGCCAATGTGCCTGATGCCGGCTCCAGCTCTGCCTCGCGGCACGTGTTCATCTCCGGCAACGCCGTGCACCGGGCGTGCCTGGCGGCGAAGGAGAAATGGGAGGCTGTCTTGCGTGCGGAAAGCGGTGAGACCCACGTCGAGGCGGAGTACACTTTCCAGGGACGCAGTGTGCGCGCCACAACACCGTTTGCTCCCCAGACCGGCGAGGCTGAACCACACATCAGTTACAGCTATGCCACGCAAATCGCGCTGGTAGAAGTGGATAGCGAAACCGGCGAGACGGACATCCTCCATTTCTGGACCGCTGCCGATGCGGGTAAAGTGGTCAACCCGGTGATGTACTTTGGCCAGCAGGCGGGTGGGGTGCACATGGGCGTGGGCTACGCCCTCACCGAGCACTACATCCAGCAGGATGGCCGTCCCCGCACGCGCCGCTTCAGCGAGTACCACATCCCCACCGTGCTGGACATGCCGCGCCAGTTCGAGTCCATCGCCGTGGAGAGCGCGCCTGACCCCAACGGCCCCTTTGGCGCAACCGGCCTGGGCGAGACGCCCACCCTGCCCACCGCACCAGCCATCACCAACGCCATTCATGACGCGCTAGGGGTGTGGATCAACGACTTGCCGGCCAACGCCGAGCGCGTATGGAGGGCACTGCAGGGACACTCAGCAGGGGAATAAAATCGAAAAAGAACTGGAACCACGGCATACTTTTCAACACCTATCCGAAGAGTGATCCAGGTAATCTTGGAGAAATACATGAAGCGTTATGGGCTTTTCTTGCTGGCGTGTGTCGCCCTTCTTGGATGTTGGTGGTATTTATCCCGCCAGAAAATGGCATCAGTGGACTCACCTGTTCACAATGAGCCGTATCCTGGTTCCAGCTTTTACATACGTCAGCTCATTCCGGGAGAGGCATGGTTAGAAGATGGAACCACTCAATACTTTGAATCTCCAACTCCCCCCGAGAGAGTAGAGTTGCAAGACAGCTCAATTTACCTGGATATTCATATTGGACACAAGAACGGTCCCAAGGGCATTACAAGAGAGATTCAATTTGCGATAGGGCCCTTGGGGGAGAACGCCATCCAAATCAACTGTCCCAAGACCAATATCAAGGTCGAGCTGGAGCATCATGTCGAGAAAGCGGTTAATGAAGCCATAAGAACCTATGAGCCTGTTCGCGTGCCCAAGAATCAATGGGTAGAGATTTTCACCAATGATTCTCATAACGCACCTAAATGGCAACTGTGGTGGGGAGATCAGCCGCCACACGTGTCAAATCAAAAGATAATGTTGCCGAAGGATGATGGTTCACTCAAATGATAATGCTCCACAAATTGCGGACCAGGCTTCGCCGCATGAAAACTGACATTTGGGAAGAGACGATGGTTGAGCAAAAAGTGACTTACCCTTGAGGTAGATGGCACGTCCATCATCATCGAGAATGCTGCAGCGCTCCGAGACAAAGTCACCCACACTCTTGTATGATACCCGACGCTGGAGGCAATGTTGACCGTGGCGCAAATTTCTCGTATATTGGGGGTAGCCTTGCGTGGGCTACTTGCCTGCAATGGTGTGCTTATCAGCGGGCAGCTCATCTCGCTTCCGATATATAGCGGCGCAAAGCCATGGAACCAAAGGTTTGGCAAAATCGAATTAAGCAAGGTAAAGATGCCTGGAATCGGGATTAGAAAAGTAGACAGCGCTTCGTTGGCGGGGAGTGATGAGGGATTATGTACGAATATGAAGTTGTCAGAGAAGAAGTCTTGCCTGGTACGATTGAGGATATCCGAGCTTTGATGCATGAGATTCATCAATTACAACCTGAGTTTAACGCTAAGCGGATATTTCTACAAGGGGAACGCACGCCGCCTGACTATCCAACGAAGATGGGCAGATGGGAGGTGACCTTAGGAGGCTCATCTGAGCAGCGGGGCTATATTTTGGCTCGTCAGCTACACGATGGAACCACAAAGCTTCAATTTGCCTACTATAGCAAATTCAACCCAATTGGCCCCCAGTTTGATGTAGAATATGCTGACAACATTCTAAAACAGTATCAGCAGCCTCTTGACGAAGTAAAGTCTCTACATCGACAACTGGCCCAGCGTCGCTCCAACTTGTGTAGGCTGGAAGAGCAAGAGGCTCTTTATGGGGCTGGAGAATGCCCCTTGCGTCTGCTAAACCAGATAGAGATTGAGCAGAAAGCCATCGGCGAACTCGAAGCCAAGATAAGGAATAGTACTCTGCCAAACACGGATTGAGTGAGGTGCATTCATAGTAGTGTTACATTGCGAGGAGAGCGCCGCCCACCAAGAAGTTGCCGCCAGGTGTTTCTTCTGGAAATTATGCTCGGAGCATGATGGAGCGGCTAACACCTCGCTGGAGCCCACACGCACTTCGCTCGCGCTTGCGCGTATGGCTCAGCTCAATGCCGCTATATGAAAACGTCGCTTTACGCCACCCTAAAGAAAGGAGGTCGTGGTTATGACCCGCTTGGAAGAATTCTCCAAAGGGCTGGAAGGCAAAGATATTGATAAACTGATCCACGAGGCTAAGGCAGAGAGCGAGAACAGGATCCTGGGACAAGGCGTGGCCTATCTTGCCCTATTCATGTCCGAAGTCATGATGGAGACGGTGAACGCGATGGCCCGCGGCGAACGTCATCCTGTATTTACAGCCCAACGAGAACCTACACCACAGAAGTAAGCCAGTCTCTTGCTCCGAGATGGGGAACCTGCAATGACGGAAAGGTCACCCTTCAAGAGATTCTACTGGCTAGATTGCAGAGTCCCCGTTCTCTCCTAAACTCTCCCTCTATTACCGTTTCCGCTACCCACGCTCACGTAGCAAATATAGAATAGCCTCCAACACCCCTCCACCAATGGCCCGCGCTTTGTCAGAGATGGTGAAGCAGTGCTCGCGCACCCCTCTGGGGTCCACGTCGCCTACCTTCATGCCTTCTTTCACCACCAGCCCATCGGCCAGGAGTCCCCGCAGCAC
>JBGVTF010000258.1:0-2918 GCA_041862415.1 Anaerolineae bacterium | reverse complement strand
TCACGCATCCGGATCGTGCGGCTGCACGGCTTTAACGTGCCCATCGTGTGCGTCAATTGCGCTCAGGCACCGTGCATCGAGGTATGTCCCACGGGTGCGGTGTACCGCGACCGCGCCGTGCCCGTGGTGCGGATCAACGAGGCTGAGTGCATTGGCTGCCGGGACTGCATCAGAGCCTGCCCCTTTGGCGCGGCCGATTGGGATGACGACAAAGACGTAGCCACCATGTGTGATCTCTGTGGCGGCGAGCCAGCGTGTGTGGCCAGTTGCATCTATGGTGCGCTCAGTTTCGAGCCGGAGGCCACTGCGGTCAGGCGCAAGCGGCGCGCCACGGCTGAGGCCATCGCCGCCTGTTGAGCCCTTCGACTTTGCTCAGGGTAAACCCAGTCGAAGGGTCGAATGGCCGGAACAGCAGGATACTTGGGTTGAGTAGCGACTTGGGCTGAGTAGCACAGCGTACCGAAGCCAGTGTATCGAAACCATCGAAGGAGACCGACGCTATGAACATACGAGACATCGGAGCACAGCGTATCCTGAAGGTGGACCTGACCACAGGCCAGGTCAGTACCGAGGAAGTGTCGCATCGGGACCTGGTCCGCCTCCTGGGTGGTCGGGGCCTGGCCGCCAAGATGCTGTACGAAAGGGTCCCGGGTGGCATTGACCCTCTGGGCCCGGAGAACGTCATCATCTGGAGCCCAGGAACCCTTTCTGGAACCAGTGCTCCCTCCTCGGGCCGCACCTCGGTGACCTGCAAGAGCCCGGCCACAGGGTTGTACTTGAAAGTGAGCGTAGGCGGTCACCTGGGGGCCGAGCTGAAGTATGCTGGCTATGACTATCTGGTCATTTCGGGCCGGGCTTCTCATCCTGTGTACCTGTGGATTGATGGTGATCGAGTGGAGATTCGCCAGGCCCGGCATTTGTGGGGCAAGGGCACCCGCGAGACCGATGACCTGATCAAGGCCGAATTGGGTGACGACGAGATCCAGACCGGGATCATCGGCCCTGCTGGGGAGAACAAGGTGCTTTTCTCCTGCATCATGGTCTCTCGCTACAACTCTGCCTCGCGGGGTGGCATTGGGGCGGTGATGGGCTCCAAGAACCTCAAGGCTGTGGCCGTGCGGGGGCGAGGGGCGCTGCGGGTGGCCCGGTCGAAGCCGTATTTCGAGCTGGCAGCTCGTATGCGGCGTGAGTTGGCAACCGATGCAGGGTCCGAGAGCCTGTACAACTGGGGCACTTCAGGCTCCATCCCTGGCCTGGATGAAATGGGTATGCTGGCCGCCTACAACTTTAGCCAGGTGACTATTGCCAACTCCGAGCGGCTGAGCGGCCAGTACCTGGTTGACGAGGGGTATCTCACTGGCCGGGAATCGTGCTTCGCCTGCTCCACGGCTTGCCATCGCTACGTCAAAAGCGACTCCGACCGTTGGGGCGACGTGGACGACTCCGGGCCGGAACTGGAGACGATGATGAGCCTGGGGGCTGAGTGTGGCCTTACCGACACCGAGGCCGTGCTCATGGCCAATCACCTGTGCAACAACTATGGTCTAGACACCATCTCGGTTGGCCACGTCATCTCCTGGGCCATGGAGTGTTACGAAAGAGGGGTGATTTCGCCAGAACAGGCCGACGGCCTGGAACTACGCTTCGGCAACGCCGAGGCTCAATTGGAACTGATCCGGCGCATTGCCTTCCGCGAGGGACTGCTGGGGGACCTGCTGGCCGAGGGCACCCAGCGGGCGTCGGCGGAGGTAGGCGGCGATTCGTGGAAGTGGGCCATCCAGGCCAAGGGTCTGGAGCAGTCGGCGGTGGACACCCGGGCGGCCAAGAGCTACGCCCTGGCCTTCGCCGTTAACCCCCGTGGCCCCGATCACCTGATGACCGAGACCTACGCCGAGTTCGGGTTCACCGAAGAGGCCCGAGACGTGATCCGCAAGATCACCGGCGACGAGAAGTACGCCGACGCCACCCTGTTGGAGAAGCGGGCCGACATCGTGCGCTGGCACGAAGACTGTTACGCCGCCAGCGAGGCGCTGGGCTTCTGCGTTTTCACTTCTACGGCTGCTTTCGCTGTGAACCCGGAGAACATGGCTGAGCTCTTCGGCCATGCCCTGGGTATCGAGTTCAGTGAAGAAGAGTTGATGTTGGGTGGGCGGCGGATCGTCACTGTGGAGCGGTGTTTCAACGCCCGCGAGGGGGCCCGCCGCAAGGACGACGTATTGCCCTGGCGGATGATGAACGAGCCGGTGCCCGACGGCCCCAACAAAGGGATGATCACTGATGAGGCTATGCTGGACCGGTTCCTGGATGAGTACTATGCGCTCCACGGATGGGACCCGGCGACGGGCATTCCCCGGCCCGAGACGTTGAAGACGTTGGACCTGGCCGATGTGTGCCGAGCTCTGCCTGAAGCGTGACAGACCCTGGCAGGGCGCGAAACGGTTCGGCTGAGCTCACCGGAGCCAAGTTTCGCTACTCCGGCAATTTAAGAGGAGGTGGCGGCTGTGGAAAGCCGCCCTACTGATGGACATGGAGATTCACCTGCGGCTGTTCGGGCTCGGTGAGCAGGCAGCCGGGCGCACGGAGAGCACCGTGCGTCTTAGCCGGGGAGACACCGTCGGTTCGTTGATGGAGGCCCTGCGTACCGAAGGCAGCTATCTGTCGGCTCACCCGTCCTTCGACCCTTCGACTGGGCTCAGGACAGGCCCTTCGGCGGGGCTCAGGACAAGCTTTGCTCAGGACAAGGCTGTGGATCGGTTGCTGATCCTGGTCAATGGCCGGAGCGTTCATATTCTGCAGGGCCTGGACACGCCCCTGGCGCATGGGGATCAGGTGACCATCATGCCCAAGGCGTTTGGAGGATAGCGTGCCAGCAGTGAGGAAAGGAGGTGAGGGACAAGTCCGAGATACCGGTCTCAACG
>JBGVTF010000257.1:0-29253 GCA_041862415.1 Anaerolineae bacterium | reverse complement strand
GACCGCATCCTGGGGATGGACCTGGCTACTGGGGGCCACCTATCCCATGGACATCAGGCCTCCTTCAGTGGGAGAGTTTACCAGGCTTCGGCTTACGGCGTGGATCCAGATTCAGAGTTGATAGACTACGACGAGGTGTCAGCCATTGCCTCCAGGGAACAGCCTAAGATGATCGTCTGCGGGGGTAGCGCTTATCCCAGGGCCATTGATTTCGCCGAATTTCGCAAGATTGCAGACGAGGTTGGCGCCTATTTCCTGGCTGATGTGGCCCATTTCGCCGGGCTTATAGCTGGCGAAGCGTATCCCTCCCCGGTCCCCTACGCAGATTTTGTCACTTTCACTACTTATAAGACATTTCGTGGCTCCCGTGGTGGGACCATCCTCTGTAAGAAGAAACTCGCTGACAAAGTTGACGCCGCCGTCTTCCCCGGGGTCCAGGGCTCGATGCACGTGCACCTCATGGCGGGGAAAGCCGTGACCTTCCGTCTGGCCATGACCCAGGAGTTCCGCGACTACGCCAAACAAGTTGTGGCTAACGCCAGGGCACTGGCCAAGGCGCTTCAGGAACGCGGCTACCGCATCGTCTCTGGGGGAACGGATAGTCACATTGTGCTGGTTGACCTGAGACCCAAGAAGATTACAGGCAAGCAGGCTCAAGAGCTTCTGGAAAGCGTTGGCATCGTGACGAACATGAATAGAATTCCCTTTGATCCTCTTGGCCCTAGTGTGACCAGCGGCGTACGTCTGGGAAGCTCGGCCGTGACTACCAGGGGATTCCGTGAAGTGGAAATGGAGGAGATCACCGATCTCATTGATGCCGTCCTTTCCCATCCGAGTGATGAGAGGACGCTCCAGGAAGCTCGACATAGAGTTAGAGAGCTTTGTATAAGATTTCCTATATATATGGATCGTTGGGAGATGGGATTATCGTCCAGCGCAACGGTTTGACAAGCAGGAGATGAACCGTTCATATGCAATCCATCCTCAACATTTTCGTCACCGCCAGCGAAACCCCTCACCGCTCCTGGCCCGAGCGTGGCCACCAGGCCATGGGCTACATTTGCACCTACACGCCCGAGGAAATAGTTCACTCCGCTGGCTTTACCCCCGTGCGCATCCGCACTGGCCCTGAACTCCCTGCCCAGGCCGAAGCTCACCTGCAAAGTTTCACCTGCGCCCTGTGCCGTAGCGCCCTCCACCAGGCCCTGCGGGGCGACCTGGCTTTTCTGTCCGGCCTGGTCTTCCCTCACACCTGCGATACCCTCCAGGTGCTGGCTGACATCTGGCGAGAAAACTTTCCCGACCTGTTCGTGACCACCGTGGTCCAGCCCCTCAACCTTAGTTCGCCTAGCGCCCGACCCTACCTGATGGCTGAGCTACAGCGTTTCCGCCAGAACCTGGCTGAGTTCAGTGGCCAGCCCATCAGCGACGATTCTCTGAGGGTCAGTATCCGGCTGCACAACGAGACGCGCCAACTGTTGAGCCAGTTGGATAGCCAACGCTCTCGCCTGACCGCCCGCGGCTTCTACGCTGTCGTTGAGGCCAGCATGGTCATGCCCAAAGAACAGTTCAACCCCCTGGCCGCTGAGCTGGTGGAGCTTCTGAGCGAAAAAGCCCCCAGGCAAAAGGGTCCCCGCCTCGTTCTGGTTGGCCCCGTCCTCGATGACCCGACGGTCCTGGACATCATTGACGACCTGGGAGCCTACGTGGTCAGCGACGACCTGTGCACCGGCAGCCGCTATTTCGACCAGCCCGTCGCCCAGGCCGAGGAAGGCGATCCTATTGAGGCCCTGGCCGACCGTCACCTGAAACGCTGTCCTTGCCCCACCAAACACAGCCTACACTTCCAGCGGGGCGAGCACCTGCTGGAATTGATCGAGGAGAGGAAAGCCGACGGGCTCGTCTTCACCTTGCAGAAATTCTGCGACCCCCACGCCTTCGACTATGCTATCGTCAAAGAGACATTGGACGCGGCTGGCGTGCCCCACCTGCTGCTGGAGCTCGAGCACACGCCAGCCGTGGGGCAACTGCGCACCCGCCTGGAAGCCTTCCTGGAAATGCTCAAAGCCTGAGGGAAGCATCCAAGGTGCCAGGCACTTCCGACTGATCGTTCATAGATAGATACAAACCGTTTGGAAGACAACCTTTAGGCCGAAGCAGCCATGTAAGTGCCTGGCACCTGAACCAGCGAGAGGAATCCCCAATGGTCAAGAAGTACAAGAAACTGGCCACGGCCAAAGACCTCAACCGCCTGATGACCCGCTACTATGCCAAGAGCAAACTCGTCAGCAAGCTCAGACCTGTGGCCTGGGTGACCAGCGGAGCCCCGGTGGAGATTCTCACCGCCATGGGCATCGCCTCGGCCTATCCAGAGAACTATGGAGCCCTGTGCGGGGCACGGAGGGTGGCCACTGCCCTCTGCCAAGAGGCCGAAGGGCACGGCTATTCTCAGGACCTTTGTTCCTACGCTCGCAGCCATATCGGCTCGGTGCTGGGCCAAACCGATGCCCCTCTGGGTGGCCTGCCCAGGCCCGACCTCCTGGTGGCCTGCAACAACATCTGCAGCACCACCGTGAAGTGGTACGAGGCCCTGGCCCAGCACTACAAGGTCCCCCTCTTCGTGCTGGACACCCCCTTCATGCACCATCCCGAACTGGAAGCGCACACCGTCCAATATGTGGCCGCCCAACTGGAGGAGCTCATCGCCTGGCTCCAGAAGCACACCGGCCGCAAACTCAAGCAGAAAAAGTTCCTGGAGACCCTGACCCTGTCCCGACAGGCGGTCCAACTGTGGCGGGAGATCAGAGAATTATGTAAAGCAAAACCTTCTCCCCTGAACGCCCCCGACCTCTTCGTCAACATGGCTCCTATCGTAGTCTTGAGGGGCACCGGGGAAGCGGTGACCTTCTATCAGAAACTCAAGGCCGAGGTAGAGGAACGGGTGTCGAAAGGGGTGGGAGCCATCCCGGAGGAGAAGTATCGCCTGCTGTGGGACAACATTGCGATATGGTACCGCCTCTTCCGCCTCTTCGCCTATTTCGTTGACTTTGGGGGCTGCTTCGTAGTGGACACCTACACCAACGCCTGGTCGGTGGACCTGGACGTGAGCGAGCCCATCGAGGGCCTGGCCCGCACCTACACCGCGGTCTGCATCAACCAGAGCTTACAGATACGGGCAGAGACCATGGTTGACCTGGTGAGGCGCTTCGAGGTGGACGGCATCGTCTTCCATTCCAACCGCAGTTGCAAACCCTACTCGCTGGGCCAGTACGACATCCATCGCATCGTGACCGAGCGCACCAGCGTGCCCGGCCTGGTCATTGAGGCCGACATGTGCGACACCCGAGCCTACACTGAAGGTCCCATCAAGACCAGGATTCAGGCTTTCATGGAGACCCTGGCCAGGTGAAACCCAGACACATCATTCCTCTGTTCACCGTGGCCCATTTCAGCCACCACCTCTCCACCGGAGTGCTGGTGCCCCTGCTGCCCTTGCTGCGCCAGGATTTCGGGCTCAACTACCTTCAGTCGGGAGTGCTGGTCTCTTCCTTCAGCCTTTCGTATGGCTTTGGCCAGGTCCCTATGGCCCTTCTGGCCGACCGGTTCAGCCGCCGCTCTCTCATCGTGCTCGGCCTGATCGGTACCTCTCTCTCAGCCATAGCCGTGGGCCTCACCAACGCCTACTGGCAGATGATCCCCTGCTTCATTGCCCTGGGACTGCTGGGCGCCACCTACCACGCCCCGGCGTCATCGTTTCTTTCGCAGTCCATCCCGCAGGACCAGCGAGGGCGCTCCCTGGGCACCCACATCATCGGCGGCAGCGCCAGCTTTCTCCTCACCCCACCCATGGCCGTGTACATCGCCACCTGGGCTCGCACCTGGCGCCTGTCCTTCTTCTTGCTGGCTGTCCCTGCCCTGGTGATGAGCGCGCTGCTGTGGCTCACCACCCGGAAACCCCACGAGGCTGGGCAGATCCCTGAGAAGGCCCGGCTCACTCCATCAATGGAGAGCTCCAACTCAAAAGGTGGCCCCGCAGGCGCTCCGAATCCCACCATCGCCTGGGAGCAGATCATCCGCGCCATCGGTATTCTGGCCATGACCTCCGTATTTATGCAGATGGTCTTCTCCAGCGTCTACTCCTACCTGTCCCTCTACCTGGTAGACCACCACGGCATCACCCCTGCGTACGCAGGAATCGCGGTTGGCCTGGTGGCCGGGGCGGGCGTCGTGGGGGCACCTTTGGGCGGTGCCCTCTCCGACCGCCTGGGGCGCAAGCAGGTCATCTTGCTCTCCCTCTCTCTGGCCGGCCCCCTGCTCTTTGCTGCGACGCGAGCGCCAGCCAGCCTCTGGCTGCCGCTCTCGCTGGCCGCCTACGGGACGAGCATCAGCGCCCGTATGCCGGCCATGGAATCCCTCATCGCCGATGTGGTCCCGCCCCGGCGGCGGGCCACCGTGCTGGGCGTATACTATCTCCTGGGCCAGGAAACGT
Organism: Anaerolineae bacterium; assembly: GCA_041862415.1. Taxonomy (GTDB): domain Bacteria; phylum Chloroflexota; class Anaerolineae; order E26-bin7; family E26-bin7; genus E26-bin7. The sequence goes on along the minus strand of JBGVTF010000257.1, from coordinate 24,764 downwards.
CGGGTGTAGTCACTCCCCTGATAGGCCGCCTCATTGACCTGCGCGGCCTCGATCCAGTTTTCACCGGGTTGGCCGTGGGACTGTGCCTGGTCTCGGTGATCGCCGTGGCCTTCAGGAAACGCATTTGAACAAGCCCACTCACGGCCTTTTGGTGCTCAGGACCCACTCCTTGTAGATGGCATCAAGGTCCCGCCCTGAAACGGATTCCGCCACCCCCATGAGACTTTCGGGGGTGGCGATTTTGTATTTATGCTGGCGCAGGTATTCCCTCATGATAGCAAAGTAGGTCTCGTCGCCCACCTCCTGGCGCAGAGCATGAAAGAAAAGGGGTCCCTTACCGTAAACGATGGTAGCATAGTCCTCTTCGGAGAAAGCAACCACTGGCTGAGCGACCGCAGCGTCGCGCCCTTCCTTAACCATCTGCTGGTAAGGGCCCTCGAAGTAGTGGGCCAAGATAGACTGGGCCTCCTGTTGTCCGTGAATGTCCTCAAAATAAATGAGGGTTGAGTAACTAGTCAGGGCCTCATCCAACCAGGGTTCGTCCACCTGGTCGCTGCCCACCATACTATACCACCACTGGTGGGCCACCTCGTGGGCAGTGGCGAACTCGAAGAAGCCGCCCTCCTGTCCTTCCTGGTAGAACCGCTGGGCGATGACGATCAAGCCCGGGTACTCGATGCCCGCCGCAGTGATGGGTGCTTCAATGACATCGAATTCGGTGAAGGGATAAAGGCCAAAGCGCTCGTTGTAGATGCGCAGAGCATCGCCGACGTATCGCAGCACTCTCTCTCCAGCGGCTTCATCCATGGACAGGTAAAATGAATTGACGGTGGTTTGGCCCACGGTGGTGCTCTTCACCACGAAATCCCGACTCATGACCACGTTAAAGTCCCGCATGGGGCCACTGACACAGCGGAGAGTCCGGGTGCCATCGTCGTTGTCAGTTTCCGAGACAACCGAGCCGGAGGTGGCAACCACCATGTCCAGTGGCACGGTAAGGTGGACATTGTAGAGAGCGGCGTCGCTGTAGACCGCGTCGCCATAGTCGGGGGCCAACTCCACGTTCCAGCCCTCGTCGTCGTAGACAGGCACCAGGGGATAGAAACCAGCCAGGGACATGATCCCGTTCTCGTAATTGAGAGCTCCATACCCATGCTGATTGGCCTCGGGAACGACCACCCAGAAGTCAATGACGATCTCCAGTTGGGCCTCGGGAGCCAGAGGCTCCGCCAGAAGTACCTTCATGGCCGTGTCGCTGAGCTCATAAGTCACCCCGCGTTGCTGCCCGTTGACAGTGATGCGTTCGACGCTCAGCCAGCCTCCATAGTCAGGGGTATTGGGAAACAGACGGAAGTAAATCTCACCAAGCGTGTCCGTCTCATTGTTGGTGTAAAGCACCCTCTGGCTGCCCGTCAGGGTCAGCGTCTCCACATCAACGACCAGGTCAATATGATATTGGGTGGGATCGTCCAGTTGGGCGATGTCGTTGGCGAACTGCGGGAGCATGGCTGCCTCGTAAAGTGTGAGGTCGTCCAAATTGTCCATCGAAGTGGACGCAACCGCTGTCGGCGGTGACGAGGTCGGTTGGGGAGCAGTGGTCGGGGTTGGGTTGAGGGTGGGTTCCGTCGTCGGCGGGGGCATAACCGTCGGCGTGGGGCTGGGTCCGCAACCGGCAACCAGGAGGAGCAGGATCGTAAACAGGATGATACGTGATGCTCGATGTGTGGCAAGTTTTTTGTTCGTCATGTGATCTCCATATTCAGCCAAGGTGCGACGCACTTGGCAAGTGCGTCGCACCTATCGGCCATGCCATCTGACCGTCAGGACCCATTCCTGGTAGATTGGGTCCAGGTCCTGCCCCGAGACTGCCTCGGCCAGGCGCAGGAAATCGGCTGGCGTTGCGATGCCATACCTGTATTGCTGCAAATACTCCCGCATGATGGCCAGATAGACCTGATCACCCACCGCCTGGTGGAGGGCGTGGAAGAAGAGGGCCCCCTTGGCATAAACGATGTACTCATAGTTTTCCTCGGAAAAGGCCAAAGAGGACTGATCGGCGGCAGCATCTAAACCCTTGCTAACGGCCACCTGGTAGGGAATCAGCCAGCGATCCTCTAAAAGTTCGTCGGCTGCAGCCTGGCTGTGGATCATCTGGTCGTAGACGTAAACCGAGTATTCGGTCAGGCCCTCGTCCAGCCAGGGGTGATTGACCGCGTCGCTCCCTACCGTGCTGTACCACCACTGATGGCCCACCTCGTGCACCACCAGGAACTCCCGCCCCTCAGCCCGGGTGCGGTAGAGGTCGGTCCCGATCAGGATCAGGCCCGGGTATTCCATGCCTCTGTTGCCCAGCGGCGCTTCAACCACGTCGAATTCGGCGAAGGGATAGGGGCCGAAAGCATCGCTGTAGGCTCGCAGGGCTGCCGCGGCATGCCCGAGGACCGCCTGGCCGCCCGATTTGTCTGGTGGCAGGTAGTACGAGTTGACCGTGGTGCTGTAGGCCGTGGCGCTGGCGACCTGGAACTCGCGGCTCATCACCAGGCTAAAGTCGCGCATGGGGCCGCCTGCACAGTATACTGTTTGGGTGCCGTCGGGGTTCGGTTGCGCGTCGAGGGTCGAGCCGGAGGTGACGACCACCACATCCAACGGAGCGGTGACGCTCACCTCGTAAAGGGCCACCTCGCTGAAGACGGCGTCGCTGAACTCGGGGGCCACGTCCAGGTGCCAGCCAGCGGGCTCGTGGACGGCCAGCAGCGGGTAAAAGTTGGGCAGGCTCAAGATGCCCTGGCTCAGTCCAAACAGGCGGGGCTCATCGTCGTCGGAGCGGGGGACCTGGACGGTGAAATCCAGATCCATCCGTAGCCCTTCCCCAGGTAAGAGGGAGGGCGTCAGAGGCAATTTGAGGGCGGTGTTCCCGGCCTCGTAGGTGAAGGTCGTATCCAGATTGCCAACGGCTGCCCTGTGAATCTGCATCTGGCCGCCGAATTGGGGCAGGTTGGGGTAGAGGCGGAAGTAGATTTCGCCCAGCTTGTCGCCCTCGCGGTTGGTGTAGAACACCTGTTGGCGGCCGGTCAGGGTGAGCGCGTCGGCGTCGAGGCTGACGAAGATGCGGTAGCGAGGGATCTCTCCCGGAAGGGCAATGTCTCCCTGGAAAGCAGGGAGGAGGGATTGCTTGTAGGGGGCGAGGCTGTCTGTGGCAACCTGCTCTGGCTCGATACATCTCGCCAGCAATGGCAGCAGGGTCAGCGCCAAGACCAGAGTTGCTCTTTTCATATCAAGAATGGGCTCTGGATTTCGTTCAGTTGATTCGTCGTCCCTTTTGATCTTCTTCCTGTAAGGGGCTAATGGGCTCATGTACGATCTTGACGAATAAACTGTTCTCCGATAATAAGAATTGCCTGCTCGAACGTCTTTTCGTAATAAACAAAGCAACGCCGCGCTCCCTGTCCGAGAAGCTCCTCAAACCGGCGTTTTACCTCGCCCGTCCGATCTGGATTGAATACCCAAAACCGTTTCAGCGTTGCTTCGCCTACCACTCCCAAAGCATAAAGATATCTGAAAAAAGCGTCTGACCGGGGAAGCGAGTACCCAATTACAAAGATATTTTCAGCTTCACCAAGCTCTTTCGCTGATCGAGCCCAAACTGATGAAAGGGCTCTGTGATATTCCGTTTTGCTCCATGTGGGGGGAACCACGACAGGTTCCCGCGCTACACCACCTCCGCAATGTTCAAAGTGACTAATTCGCGAACCAATTGACAGGATTGTGTCCTTCAGCCTAACCGAAGGACACAATCCAAACTCGTGAGTATAGGAGCCCACCTTCCACGGCACAACGGCGTTACAACCTTTGCAATGTGCCCAGTTAAGAGATCCGTGCAGCTTCAGTAAGGGGATACTTACACCGTGTGGCTGCTCCCCCAATGCGTAGTCGATTGGAATCCCCTGCGAGCGAAAAGCGAAATCTGTTGCCATGTCGTAATTGAAGGAAAGCACGGCGACGGTCTGCTCCGGTCGTGCTTCGCGTGTGAGGTATCTGATGAGATCGGCGAACGAGGGGTACGGATTAGGAGGGCAGACTTTAGCATCTACGAAAGGAAAGACTAGTGTTTGCTCGATTGTCTTCACAATGACCGTCTTCATCGCGCTGATGAGCGCGTCAATTTCCTCCGGGGAATAATCCACGAACTTGTTCAAGGTCTTGGCCATTTCAAAGGCGGTAAAAACTGATTCGACGTTCTCAATGTCGAGCTGCGCCTTTGAATGAACGCCTTGAAGTGCGCTGATTCCTCGGAAGACAGCTTCAAAACTTTCGTTGGCGTCCCAGACCCTTCCCACTCTCCAAAGGTCGTACGCCACATCCAAGAAATCGTTCATCAAGGGCGCCCCGGCCTGCTTCGAGGCCCCTGCTCCGAGTATGAAAACGACGCTGCTCATAATCTGGACCTCCAAATCGTCGGCAATTTGGGGCTCATAAGGCTACCGCCACGCTGCTAATCAAGGTTTTGGACGTATCGGGGATAGGCTGATTCTGGGCCTGCAGATCCTCCAGACACAGTAGGATGGCCTCCTCGATGTTCTCCAACGCTTCGTCAATCGTGTCGCCCTGGGTGTAGCAGCCGGGCAGAGAGGGACAAGAAACCACATAGCCTCCCGTCTCTTCATCAGGTTCGAGAAGGACTTTGAAATCGTAGACTTTCATCGGACACCTCCTGAGCTTCTTTGCATACGCTTCAATCTCGATTATACCACACTGGGTTTTGAGAGGCAAGACAGCGGAGACCTCCGAGGTTTCTGAAAACTTGGAGGTCTGAACAGTGATCGGGGTGTTACTCACGCCAGAATTCGACCACGGCCACGCCGGCCCCGCGCATCGAGACCCGTACGGTGACGCCCAGACCCTGGGGGATCACGGTCAGGGTTCCCACGGGCATGGGAGCGAACTCGCAGAAGTAGGGCCCGTACTCAGTCTTGGTGCCCGTCCAGTTGGTGGTGCTCCAGCCATCCGCCGTGACGGTCACCGGCAGTCCGATCACCCCGTCCACGGAAACCCGCAACACAACCGGGCCGCCTGCCCCTTGGTACGTAGTGTTGCTGGTCACCCGGCCCACCCAGCGCTCTTCCGGGGTGGGTGTGGGTATTGCCGTGGCCGTCGGCATGCTGGTGGGGGTGAACGTCGCCGTTGGTAGGAGGGTAGGCGGTGGTGTACCGGTGGCAGTGGAGGTGGCCGTCGGCGTGGGGGTGGGAGTGGAGATGGGTGTCGGCGTGTTGGTAGGAGTAGTGATCGCCGTCGGTGAGGGAGTAGGCTGTGGTGGGGTGGTGGACGTCGGGGTGGGAGTGGAAGTGGGGCTGGCTGTCGCTGTTGGCGTCGGCGTGGACACCGGGCGCCGGGCAAACCGGACCACGGCCACGCCAGGACCGCGCAGCGGGACCTGGACGCTCACGCCCAATCCTTCGGGGATGACGGTAAAGGTCTCCGTAGGGAGAGGCGCGAACTCGCAGAAGTAGGGCCCGTACTCGGTCTTGGTGCCTGTCCAGTTAGTGATACTCCACCCGCCTGACGAGCAAATGGTCACCGGCAAGCCCACCAAACCGTCCACCGAGACGCGCAGCACACCGGGGCCCCATCCCGACGGATCGGTGGTGTTGCTCTCCACCCAGCCCATCCAGGCCGTCTCCGGTGTCGGAGAAGGCGTGGCGCTCGGGGTAGGCTCAACGGTCGGCCCGCCAGTAGGCGTAGGGGTGGCCGTCGGGCTGGCTGAGGGAGTCGGGGTAGGCTCCGATGGCCGCTCGACGAACCGGACCACGGCCACACCAGGGCCCCACAGCGGGACCTGGACGCTCACCGCCAGTCCTTCGGGGATGACGGTGAAGGTGTCCGACGGGAGAGGGGCAAACTCGCAGAAGTAGGGTCCGTACTCGGTCTTGGTGCCCGTCCAGTTGGTGGTGCTCCACCCACCTGACGAGCGGATGGTCACCGGTAAACCCACCCGCCCGTCCACCGAGACCCGCAACACGATGAGACCTCCACCCGATGGATCGGTAGTGTTGCTTTCCACCCAGCCTATCCAGCCCGTGGGCGGTGTAGGAGTGCGGGTGGGAGTCGGGGTAAGGGACGGCTCCGTGTATTGGTAAGCGGCGATGATCTCGCCGGCTGCATCGGCGTAGACCAGGGAGAGATCATCGAGGGTCAAACCGCCCACGGCCACAGGTCCCGAGCGGTAGGGTTGGGCCGGGGTCAAATAGGAGATGACCTCATGGAAGAGCAGCACACCATCAGAGCGGCGGCGCAGGTAGACCTGACTGGCGCTGTAAGGGGCGGTAGCGGCCACACCAATGGTGACCTGCCCGCCTTCCACCTCCAGATTGAGCGCCGCCTCGCGGTTGGCGTAGACAAAGCCGCCGATGTCCTTCACCGGATACCAGAACTCGCTCCAACCGATGCTCTCTTCTGGTCCCAGAAAGGCACTATCGGCAAAGGTGGGAGCCACCCCGCCGTGCAGCTCGACGTAAGACGAATCGCCGTCGGTCCACAGCTCTGGAGCCAGAGCCCCGCTGCCGTAGCCGAAGCCGAAGGCCTTGGCCCCCTGGGCCACCGCGCTGGGATAGACCCGCACCATGCCCTCGCCTACGCTGTGCTCGTAGACCCCCATAAAGTCCTTCTGGGCGGCGGGCCGTTCGAAGAAACCCAGATAGTGGAGCCAGTGGCCGTAGATACTCAGGTCAGAGCCGTGGTAAACGGGCCAGTCCATGGGCTCATCTTCGTCTGGCAATTCCTCCCAGCGCTTGTCGCGGCTGTGCACCGTGACCTGATCCACCGGCAGTATGAATTCTAGCTGGCCCGACGGCTGGTTGGTGCCCCCAGGGGCCAGCATGGCATTGGTCCAGTATTTGTAGTTGAAGGTGGAACCCGTCGGATTCTCGATGTGAGGCCTGACAGCGAAATAGCTCTTGCCGCTGGGCAGATAGATGTCAACGCTGGCCCGCAGGCGATCGTCGGCGGTGCTGTCTTGGACCGTCACCGTCACCCCGTCGCTGGCAGTGACGGTGGTGTAGATCCAGGGCATCGCTGTCTCGTAGCCGTGCTCTTCCACCGGCAGGCCCCATTCCATGCCCCCGGCGGCCAGCCACCAGCCCTGCTCCGGCGGCCCCCAGCGGGTCGGTTTAAGGACAGGGTTCTGATAGAATTGGTTGTGGCCGGTGGGTTTGAAGATACACTGATAGATGCGCCCTCCCAGTTCCGGCAGCACGGTCAGCCGCAGGTACTCGTTTTCCATGACCAGGGCAGTGAAAGTCCGCTCGGTGACCGTTATGGGCACGCCTTTAGCAGCCTCCCAATCCAGCCGCTTGAAGGTCATGTTGTAGGTGCTGTTGTATTCGTCCTGCAAATAGTCTTCATAAGGATAGGAGGGGATGGTGATACTGGAGACGGCCAGGGTAGCGGGCAGAGGCGTCGGCGTGGGGGTCAGGCCGCCGGTGACGTTGATGGTCTGCTCGTACACAGTCTGGTTCAAAGCCCGGTCGTAGGCGATGGCCTTCAGGGTGTGGGGACCATCGCTGTATTGGGTGGTGTCCAGCGCCAGTCGGTAAGGGGCCTCGGCAGCCAAGCCCAGGTAGGCGTCGTCCAGGTAGAACTCGATCCTGGCCACTCCGACGTTGTCGCTGGCTGCAGCCTGGACGTTCACCACGCCGGACACGGTCTCGCCCTTCGCCGGGTAGGTGATCTGAACCATTGGTGGTTCACTATCGGCACGTTCAACGGAAGGGTTGCCGTAGGGCACGGGAAAGTCCTGGCGCACCTCGGCCACCGGGCGGCCCAGGACGCGGATGTGGCTCACGTCCATCGTGCCCAGACCAGCCTGTTGGGCCAGGGGCAGGTAGCTGATGGAAGCCGGGTCGTAGCCGATGACCAGAGCCCCCACGGTGTCCACGGCCACGGGGTCGCGGCCGGCCATGACGAGTCTCATGGGCGGGTCGGCTAGGTGATTCCCCGTCGGGCCATCGGTCATCCCCCGCAGGCCATCCACCACCACAAGGTCCATAGGGCGGCACAGGTTGAGGTCCACGATGTGGCGGGGAAGGTCTTCGGGGCTGTGTGAGAGTTGGGATTTCAGGATCGGTTTGCCGGGGGCGTGGTAGATGTCGTTGGGGGCGATGCCGATCATGTTCTTCAAGGCCAGGGTCAGCCCGGAGAGGGAATGGTTCTTCAGCACCGGCACGCCGATGAGGACGTCGGCGTTGAGAATGGGGTTGGGGATCCAGTACTGGTTGCGGATCAGCCCGTTGGGCAGAGTGACCGAGGTGACGTAACCCGGGTCTTTGGCGTCGGTGTCGTCGCCACTGATGTTGAGGTCAATCAGGGGAACGCCAGTGACATCGTCCACCATGTCGTGGTTGCCGTCGTGACCAGAGACGTGGAAGGCGGCTTTGGTGGGGAAACGATCGTCCTCGCCAGACACATAGACCGCTGATCCTTCGGCGATGAGCACCTGGCCCGCCCCGGCCTCCTGGGCCAGCCTGACCACGGCGCGGGTCACGCACGGGTCGGTCACCTGGCCGAACTCTGGACGGGCATCCCAGACCAGGTTGGGTTTGATGACCACTGTGTCGCCCGGTTCGATGACGTCCTCCAGCCCACCGGCCAGCGCCACCGCCTGACGCACCATGGCCTCCACCTCATCGCCCGATACGGTAGGGCTATCGCTCTTGACGACGGCCACCTCGGTGATGCCCTGGGTGGCCTCTCCGTGGCTGGTAGCCCAGCCCTGGAGGGCGCTGACGGTAAAGAGAAGCGCCAGGATGATGCTCAATAGTATGAGCCTTGGGTGCCTCTTTATCATAGCCACCCTCCCTGTCCAAGGAGTGGTGAGTAGGACGGGATGGCATCCCGTCTCACGTCTATAGCCCGTAGATGTCACCGTACTTGGCCCTGACGTATGCCACGAAGGGCCGGGCGCTCAGTTCGGATCCAGTCACCCGTTTGACCAGCTCTGCTGGAGTGAACTTTTTGCCGTGGATGTGGATGCGCTCGTTGAGCCAGGTTCGGAGTGGAGCAAACTCGCCCCGCTCGATCTGGGTGGGCATCTCCGGGATCTCGGCCAGGGCCTGATTGTAGAACTGCACCGCCAGCAAGTTGCCCAGGGCATAGGTGGGAAAATATCCGATGGTGCCCATGGACCAGTGCACGTCCTGCAACACGCCCTCGGCATCGTTGGCCGGGACGATGCCCAGATAAGCTTTCATTCTCGCGTTCCACGCCTCGGGCAGGTCAGACAGCTTGACTTTCCCCTCCAGCATATCGTTCTCGATCTCGAAGCGCAAGAAAATGTGCAAGTTATAAGTCACCTCGTCGGCTTCGACGCGGATCATGCTCGGCTCGACTTTGTTGATTGCTTTGTAGAACGTTTCCAGGTCCACCCCATCGAGTCGTTCAGGAAAGAGCTCCTTGAGGCGAGGGAAATAGAAGGTCCAGAAGCCCCGGCTGCGTCCTACCAAGTTCTCCCACAAGCGGGACTGTGATTCGTGGACTCCTAATGAGGCGCCGTCACGCAAAGGCGTGCGTTCCAGGGCGAGGCTGAGGCCCTGCTCATACAGAGCGTGCCCGCCCTCGTGGATCGAGCCGAAGAGGGCAGTTTTGAATTGGTTGCGATAGACACGGGTAGTGAGCCGCACGTCGCTGGTGGAAAATGAGGTGGTGAAGGGATGAACCGACTTGTCCTGCCGGCCGCGCTCAAAGTCGAACCCCATCTGACGCAGCACCTCCAGACCCAAGGCCCACTGTTTCTCCTCATCGTAGTCGCGGAAGAGAATGGCGTCGTCAACGGAGTCCTTCTTCTCGGCAGTGGCTCTCACCAGGGGCACCAGTTCCGCTTTCAACTCGTCGAAAATCCGGGCCACCTGGGCTGTCTTCATCTCCGGTTCAAACAGATCGAGCAGGGCATCGTAGAGGCGGTCTTTGTAGCCCAGTGCCTCAGCCATCTGAATGTTGAGATCCACGATTTTCTGGAGGTGGGGTTGAAAATGGGGGTAGTTGGACTCGGCCCGGGCCTGAACCCAGGCTTCCTGGGCCAAGGCGGTCGCCCTGGCCATCTCGGCGACGAGCCAGGCCGGGATTTTCCGTTCTCTCTCGTAGTCGCGAGCCGTAACGCGCACCAAGCTAGCCTCGTCGGAGTCGTAGTCGAGGTCCGCTGCCTCTGCATTGAGCTCTTCGAGCAGGCGACCGATCTCATCGCTGATGAAGAGCGCGTGAGCCGTCTTCCGTAAGGTAGCCAGTTGCTCCGCTCGGGCGGCGGTGCCTCCTGGGGGCATGTAGGTCATCTGGTCCCATTCCAGGACATTCGCCGCCGCTTTGAGGTCTTCTGCCTCCCCCAGACGAGTCTTTAATTCTCGCAGTTGCTCTTCCACAGCTCAGTCCTCACATTCTTTCGTTTTCATCCCTGAAGATTGCCTTCCTCGCATCCAAACGATGCATTTCATAAACAGTCTACACCACTCGCACCCTTTTGTCAAATAGGTTGTAGGACAAAGTTGCCAACTTGTCGCAAAGGCAATTTGCCAAATTGCCCTACAAAAAGAGGTTGAAGAGATACCCCAAGCCTACTGCTCCGACCAGCACGAAAGCCACGTAAAGGATCAGGGCCCGTCGGCTCAAAACCGTGGCCAGAGCAGCCAGGGCGGTGACGCGGGTGGCTGGCCCGGCCAGGAAGAAAGCCAGGGCCGCCCCCCGGCTCATGCCCTCATCCAGCAAGACTTTGATCCAGGGAATGGCTCCACCGCCGCAGGCGTAGAAGGGCACACCCAGGGAACCGGCAACGAGCACCGAATACCAGTGCTCTTTGCCCAGGGATCTGACGACCCAGGCTGATGGCACGAAGACCTCGATGGTCGCCGCGATGATAATGCCTACTACAAAGTACAGGCCCACCGACTCGGTCAGGCTCACCACCTGGGAAAGTAATCTCGACCAGGAGAAGGTGCTGTCTGTTACTGCAATGTCACATTCATTCGAGGCGGAGTTGGCAACAAGGGTGCGCTGGTTGAGCAGGCTCAGGGGGTCCCAACGTCCGGCTATGGCGCCGACGGCCAGGCTCAAGATGACCACGCTCAGGAGTTGGGCCAGGGCCATCTCCAGGCCCAGGCCGCCCAGCATGAGGACGAACAGTTGGGGATTCATCAGAGATGAGGCCACCAGAAAGGTAAGCAGAGGAGCAGGTGAAACCCCATGCCTGAGCAATTGGACCAGGATGGGCACCGTGCCGTAGGTGCAGAGAGGAGAAGCGGCTCCCACCAGGGCGGCCAGAGCGACGTTAGCCCTCTTTCCGCTGAGGAGCCGCTGTAATCTGGAGGAGGGGACGGCCTGATCCAGCCAGGCAGCCAGGAGGATGCCCACGGCCAGGTAGTACCACAGTTGGCCGATGAGTCTCCAACTGCTGAGCATGACGGCCACCACTTTGGAGGGAAAATCGGCAGGCATGGATCTACCAACTGTAGTTCTTGAGGATGGGGAACAGGATAATTTTGTAGAGTTCCGCCATGTAGGTGAGTTTCACGTCCACTGTCTGGGGGTTGCCCCACACGGACGCTTGAGTCGTGCTGATAACGACCTGGGCACTGTAAGTGTCATGGCCCGTCAGACCACTTTTGCTTGCTGAAAGGGAGATGCTGCCCGGTGAGGTTATGGTTGCTGTGCCAGAGAGGGGAATGGCGGTTAACCAAGTCGCGGTGGAAGGCGAGATGGCGACCGTCCAGGTGATGGGCTCACAGCCAGTGTTGAGCACCTCCACGGTGTGGGACGAAGGTATGGGGTCCGTGGTATCGTCGGCCAGAAAGGTAACACTCTGCGGGCTGGCCCCAAGGCCGGGTGCGACGGCGTGCCAGGCATCAATCCGCCCGTGACCGTAGTACGGATCCCAGCCGGGCGCTCCCAGGTCCACGGCTGTCGTCTCGATACGGCTTTCAACCTGGTCGTTGGTGTAGCCAGGGCAAGCGGACCAAATCAGCGCGGCCAGGCCAGAGACGAAAGGAGTAGCCATTGAGGTGCCGTCTTTATACCCATAAGACCCATAGATGTCACGGACTGTGCTATAGATGTTTACGCCGGGCGCGGCGACGTCAACGTAGGAGCCATAATTTGAGAACCAGGCCCGGTTATCACTGTCATTTGTGGCTGCCACGGCCACAACGTGGTCGTAAGCCGCCGGGTATAACGGTTCAGAGATGCCGTCGTTCCCGGCAGCGGCGACTAGCAAACAGCCCTGGCCATAAGCGTAATTCACCGCCCCTTTGAGCGTCGCATTGTTCGCCAGGTCAGGGCCACCCAGGCTCAGATTGATCACCTGAGCGCCGTTATCGGCGGCGTAAGTGATGCCGTTGGCGACCTTGTCAACCGAGCCACTGCCGCCGGGGCCGAGCACCTTCACCGGCATGATTCGCGCTCCCCACGACAGGCCAGCAACTCCCATGCTGTTATTCGTTTCCGCCGCCGCAATGCCGGCCACGTGTGTGCCGTGGCTGTGGCCATTGTAGTAGTGGTCATCTTCGGGATCAGAGTCTTCCCAGTAGAAATCATAGCCGGGGATGATTTTGGGGCCTAGGTCCTCGTGACTCTGCGCCACGCCGGTGTCCACGACGGCAATGGTTATCGCCATCGTGCCGGTAGTGACGTCCCAGGCCGCAGGGGCCTGTATCTGCGTCAGACCCCATTGCCTGGAATACGGAGGGTTGAAGTAGGTATCGTCGGGGTTGGTATCTATGGCGTAGAGGATGTAGTTCGGCTCGGCGTACTCCACCAGCGAGTTGCGCCGCAGAGCAGCAATGATAGCCAGTTCCTGCCCTTCAGACACCTTCAGTCGCTGGACGCCCAGAGCTGCCACCCCGCCCACAACGCGCGCATTCTGGGCCGAGAGGGCCGCCCGCACGCTGGCTGGCTGGGCATCGCTCTTGAACTTGACCAATACTTCGCCAGGCACAAACTCGCCACTACCGGATGGTGGGCTGGCTGGAGGTCTTGTTTGCTCTGGTCCGTCGCCAGGCCAGGCAGCAGAGGCCATCTGAAAGCCCAGCCACAAAGTGGCGATCAAAACAAACTGGACCGTGTTTCTGACGAGACGTAGGGATAACATCCTTCGCTTCTAAGAGGCAGTGGAAATCGGCACTATTGCGCCGTAATGGGAGATCACGGCGTGGTGAATTCAATGACCAATCCGTTGCAAGGGGGGCTGCCGCTGCCGTTGCACCAGTACTGTTGGGCAGCAGTACCATAGCGGTTCTCGACACCCACCGTGGCCGATGAGGTGCTGGACAACGATTGATACTGAAGCAAGATAGTGTTGTCCTTCTTGAGGATGATCTCAAAGGTCTCGTGATCTGAATGGCCGTAGCGCAAGACCTCATGCCACTCCACGACGAAAGTCTCGCTATCCACTTGCTTGGCATATATGGTTCCACCACCCCCGCCATCGGCGGGTCGCAGATCATCCCAAAAGGCATAGATGGCGTTATTGGGCGCACGGGTGTCAGGCAGGCAGTCGTTGGTCCAGTGTGTGTAGCTGTCGAAGAAACTGACGAATCCGTTGGAGGAGACCCAAAGATCGTTGTACGTGGTGCCGTAGAAGCGGAAATCAAAGGGCAGGGCTATCTTTTGTACATCGTCATCGCCTAACGGAAGGACGGTACTGTCAGCACTGATGTCAATCCAGCTCCCGTAGTTCCTCGTGACCAGGGGCAAATAGGTCCTTTCAAAAGAAGAGGTGTAGACCAGAGTCACGTTAACATCCCGGGGGCTATTGTGAATGTGTGGATCGGAGCTGGTGACGCGGATCGCGGCGGAGTGGGTACCCTGGCCCGCCACATCCTTATCAACGCTGACGTCCAGTTCTCCCGGCGAAGGGGGAGAGGCATTGCCTGAGGTGGGAGGGCCGATGGAAAGCCACGTCACATCCGGATTTTCGACGGCGCTCCATTGCAGAGTACCGTACATGGCTCCGTTACCGATGCGCAAGGCCTTGGGAGGTGGGTCGGTGGCCGGATCGGCCAGGAAGCCCATCGAAGGTGAGACGGCCAGCGAGGGAGTCGTGGCTTCCAGGGCCCTGCGGGCGTTGATGCGGCCAAAGCCATAGTAGGGATCTCGGCCAGCCGCGCCTAGGTCGTCGGCCGTCTGCTTGATGATGCTCTCCACCTGGGTATTGTTCAGATCGGAGTTCACCGACCAGATCAGCGCCGCTAGTCCGGCCACATGAGGGCTGGCCTGCGAAGTCCCGTTCAGCCACTCATACGTCGAGCCTTCCCGCCAATAGGTGCTGCCGATGCTCACGCCGGGTGCGGCTACATCAACCTCCGGGCCGTAATTGGAAAACGAAGTTCTTTGGTCATAGCTATCGGTGGCGGCTACAGCGCTTACCTCGGGATACCTGGCTGGGTAACTGACCGAAGAGTTGTTATTACCTGTGGCAGCCACGATCACGCATCCCAGGTCGTGGGCGTATTTCACCGCTTGTTTTAGCGTCCAAGAATAGGCAGACCCTCCCAGACTCAGGTTGATGATATTGGCCCCGTTGTTGGCCGCGTAGATGATCCCATTGGCTACATCTTCGTACCCTCCACCTCCATAGCTGTCCAACACTTTGACCGGCATGATCTTAGCGCCCCAGGAGAGGCCAGCCACACCAATGCCGTTGTTTGTGCTGGCAGCGGCAATGCCAGCTACGTGAGTGCCATGGCCATAGTCGTCCTGGGGGTTGCTGTCATCGTTGGCGAAATCGTAGCCGCTCACCAGCTTGCCACTTAGATCAGGGTGAAAAAGGTCAACCCCACTGTCCAAGATGGCGATGGTCACACTGTCGCTTCCCGTGGTGATATTCCAGGCGGCGGGAGCCTCTATCCTGTTCATACCCCATTGGTCACCCGACAAGAAGTAGGGATCGTTGGGGGTTGTGAACACGTGAGCGATATAGTTGGGCTCGGCGTATTCCACGTAAGGACTGCTTTTGAAGGCCCTTATGGCCTGGACCAGATCAGCTTTCTCATCAACTTTCAACTTGTAGATTCGATTCAAGCCCTTTTGCACCAGAGTGGCTCTAGCTCTAGGTTCGGCCGGCAGCACCTTCACCATCAGGTCCATGTCGGTAACTCCATGACGTGCACTGAGATCATTCAGGAAAGGCAGGTCTGTCGCCAGCCGCCCTTGATCATCTGTGCCAAGGGACTGGGGGCGGACTCCGGCCTTGAACTTGACGATGATTTCGCCCGGCACGAACTCCATTTGTGGTGATGGTAGTTTTGGCGGGTCAGCGGCATGGACTATGACTGAACCCAGCAGCAAAAGGCTCATCAGTAAAACAAATGTCACGCATCTGGCAACAATACGGATCATACTCACCTACCACCGTTGCGGTACAGGTCAGCAAAAACCCGCCGAGGAGTCGGTCATCGGCGGCCTTGGCCTTCCTCTTTCATAAATTATACCCCACTATGCCCATTAATGCAATTGGCGCTTTGAAGGCCACCATCCGGTTACGCCAAGTCCGGGGTCAGGTACGGGGAGATTTGGTTTTGTCAATGCCATCTATTAAAAACGAGGGCGGCCCTGAGTCGCCCTTTTTGCTTCTCTTTTGAGCCAATCTATGGTAAAATCATATCTGGGCTGATCAGCCCGACGCATCCATTGCTCAATGAGGAGGCTTGAAAATGTTCGACCAGGACAAACTGGCTGAGATCAACAAGGAAATGGAAGCCTGGGAGAAGACCACTCTCCAGAAGACCCTGGACCGTTTCGGTGAACGGCAGGCAGAGTTTGTCACCACCTCAAGCGCGCCAGTGGAACGTCTTTACACTCCGGCCGACATCGCCGATTTCGACTATGAACGCGACCTGGGCTTTCCCGGCCAATATCCCTTCACCCGGGGCGTTCACCCTACCATGTACCGTGGCCGCTTGTGGACCATGCGCATGTTCGCTGGCTTTGGCACAGCCGAAGAGACCAACGCCCGTTACAAGTACCTGCTGGAGCACGGTGAGACCGGCCTCTCGGTAGCCTTTGATTTCCCTACCCTCTATGGCTACGACACCGATGCCCCGGAAGCCGAGGGCGAGTTTGGCAAGTGCGGGGTGGCCGTGTCCTCGCTGGCGGACATGGCGATCCTCTTCGACGGCATCCCCGTTGACGAGATCACCACCTCAATGACCATCAACGGCCCGGCCGCAGCGATCTGGGCCATGTACATCGTGGCCGCTGAGAAGCGGGGCATCCCTATGGAAAAGCTGGGCGGCACCATCCAGAACGACATCCTCAAAGAATACATCGCCCAGAAATCGTGGCTTCTCCCCCCTAGGCCCTCCATGCGCATTATCGTGGATACCTTCGAGTTTGGCACCAAGTATCTGCCCAGGTGGAACACCATCAGCATCTCTGGCTACCACATCCGCGAGGCCGGGTCTACGGCTGCCCAGGAACTGGCGTTCACCCTGGCCGACGGCTTTGAGTACGTGAAGGCTGGCATCGAGCGGGGTCTGGACGTGGACGAGTTCGCCCCACGTCTTTCCTTCTTCTTCAACGCCCACAACGACTTTTTCGAGGAAATCGCCAAGTACCGGGCGGCGCGGCGCATCTGGGCGCGGGAGATGAGGGAGCGCTTTGGTGCCAAGAACCCGCGCGCCTGGTGGCTGCGCTTCCACACTCAGACGGCTGGCTGTTCCCTCACCGCCCAGCAACCGGAAAATAACGCTGTGCGCACCACCATCCAGGCGCTGGCCGCCGTCCTCGGCGGGACCCAGAGTCTGCACACTAACTCGATGGACGAAGCCCTGGCCCTGCCTTCAGAACTGGCGGCTCGCGTCGCCTTGCGCACCCAGCAGATCATCGCCCACGAGAGTGGCGTGGCCAACACCATTGACCCCCTGGCCGGCAGCTATTTCGTCGAGGCCCTGACCAACCGCATGGAAAAAGAAGCCTATCAATACTTTGAGAAAATTGAAAAGCTGGGAGGGGTGATTCCAGCCATTGAGCGGGGTTTCTTCCAACGGGAGATCGCCGAGGCGGCCTACCGCTACCAGCACGAGATAGACACCAACCAGCGAACGGTAGTGGGCATCAACGAATACGTCTCCCAGGAACCGCTGACCATTCCTATCTTGGAGATGGACCCCGAGGGTGAGCGGCGACAGTTGGAGCGGCTGGCCAGGATACGCCGCGAGCGGGACAACGTGGCCCTGGAGGAGCGGCTCTCGGCCCTGCGCGATGCGTGCCAGGGAACCGAGAACCTGATGCCCTACATCCTGGATGCAGTACGGGCCTACGGCACCCTGGGCGAGATTTGTGGGGTCTTGCAAGAGGTCTTTGGCGATTATCGGGAGCCAGTGATTCTGTAGGATAACTGGGATCATTCAGTTCTCAGCTTGGAAACGAGCGAGCGCCGATTGAGTAGCCGCAGCCGTATCGAAATCAAGCGAGCAGGTCTGATTGAGTATCCCGCTTGGCTTCGATACGACTCTCCGTTGCACTCAGCCTACTCAACCGGCGCTTGTAGATAGCGACCCGGCTTGACAATACAGTCATACAAATGTATAATTGTATTGTCAGGAGGTGAGAGGTATGGGGATAGAGTACGTGACCACCAACGTGCGACTGCCAAAAGAGATGCATCGGGCACTGAGATGGCGCGCTGTTGAAGAGAACACCAGCGTAGCGGCCTTAATCCGCGAGAGCATAGCCAGGTATCTTGTTGAAGAACAAACGGCTGCTGTCCCCCCTGAAGACGAGCCTGTCACCGATCCGATTTTTCAGTTGAGCTCTTTGACTGCCGAATCGGAGGTCATCCAGGGAGACCGTCCCACCGACGGAGCCGTTCAACACGACCGCGATATCTACGAGCGAGAGCACGAACGTTGGCACGCCAAAAAGGATGAATGAGTCTGTGCAGCGGGTCTTTGTTGATACCAGTGCCTTCATTGCCTTGCTCGACCCTCGCGATGATTGTCATGACCAGGCAGTGCACATCGAGCAAGTCCTGTCTAGCCAGGCCACGCGTCTAGTCACCACCAATTTTGTGCTGAATGAAACCTACACCGGGTTACGGGGAAAGATCCAACACAGTGCCATCCTACGTTTCAGGGACTCGGTCCGGCAAAGTCAGCGGCTGAGTGTAGTCCGCATCACCGAAGCGGTTGAGGATCAGGCCTGGGAGATTTTCGCCCGTTACCACGACAAGGATTTCAGTTTCACTGACTGCACCAGCTTCGCTTTGATGCGACAGCTAGGTATCACCACCGCTTTTGCCTTCGACGAGCACTTTGCGCAATTTGGTTTCGCCCTAGTTCTCGAGTAAAGTGATTAAACGACGCGCTTTTCCCCCACCACCTCGCCCTCCTCAAACCTTTCCAGCCTGAAGGGTCTGATGTCAAAAGAAGTCTGGCCGCTGGTGATCAACTCGGCCAGGATGCGACCCACAGCCGGCGACTGTTGGAAGCCGTGCCCGCTGAAACCCACGGCACAATAGAAACCCTCCACCCCGCCGATGTGGTCCCCGATGACGGGATTGTCGTCGGGAGTAATGGAATACAGGCCGGCCCAACTGCGCATGAGCCCTGCCTGCTCCAGGACCGGAGCTCGACAGATGGCCTTGTCAACGATCCGGTCGAGGAAGTCCCAGTCCACGTTGGTGTTGAAGCTGGGCGGCTCGTCCTTGTCGGTCATGCCCATCAGGATGCTGGCACCTTCCCGGCGAAAGTAGAAGCTGGGTGCAAAGTCAAGCACCAGGGGCACAGGGTCGGGGATGGGCTCAAAGGGTTCGGTGACCAACACCTGGCGCCGGTAGGGCTGCACAGGCAGCTCGACCCCGGCCATCCGTCCCACCTGGGCTGCCCAGGGACCGGCGGTGTTGACCACCACCGAAGCAGCGACCTGGCCCTGGGTGGTGGTCACCCCGCGCACCTTGCCCCCTTCCACTTCGATGTCCGTCACCTCGGTCCCCTCGTAGATTTTGACCCCCATCCGCCGGGCCATTCTGGCAAAGCCCATATCCACGCTGTGAGGATCGGCGTAGCCATCCGCCGGGCCAAAGGTCCCACCGATGATGTCTTCTAAATAGAGGTAGGGCGCTATCTCGGCGATCTCGTCCGGGGAGAGCAACTGGACGGGCACCCCCAGGCTCCTTTGCAAGGCCACATCGTCCTGGAAATCGGCCCAATCCTGAGGCTCGGTGGCCAGGAAGAGATAGCCGTGTTGCCGGAAATCAATCTCTGTCTCGAATTCTTCTTCAAAGCGCTCAAAGACCTTGACGCTTTCCTGGCTGATGCGGATGTTGGCTTCGCTGGAGAATTGCTGCCGGATACCGCCGACGCTCAAGCCGGTGGAACCGGAAGCCAGTTGATCCTTCTCCAGCAGGATCACATCGCGGCAGCCCAGCTTGGCCAGGTGATAGGCCGTGCTGGTTCCCATCACCCCACCGCCGATGACGACTACCTCAGCACTGTTTTTGAGCATCTTCTATCCCATCCCCACCTAGGTGCTCACCTGTTGGCGACTCGTGTCTAGACCGCCAAGGCTGTCCCGGATGATTTGATAAACACGCTGATTGTCCACTTTCCAGTAGAGATGTACAAGCAAGCTGCGAAAGCGGGCCATCTGTTTAAGGCGCTTGGCCAGGTCTGGCTTGATTACCTTGAGGTCAGCCAGAATGGCAAAACAATCTGCGTAATCCTGCGGTGCTCGCCCCCCTTGCCGGGCCACGATGTGGTTACATAGATCAATGGCTGCCTCTGTAGCTACAATCAGCAGGTACTTGGCACTTTCGGTATTGCGATAATCGGCCAGGAACTCGGCCTCGGCTAGCTGCCCGAGTTCGCGCAGACGGCCTTGGGCCTCGGCAATGTTTCCCAACAAATCGCGGACGCGGAGGGGGTCTACGTCTCTCATTGCAGCTCCTCCAGATATTGCATGGCCACAGGTTGAAAATCCAAGAACTCGTCCCACGTCCGTTCCAGGAAGCGGGCAAAAACCTCTTTGTCATGGACAAGCAAAGGGATGCCTCGGCTGACGTTGTAGCGGAAAGGAAGCGGCGCATCGTTAATAACCCGCACATCTACAGGGTGCGGCGCAACCCGCTCCAGTTCATCGGCCAGAGCGAAGGCGTAGTCCAGCTCCGCCGAGACGGGCACGGACGCGCGATCCACAAAGAGGCCGATGTCCAGGTCCTGGAAGGGACGGCCCTCTGCTGCCGAACCGTACAGAATGGCGAAAAGAATTTCTGGGCGATCTTGCAGACAAAGGGCAAGCGCATCTTTGACTTTGGGAGAGAGTTCCAAACTTGCCATTGCTCTTCAGAAGATGACTCTGCAAAAGATGGTCCTATTATACCACCGCGCTATGGAGGGCGCAAATAAAAAGGCCATACCCACTCGAGATATGGCCTCTAGTGCTTTTTCACACAACTAACCTGGACTTCTAGACCGCCGAATGGAATTCGCCGTCTGAAGCTGAGACGGCCCCTCAGGGCCTAATTTCAGCGCCTGCGGTTGCTTTTCAACTTCAGACGGGGATTTCTAATCCTCGCCTAGCGGCAGCGCAGCAACCATGCGCCAGCGACCAGGGCCAGGATGGCCACGGCAGCTGCCGCCAACTGAGGGAGGCTACCCGGTCATGCTGGGCGGACAGTCAGGTTTCATGGCCCACCATGGGAGCTTCCAGGGAACCCTGGTGTTCGGTGGATCACGCCTCCTACGGCTTTAACCCCGGCGTGAGTCGACCCACAGGACGCATCCTGGAGGATGAGCGTGTCTTCGGCTGCATGCAGTTCGGCCTCGGCCCCTCCAGCAAGGGTGCACCCAGCCACACTGATGGCGTGGTCCTCAACTCTTCGGTCTCGGCTGACGATGTACAGTTTGAAGAAGAAGGGCGCTACGTCCACCCAGAATTAGTTGAGCTCTGCCGAGAGATGGGAGTCCCTGGTTACTGACATGAAAACAGCGGCCAACCTCGAGGAGCGAATGGCCGCTTCAAACGCCAGGTAACGGAGCACTCTGAATCATGCCCACGGGGGCAGTGTCTTGAACCACTACCTGCCTATGTGGGCAGTGTTTTGTGTCTTCCCACCTGTACCGTAACAGTGGTATTTGGTGGTTGTTGGAAGAGTCTGGCTTGACGTTCAAGGTAGATCGTGGTATTATTTGCACACGTGTGCAAAATCATTCCATTGACTGCCTGCATTTGGAGAGACTGACATGAAAACCGCTATCGTCCTTTCCACCCACGCAGCCCGGTTCAACGCCGTGGCCTTCAAAGGCGATTTCGAGGCCAACGTTGCCAAGATCGCCGCCTGGGGATATAATGGGGTGGAGTTGGCCATCCGCGACCCCAAGTTGGTTGATGCCGATGCGCTGCTGACGGCAGTGAATCAGCACGGGCTGGAGGTGCCAGCCATCGGCACAGGGCAGGCCTGGGGTGAGGAGGGGCTATCGTTTACCGACCCCGACTCGGACGTCCGGGCGGCGGCCATCCAGCGGGTGTACGATCATGTGCCCTTCGCCGCGCGGACTGGGGCAGTGATCATCATTGGCCTGTTGAGAGGTATCGTTAAGCCAGGGGTGGAGCAGGAACAAGCGTATGCCTGGCTGGTGGAGGCCCTGCAACGCTGCTCGGCAGCGGCGGCTCCGCACGGTGTGCGCCTGGTGCTGGAGCCCATCAACCGCTACGAGACGAGTCTGATCAACAACGTGGACCAGGGGCTGGCGCTCATCGAGGCCGTGGGCGCGGACAACTTTGGGCTGCTCCTCGACACCTTTCACATGAACATTGAGGAGCCAAAGATTGAGGACAGCATCCGGGCGGCGGGCGACCGCATCTTCCACTTCCACGTCGCCGATTCCAACCGCTGGTACCCCGGCGCGGGGCACATTGACTTCGGGGCGGTGATGGTTACACTGCGCGACATCGGCTACGCGGGATACCTGTCCGTGGAAGCCATGCCCATGCCCAACGCTGACACCTGCGCTGAGCGAGCGATAGCGAATCTGCGAATGACGAATCAGCGAATCAGCGAATAGCGAAGATTGGAGGGAGATGAACGTTCTCTCGTTCTTGAAGGAGCAAAGAGAGTTGGGGCTGGCGCTGAGCGAGGCTGAGGCGGCAGCGCTGGCGGTAGAGTTGGGCGGTATCGGTGGGTTCGAGGTCTACCCACGCTCGATGGCGGCGGCGCACAATGCCCTCTTCTTTCTGGGCCGCAGGGGCACTGACAAGTGGTTGGGCGTTCTGAGCCGGGGCGACAACCCGGCGCTGGCCGGTTTCGCGGGAGAGACACGCGATGTCACTGTTGACGGAGAGACGCTGGTTCGCCGCGTCTGTCCCACCGACCACGCCAACGCCGTGGCCCTGCGCGCCGCGCTGCCGTACACTGCCCCCCAGGTGCTTGGCCTTCGAAAATCGGCTGGCTGCGGGGACCGGCTGGGACTGGCTACACCCGGCCACATCCGCGCTGTCCGTCGCTGTGCTGGTATTGCCCCTATCTTCGCCCAGCAGTCCATCCGGGAGATGACGCGCACTCAGCGCACTGCAGATCAGGTGATGGATGATGTCAGCTGGGGGGTCTTCCAAGAGGGGTGGCGGGAGGGATTCGGCTCAGACGCCGATCATCTGAAGACTGCTGACGACGTTGACGTCTGTGTGGACGCAGGTTTCACCCTGTATACCGTTGATCCGGGTGACCACGTGGATAACGAAGCTCACACTGCCTCGCGAGACGTTCTGGTTGATAAGGTTCACGTGCTCCCCTGGGATGTACTGGAGGACACGCCTCAGGCTTTGAATGAGCGTTATCTAGGGAGGACGTTCGACCTGGGTGAAGGGTTCGGACTGGCTTTCTCAGAAGAAATCCTCCTGCGCGCCGCCGCCAAGTACGGGCGGGCCATCGCCCACACTGTTCAGATGTATCGCCATCTGGTCAGTAGGATGGGGGACAAGCCCTCTTCGACCCTTCGACAAATTTATCCCGAGCAAAGTCGAAGGGCTCAGGGCTCAGGGCAGGGCTTCGAGCTCGAGGTATCGGTGGATGAGACGGAGACACCGACCTCGCCCCACGAGCACTTTTTCGTGGCCAATGAGCTCAAGCGTTTGGGGGTGCAATGGGTGAGCCTGGCCCCTCGCTACATCGGGCGCTTCGAAAAGGGGGTGGATTATATCGGCGATTTAGCCCGGTTCGAGGCAGAGTTCGTCAAGCACGTGGCCATCGCCCGCCACCTGGGCCCTTACAAGCTGAGCCTTCATTCGGGGTCGGACAAGTTCAGCATCTATCCCATTATTGCCAGGCACGCGGGCGACCTGGTGCATCTCAAGACGGCCGGCACAAGCTACCTGGAGGCGCTGCGAGCTATTGCCAGCATTGACCCGCCTCTCTTCCGCCAGATCCTGGCCTTTGCCCACGAACGTTACGGTGAGGACAAGGCCACCTATCACATGTCCGCCGATCCGGCCAGAGTTCCCGCCCCTGACCAGTTGGCGGATTCGGAACTGGCCGGAGTGCTAGACCTCTTTGACGGGCGGCAGGTGCTGCACGTGACCTTTGGCTCAGCGCTGGATCGGTTCGGGCAGCGGTTGAAGGAGATGCTGGCTCAGCACGAAGAAGTGTACTATGCAGCGTTGGAAACGCACTTCCGCAGGCATTTGATGCCATTCGTGTGAGGAGGCAAGATGGCCAACGAATATTTGGAGAGCCTTTTCCAATTGTCAGGTAAAGTTGCTGTCGTCACCGGCGGGGGCGGTGTCCTATGCGGGGCAATGAGCCGGGCGTTGGGTCGTGTGGGGGTGAAGGTAGCGGTTTTGGACCTGATCTTGAAGGCGGCTCAGAAAGTGGCGGACGATGTTGTGGCTGCCAGTGGCGAGGCCATCGCCGTGAAATGCGACGTGCTGGACAGAGCCAGCGTGGAAGCCGCTTGCAGTACCGTGTTGGAGCGGTTCGGTCGGGTGGACATTCTCATTAATGGGGCAGGGGGCAACAAGAAGCAGGCCACCACTGGCCCGGACCTTTCCTTCTTCGATTTGCCCTCGGATGCGGTCCAATGGGTGTTCAACCTGAACTTTATCGGCACCCTGCTGCCCAGCCAGGTCTTCGGCCGGCTCATCGCTGAGCAGGGAGAGGGAGTGATTCTCAATGTCTCTTCGATGAACGCCTTTCGGCCGCTGACCAAAATTCCGGCCTACTCGGCGGCCAAGGCAGCGGTCAGTAATTTCACCCAGTGGCTGGCGGTGCACATGTCGCAGGAGTACTCGGCTAAGATCCGGGTCAGCGCCATCGCTCCCGGCTTTTTCCTGACCGAGCAGAATCGTTTTCTCCTGACCGATGAAGCTACTGGCGAGCTTACTCCAAGAGGGAAGACCATCATTGAGCACACTCCTATGGGCCGCTTCGGTGACCCTGAAGACCTGATCGGCACGGTGCTGTGGCTGCTCTCACCTGGGGCGGCTTTCGTCCACGGCGTGGTGGTGCCGGTGGATGGAGGGTTCTCGGCGTTTAGTGGGGTATGAGCGAATCAACGAATCAGCGAGTCGGCGAATCAGCGAACCAACAAATGGGAGAAGGAGGAAGCTGTTGAAAGAGGAGATTGAGAGGGAATTCCGTTTGTTGTGCCAGCAGGCGGGGCGGCAGGGGGTGATCGGCTTTGTCTCCGTCAAGGACGTGAGGCTGCTGCCAGTGCAGGGGGCGTATCTTCGGCGCAAGCTGGACGGGCTGGGGCCTGTCCTGAGCCCTGCCCTGAGCGCAGCCGAAGGGGAAGCCGAAGGAG
>JBGVTF010000256.1:0-15125 GCA_041862415.1 Anaerolineae bacterium | reverse complement strand
GCCTAAACAAACCCGATGAACTGAGCCAAGGTTCCCAAAGACCGCATCCAGGTTGCCGTCGTTGTTCACATCCCCCGGAGAGACGTTCATAGTCTGTTGTGTATTCGTGCTGACATCAGCACAGCCGATGAAGCTGCCAGCTCCATTGCCCAAACAGACTCGATTTCTCTGACTAAAATAATTGGCAAAGACCGCGTCCA
The DNA here is from genome assembly GCA_041862415.1 of Anaerolineae bacterium. GTDB lineage: Bacteria > Chloroflexota > Anaerolineae > E26-bin7 > E26-bin7 > E26-bin7. The sequence goes on along the minus strand of JBGVTF010000256.1, from coordinate 14,925 downwards.
GGTCGTCAATGTCGTTGGCCAGCACGTTGATCGTCACCGGGGTATTGGGAGTGGTAGTGGCCGTGTCATCCACTGCGGTGGCAGCGCGGGCCATGGGTGGGGTAGGCATATTGGCCAAAGCTGCCACCAGCGCGGCGATGAAGAGGAGATAGAGAGCTTTGGTGAGGGAGCGAGCTAGAGTGAGGGGGCTACCAAGGAGTGAGTAAGTCAATGAAGAAGGTTTGTTCAGCATGGCAGGTTTCCTTTCTTAACTGGGAATAGCCTGTCATTGGAACAACAGACCTGGCACCGCTTGCTCCAAGTTGGTGCGGCGCCGACGCTTTTCAGACACTCTCCAAGAGGATTATAATCTATTCTTGCTGAGTTGTCAACCCTCCACAACGCGAGACCGCCTCCCTGACCGCCGCCAGACAGCCTGGTACGTCTCGACTCAACTGCTGCCGGTCGAGACGCAGCACCGTCCAGCCCCACGCCGCCAGGTCGTAATCTGAAGCCCGGCGCTCCCGTATCACCCTGACACTCACTCCGGCAGGCTCGTCCTCACAGACGACGGCCACCTGTCCCTGCTGGCAAAATATGGCGAAATCCACCCAGCCGCTAACTGCCCCTTCCTCCACCTCGTACTGACACTCGGCCTCGATCCCCTCCCGCTTGAAGGCCTGCCACAGCCTCTCCTCCCGCGAGTCCCGGTCCCACAGGTCGTTGATCTCCTCGGCTTCCAGCAGGCGCTCCAGGGTGGTGGGGATGAAGGTGATGCGCCGCAATCGCTTGCTGGGGATAGGGCGGGGCAGACGTTGCAACGAACCGATCTCGACCTGGTAGTATCGCTCCGCCGCCCGCGGATGGTCTGCCTCTTCTGGCAACAACTCGGCGCGGGTGACCAGGCGGTAACGACGGGTGGGCGCGTAGTAGTTGACGGCCCATTTCTCATCGCCGAAGGCTTTGGTCTGGTAGAAAGCCAGGTAGTCAGCCCCTACCCGCCTGGGTGCTCGCTTCAGAGGGATGCGATACCAGCCTTCATGGAGGGCGATCTCGAAATCGCGCCGCTCGTTCATCACGGCCACCAGCACCCTATGGCTGCTGCTCAGCTCTATCTCGTTCATTGGCGGAATACCTCTCAACCATAGAAGTTACACAGTCCGCCGGTCGAGTAGGCCCGTAGGGCCGTATCGAGACCGAGAACTGCATTTCCTAGCCGCCCAACCTGGGTTCGATACGGCCTTCGGCCTACTCAACCAACGGTTGGGTTATCAACTGCGCAAGTCCTGTCAACTAACAGCAGCGATGACGATGAGAAGCACGAGGGGGATGACGAACAGCGAGATCAGCCCGATCAGCACAGCAGCGGGCAGGATGGCCGCCAGGAGTGCCCGTCCGACACTCAGTTCGTTGGCTACAGCCGTCGTCTTGACGTAGATGACTAGTCCCCAGACGAAGGCGACGATGCCCAGGATAGGTCCCAGGTAGGGAATGACCCGCAGGATGGTGAGAATCTGGGGAGCGACGTACAGGGCCGTGCAGCCCAACATCTGAGCCAGTGTGGCCCGGCCTCCCAGCAGCTTGGCCACCAGCAGAACCCAGAAGGCGTACCCCATCCAACCTCCTAGGCGGAGTAGTGGCGCGGTGATCCACCTTCCCAGCGCCTGCAAAAAGCCCTTCACTGGCCGGGGCAAGGGAGTGGGCAACTGAGCGATCTCGAAACCGATGTCCAGCCCGGCCTCGATGCTGCCCACGATCATCTGCTCGGTCTCTGCGTCCATCTCCAAGGGAAGGAACTCGAACACCTGAGAGATTTGATTCCCTACTTTCTCTCGCCGGGCATCCCACCTGGGGGGAAGGAACCCCTTGACTGTTGAGACGACAAAGCTGAGGGAGCCAGCCAGCAAGGTGATGACCACGACGAGGAGCACACCTTTTCTGAAGGTGTCTCGAGCCTCCCGCTGGGCGACAAAAGTCTGAGTGTCGAGGAACAACGCCCCCCGGGCTAATTGAAGCATCTCTCCAACCATCACAGCCCTCCTTCCAACGCCATAGACAACGCCACGAGGATGGCGCTCACTGTGCCTAGCCCACAGCCCACCAGGGCAAACAGAACGCTAAGGACGATTTGGGACAGGACAGTTGCCCAGAAAGCCCGGCCCCAGCTCAACCGGTAGACGGTCTTGACAGCCACATAGTTGCAGGCCAGCGTCCAGGTGCCCACGATACTGCCCACCTGCACAAAAGGCAGCAGGCTAGCCACATTGAGAACCTGGGGTCAGACGGCCAGGGCGGTGCAGCCAAAAATCTGTTGAAGCGTTCCCTGCCCACCCAGCATCCGGGCGAACGCATGGGCCAGCAAGGCGTAGGCCAGCCAGCCAATGAATACGCCCAACCCACCGAAGATAGCGCCGGTAATCCCACCGACCAGTCCTTCACCGAAACTCAACGGCCCGAACCGGTAAGCATTGCGCTGCCAGCTCATCTCGAACTGCTGTTCGAAAGCCTGTCTGAGCTCCGGGTCCTTTCTCACAGCCTCATACCAGGGCATGCGGGTCAGTCCCTGCCTGACGATGGCCTTGACCTGCTCCTCATTGGGCACGGCAGCCCCTTCCACCAGGTCGCTCACGATGCCCACCAGGGCGATAAGGGCGACCAGGACACTGATGATCGCCACCAGGCCAAGACCCTGGGAGAAAGGTTTTTCCAGGTCACGCATCTCCTCATAGGCGTCCTTGTCGAGGAACAAGGCCCCAAATCCAAGACGTAAGACAGCTTGCATAGTGACTCCTCCTCTCGCCGTTAGGAACCCAATCCGCTGACGGAGTAGCAGAACGGCTCGACTGAGCTCGCCGAAGTCTTGTTCTGCGCCCCTTAATAGTTATGTCAAATACAGCCCGAAGAACCGCCCCCTTCCTAGACAAGGCCATACGCTTTGAGCATCGCCTCAATCTGTTGGTCGGTCAGGCCCACAGGCTTCTGTCCACTGCTGGTCACGAGCCAGTAAATCTGCGCCGCCTTCTCCAGTATCTCGATCCAGTCCAGCGCCCGCGACATCGTCTCGCCGATGGCGACCACACCGTGCTTGTCCCACAGCGTGGCCTTGCACGTGCGCAACACTTCGGCCGTCGCCCGCCCCAACTCAACCGAGCCAGGGACCATGTAAGGCAGGTAAGCCAGTTGCCTGCAGAGGAAATAACTGGTTTCTGGATGCATTCGGAAGAGAACGTCGCTCAGGGCCTCGGCGTCCCTGAACTGGGCCAGGTGAGTCAGGGCAGCCAAGCCCGGCGGATGGGTGTGGACGATGGCCTTGTGGTCCGGCCTCTCAGCCAGCAGCATCTGATGGATGGCCGAGTGAGCGGGAAACTCGCTGGCCACTCTGGGCACGCCCCACACACAGGTATAAGCCTCGCCGTCCGGCAGGATACGGATCAGGCCGATGTTTCCCACCAGGTCGTGGACGATATCGCGCATGCGCTTGCCGGTGCCGGTAACCAAAAAGTGCCGCCCGGCCAGCTCGGGGAAAGCGATCGGCATCTGGACCGGGGGACAGCCCTCCCGTTGGACGACATCCGCTGGCAGATCGGTCAAGCGCACAGAGATGTTGCCCGCGTTGGCCTCTGACCAGAAGCGATGGGCCAGCCAATAGGCGACGCGCTGCAACTCTTTCAACTCAGGAATCCGGCTTTCCACCTCAGCCCCGGCCACCCTTTATCCCCCTTCTTCCGACAACAACCCCGGAGCGAACCGGCGCAGATCATCGCGCAGACGCAGGAGAGCCACGTCCTTGGCCTTGGCCTCCAGCATCACGTCAAAATCCCGAACCCCTTGGGCCTGGCGCAGAAAAGCGATGAGAGCAAAGGGATCAATGAAATCGGCGTGCTGGGTTGGCCGGGGCGTGCGCAGCACCATCCGCCGCCCCCCGGTGCGCGAGTCCTTGTGCTCCACAGTACGCATGGCCGTGCTCGGGGAACTGAAGTGGACCTTGGGGGTGACATCCGCCGGCCAGGTGTCCAGGGTCAGATTCAGCGCCTCAGCCAGCGTCAGGTCCTCGGGGTTGTGGTTGAGAAAGTGCAGATAGTCGAAAACCAGACGGAGGCCCGTTTGCTGGTGGATGTGATGGATGTCCCCCACAGAGTAGCTGGCATCGTCGTTCTCCAGCACCAACCGCTGGTGGGCTATCTCAGGCAATCCCTCGTAGCGGGTCACGAAACGCTCCATGGCGCTCTTTTTGTCCCCGTAGACTCCCCCCAGATGGATGACCACCACCGCCTCTGTTCCCAGCCCCATGGCTTCCAGCATCTGCGCCTGGGCCGCGATCTCGGCTGCGCTTTTGGCAGCGATGGCTTCCTCGGCCGCGTTCAGCACCACGTACTGCGCGGGGTGAAGAGAAAGGCGCAGGCTGGCTTTGCGGGCCATCTGGCCCACCAGGGCCAACTCGGCAGCGCACTCGTCAATCTGGTGATGAAACTGCGGCAGGTCAGGGTGGGTCAGATAGGGAGCCAGGTCCGACGACAGGCGGTACATGCGAATGCCGGCCCTGTTCAGATAGCCAAAGATGTCCCGCACATAGGCCAGGCTGACGCTCAGGTGGGGCTCGTTCTGCCAGCGGCGGGTGTCATGGGATTTCAGGTCAGGTTGTCCCAACACTTTGACGGGAAAGCCCAGTCGCATCAAGCTGTACCCCTTTTGACCACCGTATCGAGACCTTCTTGTGTTCGAGAGTTCCGTGCCAATTATCTCGCCCCTACTTTATCCCTCTGATGTTTTCTGGTATAATAAGCTCGTGGTCCCTTGGTTGATTAGCTTTATCTACAAGGATGGTGATAACATGGGTACAATAAAGTTTTATCCCCAAGTGCGTGCTATACATCACGGTGGGACGTTGAGACTGCTTGACCCCCTGGAATTGCCCGAAGGTGCGCAGGTGCGTCTGTACGTTCAGTTCACGCCTTCAGATGCGACCGACGATACCTCCGCCATAGAGCTAGCCTATCCGACCCGCCTGGTGTCAGCCGAGAGACTGGATAACCTGACCGGCCTGGTCGAGGTGGGAGGAGACGCCCTGGCCGACAGCGAGGCGCTATCTGATCCGGATCGGAATTGACACCTCGGTCTTGATCGGCCTTCTTGACCCCAAAGACGTATGGCACGAACCGGCAATGGCGCTGAAACAAGCTCTGAAAGAACACAGCGCGGACGTGGCTGTGTTCGATTGCGTGCTGGCTGAGGCCATCAGCACAATAGCTCGGCGCATCCATGAGCAGCGACGGACGGCTGACCTGGACCAACTTGTAGCGCGCATATCAACCGATTACCCAACGGAAGACATTCTCTGGGTGCTCCCTAATGGATTCCCAGAGCGGATTGAAAGGATTCCCCCTAATCCAAGCCACCCTTTCCGTTCAATCCGTTCCCTGCAATCCGATGACAGCGCCCCCACTTTCGGATGCGCAGCAATGTGCTGAGTCAACTCTTGCGCGGTCCTCCCCCTTGAACCGCTGAGTACGCTGAATCCCGCTGAGGTCGCTGAAGCACCACTTCTCAGCGTCATCAGCGCATCTCAGCGAGATGCCGGATGTGCCTGGGGGCTGCTCCTGCGTGACTCTGCGTCTGTCACACAGTCCGCCCTTCCTCCACTTCCACATCTGCCTCACAACGGCTCCAGCACAGCGTTTCGTAGCCAGGTTCGGTCAAAGCCGTCCAGCTTCTGAGCTTCTACTGTCATACGGATACTGCCGGACGCGTCGGCCAGGTTGCCGATGGCTCGGAAACTGGCGTAGAGTTGCTGCCGGGTCATCCGCATGCTGAGTCGCACGGTGGTCTGTGTCGTGACAGGAGGTGGCGGCGGGGGAACGGGTGGTTGCGGTCCAGGACCTGGCGGCAACGGCTCCGGACCCGGTGGCGTCGGCGGCTGAGGAGCTTCGGCCTCTATCACCATAGGCAACACAATGAAAGCGCTGCTCAGGTCTACTTCCCCCTCTGGCAAGTCCACGCCGATCCGTGCCGCTTTAGGGCTGATGAGATAGCCACCCCCTTCCCTCAGTCGGTCTATCTCCTCTTGCCCGGTGCCGCCCACGTAACCAAAGGTCCTCTCCTGCACGCCCTGGGCAATGGCCTGCCGCAATGCGGCCTCGCTCTCCAGCCGGGGGAAGCCCAGCACGCCGTAGAAGGATTCCACAATGTGGTCCGTGCCAACAGCCTGCGAGGGCTCCTCTCCCTCTCCCAGCCGCATCAACTCTACGATCTTTTCCGGCGTGACCGAGGTGAAAAGTCGACGAGGCAAAACCTTGGTTAAGAGCTCCATCAGCCGTTCGTGGATCCCGTGAGCCCGTAGCGGCCGCCCGGCCAGGCTTACCTTTTCAATCTCCAAACCCTTCTCACCCATCATCGGCAGCCAGATGTTCTGATACAGGCTACGGATGGCTGACTCGAAGGCGCCCTTCTCCGTATCTTCACGTTCCTTGAGTTGCTGCATCTGGGCTGTAGTCAGGTTGAAGGATTTGCGTTTACTCCGCACGCGCCCAATGGCCTTCAGATAACGCGCTGCCCGGCGTAAAGGCTCTACCTGGCTACGCTCCGGCACAACTAGCCCCAGGCCATTCCGATAGCGACGTGGACGGTCACCATATTGGGCCATGAGTTCCTGCGCTTGCTGCTCCTGAGCGGCATCTCCCAGCCTGGCGAAATCCAGCGGCAGGTAGGCCAGCAGGAAACGCGGCTCCCGGTTAGGGATGGCATCACTGCTTCCAGGCCAGAGAATCGCTGCAGTCCGTCCCGTCAGCCGGTCGTTCAACTCTTCCTCGATGGCAGCGTCAACCTCTTGGGGTTTGACGTGCGTCAACTGATCCTCCAACACCTGGGTAACGTTGGGGGTGGTTTTGAAGACATAGTGGGCGCCGTCATAGTGCAGGAACAGACACTGCTCGCGCAACTCCTTGAGCACAGCTTGAGCAGTGAGGCTGTCCAGGTCCGGACCGATTACAGCGGCCAGCAGTTCACTCTCGGTGACGCCAGTCCCAATGGGCTCGCCCCCCTCGTCACCAGCGCGGAGCAATCCACCGAAGGAGTAGGCCAGGATGGCCGTGGCGATGCGCATCGCCGGGCACACGCCACTCAAATTAGGATGTTCGCGAGCCAGGCGCTCGTCAATGCGCTTTACGCGGGCGTTGGGACCGACGAAATCACGCTGGAGGACGGCCTTGAAGGGCTCCCGCTGTCCCACTTCAGTGAAGAAGGCGTGGGCAACATCGGCATCCTCAATCGGGATGTCGCCGGGCCCCAACAGAACCCCCGCCCGATCCTCTCTCTTTAAGGTATGCAGACAGACGGCCAGGAAACGGAGGGCGCCACGGGTGCGCTGAAAGTCGGGCAACGAGGCCCAGCGCTCGGTCATAGTTTCAATGAGAGCGGGGTGGAAAGGATAAGCGGCTGTGATCCGGTCGCGCAGCGCCAACCGGTCGTCCTCTGCCTCGCGGCGGGTGGCCTCGTCCATGGCGTGGGCGGCCCGCATGCGGGTGATCTCGGTAGCAAAGGCTTCGGCGGCGGCCTGGGTCGCGTCTGAGTCTGGGGACTCGGCCAGCAGCCGACGGCGGAGCACCGGCAGAATCTCATCGCCCACCACCGGCTCCCGCTTGGCATCCACCCGCGAGGTGAGGTGATCAAGCCTACTCAGCAGCGCTTCGTGACCAAAGGCCTCGTGGGCGCTGGCCTGCAGGCTGTAGACCATTACGGCATGAGAGGTACGGGCAACCTCCACCGATAGCGATTGCAGAAAGTCCTGCGTCAGGCGGCCCAGGGTGGAGTCGCCCACTGGCTCGGCCAGAATCCGTTCCAGGTACCTGAGCACCTCGTCCAGCAGGAGCAGCGTCGGCGCGTCCCCCAGCATCTCGGCGATGACGTCGCCGCCGGGGGAGATACGCTTCTGGTCGTGATAGGCCATCAGGTCGTAGCAATCCAGTTGCGCGGCGAGCACCCCCCACATCGTCTGCACGTGCTGGCCGTCCCTTCGACTTTGCCCTTCGTCCTGCTCAGGGCGAGGCTCAGGGCGAGTGATCTTTCGCCCGCGGACGTCGAACTTTTGGCCGTCAAAGACGGCCACCCGCACCGGGCCAGGGTCGGGCAGGTCCAGCCCTTCGGACAGTGCATCGAGGGCCGACCGATCCAGGGCGGCGTGGTAGAGAGCAGCCAGAGTGTGGGACTTGCCGCCGCCGAAAGGGGAGCGGAGTTGTAGCACGCGGTCGCCCTTCCCTCCGGCCAGGCCATTCAACACATCCTCCAGCAGGCGGTGCAGGCCGCTGGTCAGGTGGGTAGCAGCGAAAAAGTCTTTGGGTTGCCGGTAGACGCGAGGCACGTTGCGGTCACCGCCTACTAGCGCCCCCAGGTCAATGGCGTAGGTGGCCACGGCAGTGTCGCCCGCCTCCACGTCGGGATGCAGGTGGACAATCTGGCTCCAGGGACGAAGTTGGGTATCGCTCATCTCTCGTCACCTCTTTCCATTTGACCCAGCGCTTGCCGCAGTTGGGCGACGGCAGCGTCCAGGTAGCGCAACTGGCGCTCGATGGTGCCCTCCAGTTGGGGCGTCTTGAAGATTTCGTCCAGGTAGAGCAGTTCTACCTCGGTCTGATACGCGCGGCGGAGCAGCGCCTGTACCTACTTGTGTTCCGGGCTGCGGGAGGAGACGACCAGCAGTTTGCCGACGATGGGGACCCCTTCCAGCCGGTCCACCAACAGGAAGAGACCGGGGCGGACATCGTCCAGAAACGCGGGCCGGGCGGTGTCCAAGTCAAACTGGCCGGAGCCATAGCCGCCCCAGCTCTTGAGTTCAGCCAGGTAGCGCTGGCCCTCCCGCTCCAGCAGAAAGTCCGGCTGCAGTCGCTTGCGCTTCTCCAGATGTCGCCGGATGGCCCTGTCGTCCAGTTCCGGCCCCAATCGCTTGTGGCCATCGAAGAGGGCGTCCACAATGCGCTGGATGTCGGCCCGACTGACCAGGGCCGGACGGCGCAGAACACGGTAGCCGGTGACCCGGAAATATTCCTCCACGATGGGCTCGTAAAAGTTGGCGTAGCCCTGAATCCAGTAGCGGAAAGCGCGAATTTGTTCGGACGAGAATTCCATAGTCAGCGCCTCGCAGGTCGTCTTTCTCAAGAGCCGCTGAGAAACCGGTAATAAATCAGCAAGCCATGGCCAAGGGTACTGAGGAAAAGAATGATCAAGAACCATGGCTTTTCGCGGACATTGGTTTTATGCCCGAAGAACGCCCTGCCCAGCCAGCCGCCGGGGAAACCACCCAGCATAGCTAGAAGGTGCAAGATGAATTCCGGTGTGCGCACCTTCCTTATCGTCTCGGAAAGCCCCTTATCGAGGCCATACATGACAAACGTTGCGACAGACCAGGCAGCCACCCACACGGCATAGGGATTCCAGTTTGTGTTGCTGTAAATCAAGAGATAAAGGATTCCTCCCATAGCGATGCTGAGAGAGCCAAAGAAGATGTAGTAGCACATCTGATGCTATCCTCTCCCATCAGGGCGTTGGATTCCCCAACTTGTTGGGGGCCATTCTGGAAAAGTCCAAGAGTTGCAGCACAGTGGTGTCAGAAGTCGTCGTTTTCGAGATAGTCTGGGATCGGATACCGCATCCAGGCATCCGACAAAAACTCCTCACCGTACTCGCGCAGGTAGTAATGGTAGCTGGAGTGCGGGTACTGCGCAAGGCATTGATGCACATCCAATACATGACCAGCTACAACCTTCACTTTTTGACCTTCGAGCACTAAAACGCCATCAGAGACCTGCACATAGCCGTGCTTAATCGGGTTGATGTGGATGTAGTTGAAATAGGACCAGAAATCGCGTTCGTTGCGGGGGAATCTATCCCAGTATTGGTACCACACTTTCCTTCCAGGCGTATTGTCCAGCTTGTTCAACTGTATAGCACTATCACCGTGCAGCCGCTTGATGAATTTGTAGATAGGGGCAACTTCACTGGTCTCAAGCAGCAAGTGGTAGTGATTTGCCAGGATGACCCAGGCATACGGTCTGATCCCATACTGTTTGATGGCCTCCTTCAGAACATCTCGAACCAGCGCACGCTTGGCATCTGTATCCAGAAGCCATTGGCTATGCACAATGCCAGCCGAAATGAAGTAACAGGCGTTGTTTTCATAAATGTGTGGTGGATGAAACTCTCGTTTCTTCACCTAGCAGACCTTGCGAGAATGACACTCTGAACAAGTTCGGAAGTCCCAATGTGGACTCCTCAACTTGTTGAGGCCAGTACCCCGAACAAGTGCGGCATTCCGATCTGGACTCCTCAACTTGTTGAGGCCAGTACCCCAAACAAGTGCGGGACTCCGATGTGGACTCCTCAACTTGTTGAGGGCAGTACCCCGAACAAGTTCGGCACTCCGATCTGGACTCCTCAACTTGTTGAGGGCAGTACCCCGAACAAGTTCGGCACTCCGATCTGGACTCCTCAACTTGTTGAGGGCAGTACCCCGAACAAGCTCGGGACTCCGATGTGGATTCCTCAGTCTTGTTGAGGGCACTACCCCGAACAAGCTCGGCACTCCGATGTGGATTCCTCAGTCTTGTTGAGGGCAGTACCCCGAACAAGCTCGGCACTCCGATGTGGATTCCTCAGTCTTGTTGAGGGCACTACCCCGAACAAGTGCGGGACTCCGATATGGACTCCTCAACTTGTTGAGGAACGAACAAGCACATCACATCATCGGCCCACGATGCGCCTCGATGAGTGTGCGCCAGTTGGTGGTCAGCTTGCGCAAGGCCGATGCCTCCGCCCCCCGTGCGGCCACCAAAGACCGCCCACCGCCGTTGCTGTTCCCGGCCAAGGCCTGCCCGGCCAGCGTCTGGGCCACCAGCCGCAGCCGCTCTACGTCGGGCCGGGCGTCGTCCAGGTAGGCCGGGATGAGAGCGGGCCGGTGCTCCACCAGCCACAGCAGTCGGTGCAGCACATCAACCAGGGACGCTATTTCGTTGCCGTGTGGCAGGTCCAGGTTTTCATCCTCCCCGCGTTCGGTAAAGTCGCGCAAACGGTACTTGCCCTTGCGCTTCTCCATCAGCGGGTTGCTGCCAGCAGTCAGGCCACCGGGGCCATCCAGTTCCACCCGCTGGGGATAGGCGAAGACGATGGCCTCACCAGCATCAAGGGTGGCGTGGCGGTAGGCGTAACGCCACAGGACGTAGAAGCGGGTGACCGGATCCACGCTGCCGACCCCGGCCTGGCTGACGCCAAACAGTTTCGCCAGCAGCGCCTCCAGCACCGCACCTTCCACTTCGGTCAGGAAGGAATCGGCGGGGACCGGCTCACCGTTGGCGTACTCGACGCGGGCGAAGCGGGTGAAGGCGCGCAGCCCGGCTCCCACGCAGGCGATGACCAGGTCGGCGCCGGTGACCCCCTGCGCCCACAGTCGCTCCACCCGCTCGCGCACGATGCGCTGCAGCTCCGGCCGCACCTCCCACTCATAGGAGCCTGTCCCGTTCCCCTCACGCCGTCGGGCGACCAGGAAGATGGATGAAGCCAGAGCAGCAGAGTCCAACTCACGCACTCGCCCCGGTCTCTCGGTGTCCAGTGGCCAAGCCTCGGTGACCGTGAAGCCAGCAGCGCGCAAGGCGTCCACCAACGTGGCCCAGCCCAGGGTCGTCTTGTGGGCGTAGACGATGACCAGCGGCGCACCGGGCTTGAGGGTTCTTCCAGCTTCAGCAAAAGCCTGAGCCATCATCTGTTCGTAGAAATCTTTAGCCGCCTCCCTATCTCGCTCGTGCCGCCCAGCGTCCATAATCGCTTCTTTCTTCTTGGGAGCCAGCAGCGAAGAGAAATGCTCCGGATAGAGAAAGCCAATGCTGCGCTTGAGCCAGATGTAGAAAAAGTCTGACAGGTCCGAATAGGGTACGTTGTCATAGTAGGGTGGATCGGTTACGATAGCGTCGAAGACGTTGGCTTCAAAAGGCACCTTGGTGGCTGAACTCCGCCAGACCTGGGCAACCGGCCCCAAGTCGCTGTTGCTACGAATGGCGTCCAGAATCCACTCTAGAGCCGACAGTGCATTGCCTGATGCATTGCCCAAAGAATTAACCTCGGTAAAGTCCCATATCATTGGCAGCGCCTGCCGACCAAAGCTACTCGCCACGAACTCACCACCTGGTTTCCACGTACATTGCCCTGAGCCATAGTCACTAACGCGATCTGTCCAGAGGCCCAGATATGTCGCTACTGCCTTGGCCCGCTCCTTTGCATGGCCCTGTTGCAGCATCTCAGCGTGGGCAGCACGGACTTTCTTGGCAAAGGTGAGCAAGGCGAGCAATTGGCGCGCGGTGAAAAGCTGTACCCACCTTTCAAAACCGTATAGCTTGACAAAGAACGCCCCACGTGCGTCTACCAGCGGCAGCGGTTCATCAGGCACAGTGAGCGGGCCAACGGGATGGTCAGCGGTCTCGGCTTCCAAGGCGCGGATACGCTGCCAGATGGCCTCGGCGTCAGGCCAGGTGTCTGGCGGCACCTGATCAACAGACAGGTAGACCTTGCCCCGCTCCCCCGGCCGCGTGCAGACCACGGCCATCGGTTGCACGTCAATGCGCCCGGCCTGGCCCTCGGCCTTGACGTAGGCGCTGTCGGCCACGGTGCCGCAGAAAGGGCAGGCCACGTTGCCGCCTCTGCTCCCGGCAGCGGGGTCAAACCCCAGGCCCTTTGGCGTGGTCGCCTCCACCACACGGTAGCGCACGCGCTTTTCGCCGGGGGGCCTGTCGCGGTTGGTCTCAGCGTCGGCCTGTAAAGCCACATAGCGGCCCTTCTTCCTTGCCAGCCAGGTCTGCCGGGCCAGGGGGACGGTGCCGCCACAGGCCAGGTTCTTACAGCGCACGGTGCGCGTCCACAGGTAGGCCACGGGGGTCAGCATACCGGCCTGGGCGTGGAAGGCCTCGCGGCTCTCCTGCACAGCCAGATTCATGGAGAGCTGGGCGGCCTGGTCGGCGGTTTCGGCTTTCTGCCGGGGATCAGGGATGGGTGGGTACAGGTCGCTGATCTCGGCCTTCACCTGCTCCAGCACCCACTGGCCCCAGTGCTCCACCTCGGCGGCCAGGCCAGCCCAGGTGCCATCCTTTCCACAGCCTACCACGGCCGGGTCGGGCGCGCCCAACTGCTGGGGATAGACCAGGGTGCAGAGCTCAATGAGGTGGGCCACGGGGTTGAGGTCCAAGGCGTAGGCTTCGCAGCCCAGACGCAGCGTCTCCAGGGGGATGGCGCCGCCCCCAGCGAACATGTCCAGCACACGGGGGCGGGGGGCGCGCCCGGCCTCGATGTCCTCCACCGTCACCAACTCGCCCCGCTCGGCGGTGAGGCGCTCGGCGTGGGCCTCCAGGATGTGCTTGCGGGCATCGGTGATGGTGTGCCGCGCGCCAGGGTATTTGCATAGGTCGGCTACGAACTGAGCAGCTTCCTTTGCGGCGCGCTTGCCGGTCGGGGCAGGAACCAGCGCGCCATACACCGCAGCACGGGCAGCCACCAGCGGGCGGCGTGCCCACCACAGATGCAGCGTGGAGATGTGTCCCTTGCGGATGGACTTTTCCCGGCGCGCTTCAGCAGAGATGGCTTCGATGGGGATATAGTCTTCGATCAGGCGGTGGTCAGTGGTCGTCATCCGTTGCGTCCCTTGGCCTAGAGCGACATTGTGCCATTATCTCGAAATCAAGAACCAAACACAAACCCGCCCGGCCATCGGCGAAGCGTCCGATTTGACCGGGCGGGGGAATTATGCTAGACTTGGATGTAGAAAGGCCCGGGTGGACTGATCACCTTGGCCGGCACATCACCCCTCGTCGGCCAGACGAGGGGGTGCAAGATCAACCCCAGGGAATCAAAGAGTACCCCCTGGGGTTTCTATTTCTCCGCTGTGATACCTCAATGGCTTCTCCTTCTCGAACTCAACCGTGGCCAGCCTTGACCCGAGACACAAGTTGGTGTCCTTCTTCTCTACGTTACTTATTATATCACACCCTTTTACAAGGAGCAAACGCGACCCTGGACCGATGGGGCAATGCTACGCCAACCCAATCATCAGACGCAAGGCATCCAAGTAAGGGCGCACCGTATCAACAGCGCCCTTCGCCTTGGCCTCCAGTAGGAGCGCCCGCCACGTCGCCAGGTCAGGTGCCAGGCACTTCCGAAAGAACGCCCGGAGAGAAATACAAGCCGTTTGGAAGACGATCTTCAGGCCGTAGCAGCCGTGTAAGTGCCTGGCACCTCAACCATGTTCCTCGCTATTATAGCACGGACAAAGGGTCCGGGCAAGCCCCCCGTTACACAACCAGGCTAGGCAATATAGGATTGGCATGAATTCGCATCACCCTCGTATCATCACTCCCACTGTACAGTCAAAGCTCGTAGAGCAGGGATGAGGCCCTTCTCAAATTCGATGCCCTTGGGACACTCGGCAGCAAAGCCCTCGTAAGGCGGCCATTTCAAGAGACCTAAATCCGCAGCCAGCTTGATGCGCTCCGGCCCCAAGGCGTCACGGGGGTCGAGGGCCAGGCGGTAAGTCCTGGCCAGAGATGCCAATCCCGTGCCAGCCTGGGTTTCGCTCACTTCGCAGGCTCCGCAGAGGATGCAGATCCCCACCGCCTCAATCTCCGCCAGGGCCTGCGGCGACATCCGGCCATCGTGGTTCGGCCTGAGCACCAACCAGGGCACAATCGCCTTCAGCGACTCCAGGAAAGGATCAATGTCCACAACCAGGTCACGCAGAACACGGAAACTGGCCAACGGCTCCAGTCTGATGAGGCCATCCTCGGCCACTTCGGCCAGCTTGGTCTGGCAGGCCAATTTCGGCTGGCTGTTGATCATCACGGCGCATGAGCCGCAGATGCCACTGCGACAGGAGTGCCGGAACGCCAGAGACCCATCTTGAAGGTCACGTATCTCCAGCAGAGC
>JBGVTF010000255.1:0-9830 GCA_041862415.1 Anaerolineae bacterium | reverse complement strand
GACGTGGCCATCCCTGGCAAGTGGAAAGGCTATATCATCGACGACCTGAACATCTCTACCGACCCGCTGACGTTGTTCTACGGCGAGAAACCTGGCGTCCCGAACGTGCCCATCGGCATCTACGACTTTACTGGCCGGCTGGTCCACACTATCTACTCGGACCGGCATGGCGTCTTCGAGGTGTTGCTGCCTTCTGTCTCGACCTTCAATGCTCCAACCCCCGGCGGCATGTTGGCGAACGTGTATTACCTCTATGGGAACGACCCGGGGCCGATCGGGAGGCCGAATGAGTCGTACAACCCGCAGTACCGCTCCATCGGTGCCAGCTTTGAGATCTACCCCGGCGTGATGGTGCCGGCTGACCTGGCGCCGGTCGTGAATGGCATAACCATCCTGGCCCCTGGCTCGCAGTTCAGCGAGCCGGCCCAGTGCCGGCTGGCCAACGATACGCCGCAGTTGTTCGCGGTATCGCAGCCCTACGCCAACGTCAGCGGCACCCTGACCATCCAGGGGTTGGGCTTCGGCACGTTCCAGGGCCGGGGCAAGGTGACGCTGGACGATTGGGAACTGCCGTCGTCCGGCTGGTCGGACCGCCAGATCATGGCTACCGTGCCAATATCTGTCACAGCTGGACCACACCAATTGCTCATCAAAGCCAACAATGGCCAGACCTCCGTCAACGGCTTAACCATCCACGTGCTTGGTACGGGCTACAACCCGGCCCTGTTCGAGGTAGGGCCGACCGAGGCCTATACCACCATCCAGGACGCCATCGACGCCGCTGCGCTCGAGGCCGAGAGCCTGGTGGTGGTCTACCCCGGCGCGCCGGTCCCGTTCACGAACCCGCTGGGCATCTACTACGAGAACCCCATCATCTACTCGCCCATCAAGCTACAAGGCGTGGGGCCCGGCGGCATCTATAGCGACGGGGGCGGCACCACCTACGTGCCCGGCTCCCTCATTGACGGACGTACCGTGGGTGGCGACACCCCCTACTCGACGCTCTGGCGCACGCTCCTGGGCGACATCTGGCTCAACCGGGGTGGCTGGGACGGCACCCCGACGGACGGGGAAGACCCCATCATCGCCGAGGGCGCGACCATCATGGTCCTGGCCGAGGACGGGGAGTTCACCGCTGGCTACCCGGCGATGGTTGATGGCTTCACCATCCAGGGCGGCGACCAGCAGGGCTTCCCGAACAACCTGAACGAGATCGGCGGGGCGCCCATCCCCGGCGTGGCCGCGAACGTGGTGGTGCAGGGCGGCGGTGTCTTTGTCAACGCCTACGCCCGGCACATGCAGATCACCAACAACGTCATCAAGAGCAACGGCGGCGCGTACGCCGGTGCCATCCGCATTGGCACGCCGGACCGGCTCGCGCCATTCAAGGACAGCCAGAACGACAACGTGGTCATCGCCCACAACCGCATCCTGGCCAACGGCGGCACGAACCTGGCCGGCGCCATCGGCATGTTCGCCGGATCCGAGGGCTACGAGATCGCCTACAACGACCTCTGCGGCAACTTTTCTGCCGAGTACGGCGGCGGCATCAGTCACTACGGCTACAGCCCGAACGGCAGCATCCACCACAACCGCGTCTACTTCAACCGCTCCAACGACGAGGGCGGGGGGATCATGATCGCTGGCGAGCTACCCGCTGACTTTACCCAGTTGTCGCCAGGGGCCGGGCCGGTGGACATCTATGCCAACCTGATCCAGGCCAACCTGTCCAACGACGACGGCGGTGGCGTCCGCTTCCTGATGGCCGGCAACTATCCCTTCAACGTCTACAACAACTTTGTGGTGAACAACGTCTCCACTCACGAGGGCGGTGGCATTTCCCTCAACGACGCGCCGGACGTGCGCGTCTACAACAACACGATCATGAAGAACCTCACCACTGCCACGGCCATGACCAGCAACGGCCTGCCGGCCCCGGCCGGACTCTCCACGGCGCGCAACAGTGACCTTCTGCAGGCCACGCTGCCCGTCACCGCGCCCATCTTCAGCGAACCGCTGCTCTTCAACAACATCTTCTGGGACAACCGGGCCGGCTCGTGGGATGGCCGGGGGGTTAGCGGCATTGGCCTGTCGGGTGATCCAGCGCCCATCTACCGCTGGGACCTAGGGACGGCGGACAATACCGGCGTGCTCAAGCCCACCTACTCACTCCTGCACGTGCCGTACGGCCCGCCAGAGGCCACAAATCAGGTGGGGGCCGACCCGGCCGTCTTCCAACTGTACGACACGTCGGTGACAGCCCTGCCCTGGCGCGGCAACGTGAACCTGGTCGGCACGGACATCATCGCCGTGGACCTGCCAGTGAACCTGTTGGGGAACTACCACCTGACTCCGGGTTCGCCGGCTGTGGATGTCGGTGCCAGCGCACAGAGCGGCACCAATGCGCCGGCCGACGACATAGACGGCGACCCCCGGCCTGTGGAGCTTGGATACGACGTAGGCGCGGATGAGTTGCTCATCATTATTATGCCTGGCCAAGACTTGTACCTGCCCATCATAATGAAGGGCGGATAAAGTCGGGGATCGGACGGCAAGAGGGATATCTTGCCCTCCGGCCCGCGTTGAAAGGAGACGATTATGGACAAACTATCTGTACCACGCGAACTCTCGCGGCGCGATTTCATCAAACTGGGTGGTGGGTTGCTGGGTGCGGTCACTAGCTCCGACCTGCTCTCCAAGGTGCTGCTGCAGCCCGAAAAGGTCACGGAATCCGTCAGCCTGGGACCGGTCGCCGAAGCGGCCAGCCCGGCCCAGCTCGGTCCGCCCGACCTGCACCTGGCGGCCAGCGACGGCTGGATCTATCTCCCGCCCGACAAGACTGTCCCGCCCTACCACCCGGACGATGTGGCGCCGGACCCGTTCACCACGTACATCTTCAGCTTCCGGGATGTCACTGGCCTGTCCGACCCGCTGGTGCAGGCTCAGAAGATGAAGGCCCAAGTTGCGGCACCTCTCTTCTGGCTGGACGAGGGGGTGGACTTTACACTCAAACTGACCAACCTGGGCCTGCAGATCCGACCAGACCTGATTGACTCGCACACGCTCCACTTCCACGGTTTTCGCAACGCCATCCCCATCTTTGACGGCGAACCACTCTCGTCGGTGGCGGTGCCTATCATCCGCGACCTAACGTACTTTTACCGGCCGCGAGACCCGGGGACGTATATGTACCACTGTCACTTCGAGGAGACCGAGCACGTCCATATGGGTATGGTCGGCCCGGTGTTCATCCGGCCCGAGCTCAACGCGCTCAACCCCGGCCACAAGTACGCCTATAACGATCCCGCTACAGAGTACGACCGCGAGTTCGTGATGTTCCTGCACGAGGTCTGGACGGAAGCGCACTGGTGCGACTCGCACATCCAGTTGCCGGATTGGAGCGAGTACCGACCTGAATTCTGGCTCCTGAATGGCCGCGTTTACCCGGACACGCTGGCACCCCACGGCGGAGGGACAGACCCGATCACCGGCGACCTGATCCCGCCGGCGGGACACCCGGAGCTCCAGTATCAGCCCGTCTCGTCGTTGGTCCAGGCCAACGAGGGCGACC
Organism: Anaerolineae bacterium; assembly: GCA_041862415.1. Taxonomy (GTDB): domain Bacteria; phylum Chloroflexota; class Anaerolineae; order E26-bin7; family E26-bin7; genus E26-bin7. The sequence goes on along the minus strand of JBGVTF010000255.1, from coordinate 6,259 downwards.
GGGTGCTGCTGCGTTTCATCAACCTGGGTTTTATCGAGCAGTCCATGACTCTGGCCGGCATCCGGATGCGCGTGGTGGGCAAGGATGCTACCTTGCTGCGCGGGCGCAACGGCTCCGACCTGGGCTACGTGACCCAGACGGTTTCCATCGGTGTTGGTGAGAGCGTGGATGCCATCTTCGTCGCCCCATCGTACCACGGTCCTGGCTCCTACGATACCTACCTGCTCTACAACCGCAACTATGGCCGTCTGAGCAACGGGGGCTACTCGGGCTATGGCGGGCAGATGACCGAGGTGCGCGTCTTTCCGAGCAGCACGCCGCTGCCACCTCAGACGTCGCCCAATATGTAGGGAGGAGGATACGATGAAATCGTCATCTGTACTCAAGCGGATACCACAGGGAATAAGCCTGGTGCTGGCGCTCGTGGCCGTGGTCATGGGCAGCAACGCCAGCCGCGCCACAGCCGGCCGGGCCAACTGGCCCACCACGGGCATGATCTGCACCAGCAACCTGTCCTCCACCTTCACGCTGACCACCCGGGAGGGCTACATCAGCACCCCCGATGGCAACGAGGTCTACATGTGGGGCTTCAGCGAGGGGAACGAGCCTTTCCAGTACCCCGGTCCGGTGCTCTGCGTGAACGAGGGCGATACCGTGACCGTGGTGCTCCACAACACGCTGCCGGAGGATGTGTCCATCATCTTCCCCGGCCAGGAGAACGTGCTGGCGAACGGCGCGTCGGCCCAGCCCCAGTTCGACGGGGGCGGGCAGCTCGCCTCGCTGGCCCCGGTGGCGGCCGCCAACGGCGGCAGCGTGACCTACAGCTTTGTGGCGAGCCAGCCGGGCACGTACCTGTATGAGAGCGGCACAGAACCCATCAAGCAGGTCAACATGGGGCTGCTCGGCGCGCTCATTGTGCGGCCGGCGGCCAACCCGAACTGGGCCTACAACGAGACGGTCATCAGCGGGACGCTAACCTTGACGACTGAGTTCAAACCGACCACGGAGTACATGATCCTGCTGTCCGAGATCGACCCGGCACTGCATACGGCCACGGAGCAGCGGCAGCCTTACAACATCAACAACTACCGCCCGCGCTACTATATGATCAATGGCCGCTCGTTCCCGGACACAGTCGCGCCCAACGGGGCCTCTTGGCTGCCGAGCCAACCCTACGGTTCATTGTCCCGCGTGCATCCGTACGACCCGGTCGCCAACCCGCAGCCGGCGCTGGTACGCTACCTGAACGTGGGCACTGAAACTGTGTACTTCCACCCCCATGGCAACCACGGACGCGTCATCGCTCACGATGGCCGGGTGCTGATTGGGTCGGGTGGACAGGATGCGTCGTTCGAGAAATTCACCGTATCCGTGGGCCCCGGTCAGACCTGGGACGCCCTCTGGGTTTGGACGGACGTGGAGCATTGGAACCCCACCACCAATCCCATCCCGGTCACGATTCCGCAGCTCCAGAACTTGGTTTTCGGCGTGTACTACAGTGGCAGCGCCTACCTCGGCAACACGGACACGTTGCCAGTGGGCACACAGCCGTTGAACCAGTGCGGTGAGTACTACCATATCGCACACACCCATGCTCTGCAAGATGCCACCAACTGGGGTGCGGGCTTGGGCGGTCAAATCACGTATGCGCGGATTGACCCGCCGCTGCCGAACAGTTGCCCCTGACGTATGGACGAGGAGAACACAATGAAAACGACTCGTGAATTCGTTCCGCAGTTTCTGAGATGGTCAGGCTCTCTGTTTCTGGTGGTGGGACTGCTGCTGAGCACGTGGGCTGTGGGGCCGGCGGTGCAGGCCGCCCCGGCCCGGGCGACAGTTGCGGTCACGCTCTATGCCAAGGCCGGCACGCTCGCCCTGCCCGACGGGACGACAGTGCCGATCTGGGGCTACGCGACCAGCGCTGTCGATCCGGCACAGTCGCCCGGCCCCACCATCATCGCCGACCAGGGCGATACGATCGAGGTGACGCTGCACAATGACTTGGCGGTGACGACCGCCCTGGAATTCCAGGGGCAAAACCTGGTTCCGGACACGGCCGGCGTCGCCCCCGGCGGTTTCAAGACATACACCTTTGTGGCCGCCAATCCTGGCACGTTCCTCTACGAAGCGGGTCTCAGTGCCTCCGGCGACGGTGCGCGCCAGGTGGCGATGGGCCTCTTCGGTGCGCTGATCGTGCGGCCCACCGGGCAGCCGAACTGGGCCTACGGTCTCGCCACGACCGCATTTGACGAGGAAGCGCTTCTGATCTTCAGCGAGGTGGACCCGGCATTCAACAACAATCCCCTCGGTTTTCAGATGCAAGCCTACCAGCCCCGGTACTGGCTGATCAACGGCAAAGCCTACCCGGACACGGTTCCCATCGACACTGCGCCGGGGAACAAAGTCCTGCTGCGCCTGGTCAATGCAGGTCTGCTGCACCACTCCATCGGCCTTCTGGGCCTGCACCAGACAGTGATAGCTACGGACGGCGCGTTGCTGCTCATCCCGTATCAGTCCGTGGCCGAGTTGCTCGCCGCCGGCCAGTGGGTGGATACCCTGGTCACGGTGCCGCCGTCGGCGGTGCCCGGGGCCCGGTTCGCCCTGTACGAGGCGGGCCTCCTGCAGCACAATGGCGGCCAGCGGCTCGCGCCCGGCGGCCCCCTGGCCTTTGGCGGCATTCTCACGTTCCTGCAGATCCCCGGCACCCTGCCCGACCCCGTCGGCCCACTAGTCTATAACCTCCAGGCGACGCCCAATCCCACGCGCGGGACCACCGGGGCGCTGCTCAACGCCACGATCAGCGACGCGACGACCGGCAATGAGAACATTGTGGCGGCGGAGTATTTCATAGATGTCCTGGGCGCGCCGGGCACTGGGACGGCTATGACCGGCGCCTTCGGCACACCCACGGTCGCCGTCAGCGCGTTGGTCCCGGCCTCCGTCCTGGCCGGTCTGTCGGACGGCGCGCACGGTTTCTACGTGCGCGGCAAGGACGCTGGCGACAACTGGGGAGCGGTGGAGTCGGCCGTGCTCCAGATTGACCGCATCGGCCCGGCAACGGTCGGCCTGAGCCTGATGCCCAACCCCTCCAACGGTAGCCTGGCCGTGACCCTGCGCGGCACGGCGGACGAGAGCGCCACGGGCAACGCCATCGTCGTGGCGGCCGAGTACGCGGTGGACTCCGGGATGGCACAGCCCATGAGTCTCTCTCAAACGGGCGTGCCGGTCACCGAGTTAGTGGCGACGATCTCGGCGGCGACCGTCATCAGTCTGACAGAGGGCGTGCACGCGATCTCGGTCCGCAGCCAGGACGTGGTGGGCAACTGGGGCCCCTGGGCGATTGTCGAGCTCAAGGTAGACAGAACCGGCCCCACGGCTGATGGCATCACGGCTGTGCCCAACTACCTCGACCTGACCGGCGCACCCCCGGTGACACACGTGCGGCTGGATGCCCACATCACCGACAACCTGAAGGCCGGCGTTCAGTCCCCTGTGTTCACCGCCGAGGGTTTCATCAACACCGTGGGCGCGGATGGCTCTGGTTTTGCCATGCTGCCCCTGGACGGCAAGTTTGACCAGGTAACCGAGGGCGCGTACTACAACATCTCCATTAGTCACTTTGCCCAACTGCGCCAAGGCGTCCATACCGTCTACGTCCACGGCAAGGACGCGGCAGGCAACTGGGGACCAACCGGGCCCGTGACCGTAACCGTCTGGAGGGGGATCACGGATACCGAAGGTCCTATCATCACCGTCGGACCGAACCTGACCCCGAACCCGACCGACGGCATGAGCATCATCACGTTGAACGCCACCGCCGCTGATCCGGGCAACACCTCCAACATCGCTCAGGCGGAATGGTTCCAGGGCGCTGACCCGGGCACCGGCCTTGCAACCCCCATGCAGGCAGTGGACGGCACGTTCAACGCCCCCACCGAAGAGCTGACGGCGCTCATCAACGTGAGCGGCTGGGGCATCGGGACGTATACCATCTCGGTGCGCGCCATGGACGAGGTAAGCAACTGGGGGGCGGTCACCACGGCCACCCTGACCATTGACAAGTTGCGATTCTACCTGCCCATCGTGGTGAAGTAGTGACACATCGGGGGGCTGGAGTCCCCAATGAGCTGGGGACAGCAGGCCCGAACAAGTTTGGGACTCCGGCCCGCTCCAAGTTTTCAGAACGTTTTCAGAACACGAGGAGTGGTGCAATGAACATCGGACGGCTAACGGTATTCCTGCTCGTCGTCGGCGTGATGCTGCTGATGGGCACTTTGGTAGCCTTGGCCCAGGGGCCGGGGCTGGTGGGCACGGCGGCAGTATTGTCGTCGGCCCAGGTACAGGCCGCGAATAATGTGGCGCTCGTGGGGCGGATCGGCGATCCCGCCTATGCAGTGGCTGTAACGGGCACTTACGCCTATGTCGGCGTGGGCGCCCGGCTGATGACCCTCGACATCACCAACCCGGCCTCTCTCACGGTCGTCGGGCAGACGGGCGTCCTGTCCGGGACGGTGCTGGGCGTGGCGGTGGCCGGGGACTATGCCTACCTGGCCGAGTTTGGCAGCGGCCTGCGTGTCCTGAACGTATCCAACCCGGCCAACCCGGCCACGGCGGGCTACTTTGTCACGCCGGGCGAGGCGCTGGGCGTGACGGTGGCCGGCAACTATGCCTACGTCGCTGACGGGTACAGCGGCCTGCGCGTCATCAATGTGGCAACGCCGGCGAACCCCACAGCCGCTGGCTTTCTGGACACCGACGGAAGCGCGGAGGGCGTGACCGTGGTGGGCAACTATGGGTATGTGGCCGATGGCAGTTGGGGGCTGCGGATCGTGGACGTAACGAACCCACTGACCCCGGCCCTGGTCGGCTCTCAGGACACGCCGGGATATGCTCGGCGAGTGGCCGTGGCCGGGGATTACGCCTACGTCGCCGACTGGAACAGCGGTCTGCGCGTCGTTCACGTCTTCACCAAGACAAGCCCGGCCGAGGTGGGATCCTATGACACGTCTGGTGAGGCGTTGGGCGTGGCCGTGGCTGGCGATTACGCCTACGTCGCCGATGGGAGCGGTGGCCTGCGCATTGTCAACGTCACGACGCCCACGCTCCCAACCCTGGCCGGCTCGTTCCTGACGCCGGGCGATGCCTGGGGGGTGGCGATCAGTGGGAACCAGGCCTATGTGGCCGCGGGTAGTGGTCTGCACAGCATCAACGTCTCTAACCCGGCAGTCCCTAGCCAGGACAGCTTCTATGCCACCCTGGGGAATGCTCTGAACGTAGCCGCGTCGTGGAACACGGCCTACGTCGCCGATGGGCTGGGCCTGCACATCATCAACACCTTGACCCTGACCAATCCCACGGAGGCCAGTTTCACCGCTACGCCCGGCGGCGCGCGAGCTGTGACTGTGCTAGGGAACTATGCCTATGTGGCCGATTGGGACGCTGGCCTGCGCATCTTGGATGTCTCCAGCCCGACGACCCCGACCTTGGCTGGTGCCCTCGATACACCGGGTTACGCCGGGCACGTAGCAGTGGCCTCGAACCATGCCTTTGTCGCCGACGGCGCGACGGGCCTGCGCATCATCAACGTCTTCAATCCGACTGCGCCCGCCGAGGTCGGGTTCTATTACACGCCCGGCAACGCCGAGCGCGTGGCGGCGGCCGGCGGCTATGCTTTCGTGGCTGCCGGGAACGCCGGCCTGCGCATCCTCAATGTGACGAACCCCATGACTCCCACCGAGGTGGGCTTCTACGACCCACCCGGCGGGTGGGCCTATGGCGTGGCCGTGCTCGGCCAGTACGCTTACCTTGCCAATGGGACCGACCTGAGTATAATAGACGTAAGTAATCCGATGACCCCGACCCTGGTCAGCGTATATAACGTCCCCGGAGGTGCCTGGGACGTGGCTGTGAGTAACTGTGGTTATGTATACGTTGCCAGTGGCAGCACTGGCCTGCGCGTCATCAACGTCTCCAACCCGACCAACCCGACCGAGGTAAGCTACTACGATACGATGGGCTATGCGACGGGCCTGTCGGTGTTGAAGAGCCGAGCCTTCGTCGCCGACCGCCAGGGCGGGCTGGCGATCCTGCGCCACACCAAGTTGCAGTGTACCCTGTACTTGCCATGGATTCTACGCCAGTAAAGCGCCTGTGGGGCAAGTCGGCAATTTGCTGCTCCACCAGGGAGGAGAACGACCATGAGCAAAGTCCCTGTCATCCTGAAAGCACCCCGATTGTACACCCTGTTCGTGCCACTCAT
>JBGVTF010000254.1:0-6786 GCA_041862415.1 Anaerolineae bacterium | reverse complement strand
GCCCTGGGTGCGGAAGCCACCCAATTTGGAGATCGTCTGGGGCGTCAGGCCGATGTGGCCCATGACAGGGATACCGGCGTCCACGATGGCGCTCACCGCTTGAGCGCGCTCTTGGCCGCCTTCAAGCTTGACCACGTCCATGTAGCTTTCCTTCAGGAAGCGGCCGGCGTTCTCCACGGCCTGCGCGGTGCTCACGTGGTACGACATAAAGGGCATATCGCCTACCAGAAGCGGATGTTTGGCACCCCTGGCCACGGCCCGGCAGTGGTGCAGCATTTCCTCCATAGTGACCGTGACCGTGTTCTCATGGCCCAGAACCACCATGGCCAACGAGTCGCCCACCAGGATGATGTCAATCCCGGCGCGGTCCGCCAGCACCCCGGTAGGATAATCGGAGGCAGTCACCATAGTGATGGGCTGCCCTTTTTCTTTCTTGGCTTGCAGGTCGAGAATAGTGACTTTTGAACGCTCTTGAGACATTGGAGTTCCTCCTTGGTTTCTGTGTCAGAATCTCGCTACCCTACACCAGACATTGGTTCGCTGCCCAAATGGCTAGATTAGCATCCTGAGTAGCGCGGAACGTAGTAGAGCGCGTATCGAAGGGTGCGGGTTTGCCAGGGTTCGTCGCCTTTGCCGCACCCCTCGATACGGCCTCCACTTCGTTGCGGCCTACTCGGGATGCTAACGAGCTTTTCTCTTCAGCCTTTGACGGTAGGTGTAGGGTAACGAGTATCAGGATTGCGACATGAGGAGCATACCACAAAGGCGAGCAGTGGTCAAACATCCACGACGGCATCGGCGCTGGAGGCGGCGTTGACTGTGGCGCAGATTTGTCGTATAATGGGAGAGGCCTTGAGACACTTTTGACTGGGAGAAGCCGAGGAGGCTGCGTGATGAGCGTTGACGAGCTGTTGCAGGAAAAGCGCGAAGAGATTCTCCGTATCGCTGCCCGGCATGGGGCCTATAACGTGCGCGTGTTTGGTTCGGCGATACGGGGTGAGGCCGGTCCCGACAGCGACGTGGACTTTTTGGTGGAGATTGGGCCGGAACATTCGGCCTGGTTTCCCGCTGGCCTCGTGGTGGACCTTGAAGAGCTACTGGGGTGTGAAGTGGATGTGCTGACCGAGGCCGGGCTGCGTGACCGCATTCGCCAGCGTGTGCTCAGCGAAGCGAGGCCACTATGACCGATTCTCCGAACCTACACTCTAAAACAGTTCTCCTCTTCCCCGACACCCGCCCCGAGGCCGAAGCAGTGCTGGTCAGGCTGTTGCGCGAGGCTCCGCCGTGGCACAAGTTGCACATGGTGGGCCAACTGAACCAGACCGTGCGCACGCTGGCCCTCAGCGGGCTACGCGCACGCTATCCCGAGGCCACCCCCCAGGAGTTGCGTCGTCGCCTGGCCGACTTGCTGCTTGGTCCCGATCTGGCTCTACGGGTGTATGGCCCATTGGAAGAGCAGAGAAGACAGGAGGCCCCTGATGCTGCCTGAACCGGTAGCCGTAACGTTGTTGGTCATCGGGGCGTTAGAGGCCTTGGACGTACCGTACTTGATTGGTGGGTCGCTGGCCAGTGCAGTACACGGTGTAGCGCGGGCGACCGTGGACAGCGACCTGGTAGCCGATTTGCGTCCCGAGCACGCCGAATCCCTGGCTCAAGCTCTGAGAGACGCTTTCTACGTGGATGTTGAATCCATCCACGATGCCATCCGCCGCCGAAGCAGTTTCAATGTCATCCATCTGGAGACGATGTTCAAAGTGGACGTTTTTGTCTCCAAACAGCGGCCTTTCGACCAGGTGCAATTCGAACGCCGCATGGCACAGGTGGTCGCCACTGATCCAGAACGCATGGCCTACATGGCCAGCCCTGAAGACATTGTTCTGGCAAAACTGGAATGGTATCGCATAGGCGGCGAGGTCTCGGACCGGCAGTGGCGAGACGTGCTGGGGGTGCTTAAGGTGCAGGGGGAGCGGCTTGATCTGGTTTATCTGCGCCGTTGGGCGGCAGCGCTGGGGGTAGCCGACCTGCTGGAGCAGGCGTTAGCTCAGGAGGACAGTCAGCAACACTCAAGGGGGTGACTACCTGGTTTTATAACCCCCCAAAAATTGAGGAAAACATGCTATCCAAACTTTCGAGCCATTTCCATGCCTGGGCCAGAGGCTGGCTTATTCTGGCGCTTTTCGCGGCGCTTGTGGTTTTCGTGGCCGTTACCTTGCCGGTCGTACAGGCTGCCACGGGCGTCACAGAGGCGTTAGACACGCGAAATTTCTACACGCCAGAAGAAGCGTTTTCGTTACTGGCCTCCTACGACGACGTCGGGCGCGCCCGGATCCGCATCTACTATTTGACAGGAGACATCGTCAATCCCATCCTTTACAATTCGTTCCTTATCCTGCTCATTTCGTGGCTGTTCCAGCGCGGCTTCAAGCCCGGAAGTAATATGCAAAAACTGAATGTGATTCCTGTCGGCGCGGCAATCTTTGACCTGCTGGAGAATATTTGCATCGTGACCATGCTCTCGGTCTATCCCGCTCAGCCTACGCTCGTGGCCTGGCTGTCCACAGTAGGTACGACGACCAAGTATATCTTCATATATGTGAGCTTTCTGCTGGTTTTGGTTGGGCTGGTCAAAGCAGCAATGAACAGGTTCAGGAAGCAGTGACGATTGACTGTTAGAAATCTGCGGTGGCTAAACAGTACTACCGCCCCAGAATATAGGGAGAATAAAATGTCACAATTAGAACTAAATCAGGTACCTGATGCCGAAACCGCAGATTCCAGCTGGAATTGGCTCTACAAATTCGGCGGCGCGGCTGTCCTGATCTCAGTAGTGCTAATTCCAATTACGATCATAGTCTACATCGCCTGGCCGCTACCGAGCACCGCAATCGACTCCTTCACACTCTTTCAGAATAATAGGCTCGCTGGGCTCATGAGTCTTGATCTCGGGTACCTTGTTGGCGTTGTTCTTTCAATCCCGATTTTTCTCGCCCTCTACGTTGCCCTCAGACGAGCCAATGAATCTTTCATGGCAATCGCAACGGCCCTTTACTTCGTGGGGATTGTGGCCCTCTTCGTAGCGAGACCGGCCTTCGAGATGCTTCACCTCAGCGAACAGTACACGGCCGCCACAACAGACGCGCAGAGATCTCTATTCCTGGCGGCAGGGGAGGCAATGCTCGCTCACTTCCATGGAACTGCTTTCCACTTGCATTACATCTTCGGGGCCATCGCCCTTCTGATAGTCTCGTTTGTCATGCTGCGGAGCAATGTCTTCAGCAAAGCAACTGCTTATGTGGGAATTATAGCAAATGTACTCGCATTTGGCCTTTACGTGCCAAAGATAGGTATCGTCCTCTCGATCATTTCTGTCATGCCGTTTTATGTGATATGGTACATCCTGGTTGCTCGAAGGCTCTTCCAGCTGGGGCAGGGCATCTCGAAAGAAGAGGCGAATCGGAATTAAAGTACGGTCCTTGGCGCCTGCCAGCCAAGCGCACCGACCTTGGGAAAGAACTTGAAAGTGCGGGCTGCAAGCCTGGAAATCTCAAGCTCAAAGTCCTTCATCTTCCAGGGCACTCCAGGGGTTCCATAGGAGTCCTGACAACCGGCGGCGAGTTGTTCTGCGGCGACTTGATTTACAATCTTTTTTTGGCAAACCGGGCTGCCTCTTCATCAACGATTTAGCAGACTTTGCCAGTGTCGAAAAACTGAAAAAGTTAGACATAAAAACCGTTTATGTTGGGCATGGCAAACCATTCCCGATGGAACAGTTCATAAGAAATATTGGAGGTATATCTCGATGAAGGTACTGATAATCTACGATTCGTCTTTTGGCAATACAGAGCAGATAGCCCAGGCCATTGGCTATGCTCTTGGTTCCCAGGAGGATGTCGAGGTACTCCGGGTAGGTAATGTGAAGCCAGAACAACTGACGGGATTAAAGTTGCTAATCGTCGGCTCTCCTACCCAGGGATTTAGACCAACACCAGCCATTAACAACCTTCTGGGAGGAATTCCTATGAATGGTCTAAGAGGTGTCAGGGTAGCTGCATTTGATACCAGGATTTCAATCAGTGACATAGAAGCACCCATATTGCGCTTTCTGGCTAGACTGTTTCTTTTTGGCTATGCTGCCAAGCCTATTGCAGATAGGCTCAAGAGAAAAGGAGGAGAACTGACAATCCCTCCTGAAGGGTTCTATGTAAAAGGGACGGAAGGTCCACTGAAAGAAGGCGAACTTGAACGAGCTGCGGATTGGGCCAGGCAAATCATGGCGACACTGACCGCTCATCAGGAAAAATGAGGTGAATGAAAATGATGAATCAGGTTACTAATGCCGAAACCGCTGACTCCGCCTATAAGAGCCTCTACAAACTCGGCGGCGCGGCCGCCTTGATCGTGGTAGTGTTAACCCTGAGCGAGGTTATTGGTCTCACTTTCTACCCGCAACCTAGCACGGTAAGTGGCTGGTTCATGCTGTTCCAAAGCAATGGGATCATTGGACTTTTGGACTTTTGGGGGTTGGAAGTTCCGATGTACGCAATGCTCACTATGGTATTTCTCGCCCTCTACGTTGTGCTCAGAAAAGCCAATGAAGGCCGTACGGCAATCGCTATAACCTTTGCCCTCCTAGGGATTGGGATCTTCCTCGCAACGAATAATCCCTTCTCCATGCTTTCCCTCAGCAACCAGTACGCTGCTGCGACGACAGACGCGCAGAGATCAACGTTCTTGGCGGCAGGGCAGGCAATGCTTGCCAATACGAGCCAACGCGCCGTTGGTGGGTTCAACATGGGCTTCTTCCTGGTGTCCGTTGCGGGTCTGATGGTCTCATCGGTCATGTTCCAGAGCAATTCCTTCAGCAGGTTAACCGCCTATGTGGGAATTCTGGCAAATGCACTGTCATTAGCCGATTATCTCAGACAAGCTCTGACGCCATCGGCAATTGTCGCCCTTCTCGTGATTCTTCCGAATGCCCTGTTTCTAGTGATATGGTTTGTCTTAGTCGGCCGAAGACTCTACCAGCTAGGGCGTCTCGAAAGGAGGACGCTTCCCCAACAATCGTAATCAGAAGCGTTCGAGTGGATGTCGCGCTGAAAGGAGACAACCATGTCATCTTTGGTTCTTGTAGGATATGCAACACGTTACGGTTCAACGCAGGAAGTCGCCGAGGCAGTCGCGGCGACGCTGCGCGAATGTGGGCTTGCGGTAGATATTCAGCCCATGCGGGAAGTGCGTACACTCGCAGGGTACAGCGCGGTCGTGCTGGGGGCGCCGCTCTACATGTTCCGTTGGCACAAGGACGCGATCCGTTTCCTGTCGCGGCACCGTAAAGCCCTCGCGGAACGACCAGTGGCAGTTTTCGCGCTCGGCCCAACTCATGATCCTTATGATGAGAAGGAGTGGCAGTTTTCGCGCGCTCAACTCGATAAAGAGCTGGCAAAGTTTCCCTGGCTTATACCGGTCGCCCTTGAAATGTTTGGCGGCAAGTACGACCCGACGAAGCTACCCTTCCCTATCAATTTGCTTGCCGGTAAGGAGCCGGCAAGCGATCTGCGGGACTGGACGGCGATCCGCGCCTGGGCCGCGGATTTGAAGCCAATCCTGGCGGTATAACGTACACAAGGGTGAGTATCATCCTTAATAACGAGTAGACACTGGCTAGATTCTCATTTCTGCGCAATAAACGCCGCCCAACAAGCGCATCCAGCCGACAACCTTACGCGCGCCGTTTAAGAGGCATTCGTGGTCATTGAGCGTTTGGCGTTTAATCAGCATGCCTTTTGTAGCCGGTTGCGGCTGATGCGCCTGCCGTTGGGCCGCTTGTTTAGGAGAAATGCAGTCTTCCTCAAGAAGAACGAGTTTCTCTCCAGCGCTATTCGTAAGGGAGAAGAACATGCTATCAAGGATTTCAGACCGCTTCCATACTTGGGCTAAAGGTTGGCTGATTCTATCTATCATCGCAGCGTTTGTGCTGCTAGTCAACCTACCTCTTGCTGATCCTGCCTTGGTTAGCATGAGTTTGGACGGGCGATTTGCCTATACACCGGAACAAGCATTTTCGGCGGTGGCTTCCTATGGTGACGCTGGTCGCGTCCGGATGATCTGGATTCATTTGGAGGACTTCATCCTAATCACTCTCTACACATCGATGTTCTGTTTGTCCATTTCGTGGTTGTTCCAGCGCGGCTTCAAGCTCGATAGTAGAATGCAAAGACTGAATTTGGTTCCGATCCTTGGGGGATTCTTCGATCTGATGGAAGACATCTGGATCATAACTATGATCTTGATCTATCCGGCTCAGCCCACAGTCGTGGCTTGGCTGTCTACGATCTCTACGACGGGCAAGTACATCATGGGCATTCCGATTGTTCTGCTGCTGTTGATTGGGTTGGTCAAAGCGGCAATGAACAGGTTCAAGGTTCAGGAAGCAGTGACGATTGGCTGATAGATATCTAGAGGTACTGGAAGCAAGAGGTATGCTGAGTTCTAAGACTATGCGGCCCAACACGGGTTGCAGCCGACCAGGCTATCGCGGCTCGATTCAAAAACGGGTTTCATCATTGTGGGTGGTCCTGAGCAGAAAGGCGCACTGCAAACCCGCCTGGCGGCTGAACCCAACCGTTCGGCGGAAAGTCGGAGGGCGCCCGAGGAACGCAGGCTAATGGAAGCCGGTTGACAGAGGGGGTGGTCCAGTATGGTCGAAATTGTCTGGGAGTTCGTCGTCAAGGAGGAGGCCCGAGGCCAGTTCGAGCTGGCGTACGGCCCAGGCGGCGCGTGGAGCAA
>JBGVTF010000253.1:0-4510 GCA_041862415.1 Anaerolineae bacterium | reverse complement strand
CGGTAGGGCAGCCCCCCGCTGCGAACGGAGAGGCGCGAGAGCTCGTAGCTGGGCAGAAGCTGCACTGCGGCCAGGGCTACGCCGACACTCACGGACAGGACATAGACCAGCAAGTTGCGCCCAACAGTTTTCGCCAGTCTCGGCAGATCACGATCCAGGCTTGTAGTAGCGACTTCAGTCGCATGTGTGCCAGAACGACTAAAGTCGTCACTACGAAACCGTGATCTACTGGGTCTCAAGTTGCCCAGCAAGGCGTACAAACCCAGGGCAAAGAGGTTGATGTACGAGGCCTGCAGGTGTCCGGCGGTGAATTGCAGAGCGATGGCCAGGCCAAGCCCTGCCAGGGCAGGGAGGAATCGGCTTGACCCTTCCCCCGGCCCCCTCCCTACCAGGGAGCGGCTTAACCCTCCCCCCAACCCCCTCCCAGGTAGGGAGGGGGGGCAAGCCAGGTCAAACAGCAGAAACAGCAGCGGCAGCCAGACGTAGACGTTCAGGTGGGTGAGGTGCTCCACCCGAGCGCCCAGGAACCCGCTGAAAGCGAAAACGATGGCCGTCACCAGGGCACCGAAAGGCCGCAGGCCGAGCGAGAGACGGGCGTAGAGGTAGGCCAAAAGGCCGCCCAGGAAGATGTGGACGACGATGGAGTAGGCCACCATTTTGGGGGTGGAAAGCCAGATCAAGGCAAGGTTGATGGGATAGAACACGGCCGTCTGGATGTTGGCCAGGAAGGGCACCCCCATGAAGAGGTAGGGATTCCAGAGGGGGAGACGTCCTGCCCGCAAGGCTTCGGCGGCGTAGGCTTTGAACGGGGTGAAGTAGGCGAAGACATCCACGCCCACCAGGATGAGGTTGGTCAGAGCGATCTTCCAGAAAAAGATCACTGCCAGGATCAGCAGCACGACGGCCATACCCAGGTCTGTCCAGCGAGCCCGGATTTTGGCGGCGAAACGATTGTGCATGGATGCTCCCTACTCTTTCCCTACGTCCTCAACTCGGTAAATGGTGAAAGAGACGCTGCCGTCACGGCGATAAGCCTGATAGACGGTATGCAAGCTCAGACCCTTCTCGCCCAGGGCCACCCTTTCCGCTGTTGTTGACTTCCAACTGGGGGCCACCAGGTAACGGGGGCCAGTCACCTTGGCGGCGTAGTCGGCCAGTTGCTGGGGCGAGTCGTACCACTGAAAGTCGTAGGGGTAATTGAACATGTAGAAGGCCAGGTGCCAACCGAGCCAGCGCTGGTAGAGGGTCGCCCCGGCCCCGACGTTGCCCCGGAAATAGTCGGCCACGGTCTCGATGCCCTGGTAGGCCCCCTGGTCACCGCCGATAGGAAAGCGGCTGTTGGCTGCGTCCTGCGCCGGCCGGTACAGCGTCGTCACCAGAAAGAGAACCACAACCATCTCTCGCAGGGGCAGTCGCCGTGAGCTTCTCTTCTCAGTGAGTAGAGGGATCAGCCTGCTCCCGCCGGGTCCGTGACCTGGCGGCTCTGGCCCCGAAAGACGCGGGGCACGGACCCGCTTCGAGCAAAAGCCAGGGGGAAGGTGTAGTGACAATTGCGCCCACCCAACCGATGCCAGGGCCGCCAGCCCCTCGCAAGCCTGCCACAGGACCCGCGCCAGCAAAAGCAGCACAACGGGCACCAGCCCCAGCAGGTAGCGGTCCCAGACCTGAAAATCGAGCACCAGGTGCAGGGCCAGGAAGAGGAGCCCAAAGCTGCTGAGAGTTATGTCAACAACCGTTTCTCTCTCGCGCCTTCGCCAGAGCAAACCATAGAGCAGCAAAAGAGGCACTCCGATCACCAGCAGGAAGTTGAGAGGGCGTGAGGCGGTGACGTACCACAGCAGGTCCACCCACCTCTGCCCCCGTTCCAGCCATTGGGAGGGAGCAACCCAGGCCAATCCCCCGTAGCTGAGGGCGCTCTGCTGCAAGAAGCCAGGCCGTTGGCTGCGGGCCAGGTCCCAGAGGATGGCCGGAGCCACCGCCGCCAGGAAGCCCAGGACCAAGTGTGGGCCGTCGTTGAGGACGTAGGCTCTCCACCGCTTCCCACTCCCGCCGGATTTGCTTGCGCTCCTGCCGGATTTGCTTCCGCTCTCGCCGGATTTGTAATCCGGCGATCCGGCGGTTGGATTACCGATTCTCATCCTGAACCCTTCGACTGCGCTCAGGATAGACTCCGCGAAGGACCAGCCGGAGCAAGTCAGGAGACTGGCCTCCGCTGCGGTCCCAGCCAGCCCCACCCCGACGACGAGGGGCAGGAAAAGGAGGCCCTGCTGTTTGGTGGCCGCAGCCAGCCCGGCCATGACCCCCGCCCCGGTCCAGCGGCCCTCCACGGCCAGGCAGAGGGCTGCCAGCACCAGGGCAACCAGCAACGGGTCGGTGAGCGCGGTGGGGGCAAAAAGGATGTTGAAAGGCGAGAGGGCCATCAGGGCCGCCGCGACCAGCGCCGTGGGGCGACCGTACAATCGCCGGGCCAGATAGTACGCCAGAGCCACACTGGCCGTGCTGGCCAGCACCCCTGGCAGGCGGGCCACCACCTCCGAAGGGCCAAAGAGCCGGAAAAACAGGGCCAGGGTGTAGAGGAAAAGGGGCGGCTTGTCCACGGGGAAGCCATTGAGCAGCGTGTCCCGCCCCGTAGCGACGTGTAAGGCCCAGGTGCTGTAGAGGGCCTCGTCCTGGTGGAAGCGGTTGGTGGCGATGGGCACCAGGCGGGCCAGAGCCCCTATGACTAACACGCTACCCAATATGAACTTTGCCGGGCGTTCCTTCGCCCACAGCCAATCTAAACGCACGTTCCTCTTTCCCAAGCCCACTTGTATCGCGGAAACACGGAGACGCGGAACACGCGGAAGCCGTTCCGCGCCCTCCGCTGTTCCCCCAGGCGGGACAGTTCGTGAAAATCTGTTCCCCCACCAGCGGCGACCGCCCTCCGGGCGGATTAAACGTTAGATAACAGCTCACAGAGGACAGATGACAGAATGCAATTTTATGGAGAACCCCTCGCGCAACGAAAACCGACGCCGACGTACCTGTCATCGGGATCGAGCCTGTAGCGGAAGGCGCAGCGAGCGTCCACACGATAGATGTCCCACGAGCCGCCCCGCAGCACCCGGCGGCCCCCGGCCTCCAACTCCTCGCGGCCATCATCTGAGTCGTAGGGATAATCCCCAGAAAGGCTGGAACACCATTCCCAGACATTGCCGCTCATGTCCGCTGCCCCATAGGGGCTGTCACCGGCTGGGGAATATTTTCCCACCGCGGTGGTTCGGCCAGGGCCGCCCTCTCTGGTGTTGGCTCGCGCCGGGTCAAAGTCGTTGCCCCAGGGCCATTGGCGAGCGTGCTCGCCCCGGGCCGCTTTCTCCCACTCCGCTTCGGTCGGCAGGCGGACCACTTCACCCTCGTCGAGGGCCTCTGCCGCCTGCAACGTCTCTGTGAGCCAGCGGCAGTAAGCCACGGCCTCGTACCAAGTGACCGCCACCACCGGGTGGTCGGGCCGGTTCCACTTTTCGTCCTCCCAGTACCTGGGTTGGGTGATGTCATTTTCCTCCCGCCAGTCCCAACCAGCCGCGGTCCAGTAATCAGGGTTGGCGTAACCACCGGCCTCGACGAAGCGGGCGTACTCGGCGTTGGTCAGTGGGTAGCGGCCAATGCGATAGGCTGGCAGCTCGACGGTGTGCTGGGAGCGCTCATCATCGGAGGCCAACTCGTCGTCCTCCGTGCTACCCATCAGGAAGGGACCCTCTGGCACCAGCACCGTGTCGGGCAGCAGGTCTTCCGGAGCCCGAATTTCCTCCCACAGGGCTTTGGCTTCGCGGGGAGGCACGGCTCGCCTGGGGCGAGCCGGTTCGGCCTCGACCCGCTCCCTCGCTTCTACCGGCGGCGCACTGAGGAAGATGAAGCGGTCCAGCACGTCGGGCTCTATCTCGAAGGCAAAGTCGGGCTGCTTCAGTACGTTCCACAGCCGGTCGAAGCGCCGGTCGTCGCGCCATTGCTTGTAGCGCTCGCCCAACACCTGGGCTTCCTCGTCGGACGCTTCCTCGCGGGCCAGGCGGGCCGCATCCTGGATAAAGTCCACCCGCTCTGCGCGGGGCAGACGGCGCACGTATTCACCAAAGGGGCGCGCCGCCTCACACAGCACCAGCCAGCGGGTAAAGTCCTGGCGGTCAATGCCCTCCGCCTGCCCGGAGGCCACCAGCAGCCCCCACTGGAGTTCCAGGTAGTTGATGAAGGTCTTGACCTGCCTGGGGTTGGTGGGCACCCCCTCGGTGATGAGGGGCAAGGCGGCCAGCAGGGCCGGGTCCTCCAGACCCTTCTCTCGCAGGCTCTCGATGAAGGACCCCATGTCCTCCCGGCGGATGGGCGGCAGGTCGAAGCGTAGTTGGATGATCTTGTCCAGGTAGTCCTGGGGAGTGATGCTTTCCATTTTGCCCAGCTTGTAGTGGGCCTCCACCGCCGCCTGCACAATCCGCCGCGAAGCGCCCAGTACAAAGACGGTGCCCCGCTTGCCCATCATCAG
>JBGVTF010000252.1:0-12865 GCA_041862415.1 Anaerolineae bacterium | reverse complement strand
TACATGTTCCTCGAGGCCGACACCATCCTGGCCAAGACCGATCACGCCCTGGCTGATCTGGCCAAACACCCAGGCGTGCCCAGCCTTGTCCTGCAAGTACGCAGAAAGGTGCACGCCTACAGGTACTACCGGGCCACGGGCGGGGCTACCGCGCAGAAGAGTGTCATCGGCATGGTAACGTTTGCCCAGCAGGAAGAGACGCCCACGCCGACTCCATGGTGTCAGGCCCCACAGGCTCCTGTTGTTCCTGGTGCTGCCACTCCTACTCCAACTCCGCCCATCCAGGTCACTGCCATCATCTCCGATGACTTTGAGAGCGGGTACGACGGTCCCGTGACTCAGGACATAGACCCCGATTGGGGTTGCTACATCATCTATGGCCAGCCCACTTTCGACGGTGAATGGAACACCCGGCACGGTGGTGATTGGGCTCAGAAGGTCGCCGGATACGCTTCTTTCCGGGCAGGCATCTTTCGGCCTATTCCGATTACCCCAGGCACGGCCTACGACGTGCACGTCTTCGCTCACCTCTACCAGTACGGAGGCGGCATGGCCAGGCTTGGTGTTGACCCGGCCGGAGGATTCAATCCCGACGCCGCCGTCTGGTCTCAGATGGCCGACCTGGGCATGTGGATAGAGTTGACCAACGGCGGTGCAGCCACCTCCAACTATATCACCATCTTCCTGGAAGGCCAGAGCCTGATGGACGACAACACCAACGCCTACTTCGACGATCTGATAGTACAGGTTAGCGAGCCCGGAGCGGTGGCAATCCAGCCCGGTATACCGACGACAGGTGGCGTCAAGTAGCCAGGTCGGACGTCTCTGCCAGGTTCATAGAGCGAATACCCAAACGCCTGACCCCCTTCATTTATTTGTGGAGGGGGTTCGCTTTGTGACTCTGGCTTTCTTTTTTCCCAAAAGTAGAGTATAATTTCTATCACCTGATTCCATTCGAGGATGAAAACATGCATCCCATTTTCCCTTTTGCAGCCATCGTCAACCAAGACAAGATGAAAATGGCCCTTGTCCTCAACGCCATCAGCCCCCAGATCGGTGGCGTGCTGATCCGCGGCGAGCGAGGGACGGCCAAATCTACCGCGGCGCGCGCTCTGGCCGCCCTGCTCCCGGATATTGACGTGGTGTCCGATTGCCCCTTCAATTGTGACCCCCTCCACCCTGAAACCCTCTGCGACAACTGTCACGTCCGGGTAGAGGGAGGCGAGCCTCTGCCCGTGGCCCGACGCAAGACTCGCTTCGTGGATCTGCCCGTCAGTGCCACCGAAGACCGGGTAGTAGGCACCCTGGACATCGAGCTGGCCATCAAGAAGGGCGAACGGCACTTCCAGCCGGGGGTGCTGGCCGCAGCCAACCGGGGCCTGCTGTACGTGGATGAGGTCAACCTGCTGGACGATCACGTGGTTGATTTGCTGCTGGACTCGGCCGCCATGGGCGTCAACGTGGTGGAACGGGAGGGTATCTCTTTCTCCCACCCGGCCCGTTTTATCCTGGTAGGCACCATGAACCCCGAGGAGGGCGAACTGCGGCCCCAACTTTTGGACCGCTTTGCCCTTTGCGTGGAGATCAAAGGCATCACTGACCCCAAAGCTCGCATGGATATCCTGGAACGTTGCGTTGCTTTCGAGCGTGATTCCGAGGGCTTTATTGAAGAATGGGAGACTCACGACAAGCATCTGTCGAAGGAGATCGCTCGCGCCCGCATCCTTCTGCCCGACGTGACTTACGATGAAACCGACCTCTATGCCATCGCCGAGCTATCGGCTGGCCTGCAGGTAGATGGCCACCGCAGCGACATCGTTATCCTCAAGACAGCCCTGGCCCACGCCGCTTACGCCGGACGTGACCGCATCAACAAAGAGGACATCCTGGTAGCAGCAGGGTTGGCTCTGCCCCATCGCCTGAAGAAACAGCCTTTCCAGGAGACAGAACTGCGCTTCCGGGAGCTTGAGAAAAGGTTAGAGGAAGTGCGCGCTGAGCTGGCTGATACCCCGGAAGCCGAGGCAGCCTCTCCGGCTCGAGGCCCCGTCTCTCCGGTAAAAAAAAAGAGCCTAGCGACGAAGCAGAGGCTTCCGGCGAGGTCTTCTACGGGGCTCCCCTGAAAGGACACGAAGCGGAGCCCATGGGACAGCCCCGCATGAGCGAGGCGCTTATGCCGGTCCAGGTCGGCGAGGTCTTCAAGTCCAGGCGCCTGGAGACCCCCCTGGACAAATTGACCCGGCATACCGCTGGCAAGCGCAGCTTCACCCGGACCGAACGCAAGCGAGGACGTTACGTCCGGAGCCGACCGGCCCAGGGCAAGCTCGACGATATCGCTTTCGACGCCACCTTCCGCCAGGCGGCCCCCTACCAGATCCGCCGCCGGAGCGGTGAGGTGGCTTTTGCTATCACCCCCTACGACCTGCAACGCAAGATCCGCGTGCGCCGGGCAGCCAACCTCGTCCTCTTCGTGGTAGATGCCAGTTGGTCCATGGCTGCCTCCGAGCGCATGGTAGCAACCAAGGGAGCCATCATGTCCCTGTTGAGAGACGCCTACCAGCGGCGCGACCAGGTAGGGCTGATCACCTTCCAGAAAGAAGAGGCGCGGCTCGTCCTGCCACCCACCTCCAGCGTTGAACTGGCCCAAGATGCCCTCAGGGATATCCCCGTCGGTGGCAAAACCCCCCTCTCTGGCGGATTGCTCCTTGCCTATCGGGTGCTCCAAAAGGAGATCCGCCTCAATCCCGAAGTCATGCCCCTCATGATCCTCTTGACCGACGGCGCGGGCAACGTCGCCCTGACCGACATGCCCCCTTACGACGAGGCCATCAAGATGGCCGAACTGATTCGGCAGAGCGATGTGCGTTCCGTAGTCATCAACATGGAGCACACTTCCTTTGATCGGGGCCTGGCGCAAGGGCTGGCCGACGCTTTAGGAGGCCCTTGCTACACCCTGCGAGAGCTCAAGGCCCAGGAGCTCTACCGAACGGTGCGGGATGAACTGGAGGGGTAAGCGTTACGTCAGGGAGGAGCGCTGTCAGTTTCATACCTGTAAAAGCCGTACGAACAATGACAATCGGCTCCCATGTAGGGAGCCGATTGTTTTTTGCTTTGGTCACGGCTGCGGTGTTGCGCCTGGCAGTCGGGATTCCAGATCTGCCAGGTTCTGGCGGGGGAGGTCCCACTCTGGGGCCAGGGTTGCCGCACGGTTGAAGTATTCGCGGGCAGCGTCCAGATCGCCCTGTTCACGGACGATTACGCCCAGATTGTTGTACAGGCGGGCGTCGTCCGGGGCTTGTCGCAGGGCCTCTTGCAGCACGGCCTCAGCCTGGGGCCAGGCGTTCAGTTCAATGAGCGCCGCGCTCTGGCCAGCGGCCACGTCAGCAGGATGGGCGCCGAGAGCGCCAGCCTGCTCAAAGGCGCGCAGAGCCCCTTCGGGGTCGCCGTGGGCCAGCAGCAGGTCGCCCAACTGCAGCCAGCGCGCTGGCTCCTCTGCCTGAGCCAAGAAATCCTGGGCTTGGGCAGCCTGGTCGGGGGGCAGCAGGCGTAGGGCCTCCTGGAGGTGTGCGGCGGCCAGGTCGGGGCGGTCGGCCCGCAGGTAGAGGATGCCCAAATTGAGATGGGCCACTGGCAGGGTAGGGTCCAGACGCAGGGCCTGATCCAGCATTACTCGCTCTGCCTCCTGCAGTTGACCCTGCTCCCGTAGCGCCGCCGCCAGGTTGTTCCAGAAAAGGGCATTTTGGGGCTCCAAATCTATAGCACGCTCAAAAGCATCCTGGGCCTCGGCGTAGCGTTCCAGGTGAGTGAGGGCCAGGCCAGCGTTGTTCCAGGCATCACCGTGGGTGGGGTCCAGGTCCAGAGCGTGTTGGGCGGTCTCCAGGCCAGCCAGGTAGTTGCCCTGATTGATATATTCCAGCGCCAGGTTAGTGGATGGGATGGGCGAGTGTGGAGCGCGGCGGGCGGTCCACGTCCATAGGGTCAGGTCATCCCGCCAATGCCGGAGGGTAACCTGAATCGTGGTCACGCTGACTACCAGCCAGAGGAGGGGCAACGCCCGCTGCAGCACATTGCCCAAACCCCTACCCAAGCCAGCAGAGGCGGCTCCCACGCCAGCAGAGGCGGCTCCCACGCCGCCGGGGGACTGGTTATGGGAGCCCAGCCTGCTATTCTTCGTCAACGGGCACAGCAGGGGGGCGGCGGCCAGCGAGAACAGGGCCATAGGAAAGAGCAGGAAGCGCTCGGCCATAAAGGCCCCACCGCCCAGTTCCAGGGGCAGGACGTTTATCACCGGCAGCAGGGAGACAACCCCCGCAGCCGCCAGCCAACCAGAGCGGGGCGCGACCTGGACCAGCTTCACCAGCCCGGCCAGCAGCACCAGGGCTGCCACCAGTGAGGCCCACGATGCGAGGTCGCCGGTTGGAATGGGTAGGGGGCTGTAATGGATGGGGGTAAGCGTCGTAAAGGGCCACAGGATCAGCCGAGCGTACTCGGCCAGAGAACTTCCGACCAGGAGCAGATGTTGCAGCGGGCTGCCGGTAGGAATGGAGCGCCCGGGCTGGGCGAGCAGCAGGTAGCCCAGGGTGGCATAGCGAATGACCAGGTACAGACACCCGGCCAGCAGCACAGCAGCGTAGGTGATCAGGCCGCCCACTCTGCTCGTGCCGGGTCCGTGACCCGGCTCAGGACGCGGGTCACGGACCCGCTGAGAGCCTTCAAGTGCGACTTTTTCCGCCATGCCTTTTTTGGCCTTTTGCCAGAACTGTGAGAGTGGGAAAAAGCGGCGCGGCGCGCGGGCCAGGCGCCAGAGCGGAAGGACAAAGGCCAAGGCCACCGCCATCTCTTTGGCCAGGGCCGCCAGCAGAAAGGCCAGGGCGACCCCCAGTGGGCGGGCTGCGCGATGCCGCAGGCTCACGTCGGCTAGCAGCGCCAGCAGCAAAAAGGTGGTCAGTAGCAGGTCAAAACGGCTGGAGATAAAGGCCACCCCTTCCAGCAAGGCGGGATGCAGGCCGTAGAGCAGGGCAGCGCCAACTTGTAGGGGCGTTGCGTGCAACGCCCCTACGCTTTGCGCCTCGTCCACGTCGGAGCGCCACAAGTGACGCGCCAGGGCCGCCACCAGAGCGGTGTTAAGAGCATGGAGCAGAAGATTGGTCAGGTGGAAGAGCGCTGGGTTGAGGCCTCCCAAGCGCAGTTCCGCGATGAAAGTGAGCAAGGCCAGAGGCCGGAAGTAATTGGGGGACAGGGCAAAGGGCTGGCGCAGGGCCTGGGGCCAAAGGGCCGGGTCACGGTAGAGAGGCAGGTCGACCAAGAAGATGGTGTCGTCCCACACAAATCCATAGCCCAGCGCGGGCAGGTAGACGAGGAAAACGATCAGCGCCGGCAAGATGACCAGCCAGCGAGGGTCTATTTTGATTCGCATCGGCACGTCCTGACACTGTCGGTTCATCCAGGTTGAGCAGCCATCCGTCCGGCAAAAGCGCGGGGCTAATGCCCAATGTCACTAAGTTTTGCTCGAGCCAGGTCCGTGACCTGGCGATTCCAGGGGGTAAAACGCTGGTCACGGACCAGCTTGGAGCAGCCAAAAGTAAATTCTTAGTGACATTGGACTGAAGGCCCGCGCCGAGAGGGAAGTCCCTTCGGGGCGAAGAATAGCCCGTAGTACACTGGACACTCAATGTATCCGTTCAAGGGGTAGACCAGAAACCGGGTTTTTGAGTGTTCCACAAGCGAAATAGTATGGCTTGCAGGTGCTTTTTCGCTTCCAGGCAGATCTTCCAGTATGAAAAACCCGGTTTCTTGGCCCCCACGTGAACGCTTATTGACAGTGCACTACTGTAACATCACCAGAATCTGAATTACGCCCGTACCCTCGTCCAACCCCTCCAGCGCCTTGCCAACGACCGTGCCAACTGGCGGGCTAGGACTGGCCTTCATAGCGTGGCCGGGCATAGAGGATGATACCAGCAGATCGCCCGGCTGGATGGAGCCATTCTCGGCGCTGGCCTTGACCGGGACGAGGCCGACGACGGCCAGAGGCGCGTAACCGTCCTTGCCCAGGTTGGCGGCGCCGCCGACGTAGGAGGGGCGGGCGGAGTAGACGCCGACCACGGTGCTCTGATAGGGTTCAGTGCTGGCGGTGAGCTGGCCGTCCGGCCTGACGGCGAGCACATCGCCAGGCTCAGGGTCGCTCACGATGGGCATCACTTCGGCAAAGTCGGCGGGAGAGAGGTCGTGCATACAGCCAAAGTTCTCGTCAATGTACAGGGAACTACTACCGCCGTCATCGTTGCCACAGTGGTAGCCGCCGTCGGCGTAGACGTCCCCGGTGAGGGCCTCGACGCGGAATACCCGTTCGCTGGAACCTCTCCAGGCCTCGATGGGGTTTCCGGTAGTGCCGCTGCGAGCAATCAGCGCCACGCCGTTGCTGGTGTTTTCCGCTTCCACCCCATACCCGCTGCTGGACCAGGTCTCGCCGTGGACGCCGTGGGAGCTGCCATAGCCATAGACAGCAGTACCACTGGCGGCGGAGGCGTCAACGCCGTAGGTGTTGCCCGAAGCGCGGACGCCGGTGGAGCCACTGGCATCAACCCCGGTATAGCCTTCGGCGTAGACGCCGGTGCAGCCGTCGCAATAGCCATGGACGCCGTGGTTGGTGCCTTCGCCATGGACACCATAATAGCCTTCGCCGTAGACCCCGGCATCGTCGCCGAGGGTGCCGGTGCTCTTACCGTGGACGCCGCGGAAGGCGCCTTCGCCGTAGACGCCGGTGCTGTTGGTGGCGTTAGCGCTCTTGCCATAGACGCCGTAACTACCCCAACTGCTGCTGTAGCCGTAAACACCGTAGGTGGTGCCACTGGTGGCGGTGGCTTTCCCGTGCACGCCGTACTTGGGCGCTTCACCGTACACACCCCGGCCTTCGTCGGTGGAATCGCTCTTGCCGTAGACGCCGTAGGTGGTGCCGCTGGTAGCGCTGGCGTAGCCATACACCCCCCGGCCGCTGCTGGACGCAACCTGGCCTTGGACGCCGTAGGTGGTGCCGCTCGTCGCATTGACTGCACCAGCGGCGCCGATTGAGTCGCCAACACCGAAGACTCCCAACGTTTCGGCATAGCCAACGACTCCGATGCCAACGCTGGACTCGCTTACGCCGTAAACGCCGTAGGTCGTGCCGCTGACAGCGCTGGCGTAGCCATACACGCCACCGGCCGTGTCAGTGCTGGAGTCGCTCCGACCGTACACACCGTGAGTGATACCGCTGGTCTCGGTAGCAACACCCACCGTGCCCGTGAAATGGGCCGTTCCGTACACGCCCGTGCCGCCGGTGGTGGACCAACTGCTGCCGTAAACGCCGTAGGTGTCGCCGCTCAAGCTGGTGGCCCGACCATACACGCCCCGGCCACCAGTGGAGGAGTTGCTCGAGCCCATAACGCCGGAGGCGGTACCCGTGAGACTAAAGGCATACCCGTACACGCCTCGGCCTGTGCTGGAGTCGCTTCGGCCATAGACACCGTAGGTCGTGCCGCTGTTGGCGCTGGCATACCCGTATACGCCCCGGCCGTCGTTCGAATCGCTCCGGCCACGCAACCCATAGGAGTCGCCCGTGGTGGCCATGTTATGGGCATAGATGACACTATCACCGTCCGCCGTGCCGAACACATCGGCGCCCGGCCGCAGGCTGAGGGCGTAGGGCGCGGGCAGGATTTCCAGGCAGTCCACGGGGGTGCTCTCCACGGTCACCCCTAGCCACAGCCCCTGCCCATTGAAATCGCTGTGCGTCACGTCCAGGGTCTCGCTGAACAGGCCGTCGGTCACCGTCACGCTCCAGGTGCCAATGCTCCGCACCAAGGTCGTGCAGGAACCATCGGAATAGAGGCCGAACGTCATGTTCCGGCTGCCGGTGACCGGTTCACCGTCCTCCTTGAGTACGCCCTGGTAACTGATGCGGCTGTTCAGCGTGGCGGCGGCGGAGATCTCCCCCTCCGATTGGAGCTCTCCTTCCACATCCGGATCCTGGGCGGTGGTCCCGCTCACGCCCAGAAGCAGAGCGAGCAGGACCGTCAGAGTGATAACAAACAGTTTGCGCTTCATTGTTACACATCTCCTTTCGTCTCATAACCCCACAGCGTGGGTGGGATAATCTGTTCTTTCTCCTACGGGTACTGACGGAGTATAACTGGCAAGAAGATTTCGTACTGGTCAGGTCCCCCACCTGCACCGCACCAGAAACCGGAGCAGAGTTCGTAGGGAGTATTGCTGTCCACGCCCACCAGCCCCTGGCCGATGGTGCCGCCCAGGGAGGTACTGCCCACCGTTACGCTCCCGCCTCCGCCGCCAATGACCCACCAGTCTATGCTAGGGGTGCCCTGGGCCAGGGCTGTACCGACGAGGAGAAGGCTGACGGCCAGCGCGCCGAGAATCATCCATTTCTTTACCATTCTCATCCTCCTATTTGCCATGTCACCAGCATCTCGGTGAAGCCGGTGCCTTCGTTCGATAACAGGACCAACTGGCGGTTGTAGGTTGTCTTTTGTAGACTTATAAGCTCCCTCCATCAACTAATAGTAGAAGTGGCGCAGTTCACCGGTCGAGCAATGCCCTGAGGGGGTCGAAGGGTAGACCCTCAGGGCCGGATCGAGACCAAGAACTGCACTGGCTGGCCGCCCAACCTGGTTTCGATACCGCCTTCGGCCTACTCAACCGACGGCTTGGCTCTCAACCGCGTAACTCCTACAGGCCATCGTTGGCCGACGACCAGTGAGCGGCAACGGTCAGCAAAACGACTGGCAGCGTTCTGCTTCCAGCGGCTGCCAGTCAACTAATAACGCCAGCACAAAGGCACGCGATAACGCAGCCCTGGCTGGCGTCTTTTAGAAAGTCGGTGTTGTTGAGCGGACATCGGTTGAGCACGACACTGTGCCTCAGGATCAAAGTGCGTTGGATGGTTACAACGTTTCTATCATATCTCGTATGGCTCCCAAGAGCAGCCCGTCATCTTCTGCCACCAGAATCCCGGCCATTCCTTGCCATCCTGTTCAGGCCCCGCTGGATAAAAGTCATGGACCCATACGCCTATTCTAACTCACCAGGCGAAAAAAAACATCCTCCCTAGGGAGGATGTTCGGGGAGTATATTTGGGGGTTGGGGGAGTAGGCCCTTGGGGAGCAAGAGTCTACTCCCATGGGACGAGGCCCAGTTGGGCGGCCAGGACGCGCATCTCAGCCTTGCCGACCAGGTTCAGCTTGTTGCCGATGTTGCGACATGGGTCTGATGCTCGATCTGCCCGACTGAACATACCGCAGCAGATTATCATTCCTTCCCAAACAAGCGCTTTTCCACCTCGCCGGGTTGCAGGCCAACTACGGAGATCATCTTTTGTCGAGAGGTCTGGCCAGCCACGATCTCTATCTGGCTCTTCCGCACCTTCAACCGCTCGGCCAGCAACTCTATGAGGGCCTTATTGGCAGCGCCCTCGACTGGCGGGGCTGTCAGCCGCACCTTGAGCGCATGGCCTGTGACGCCCTCGATCTCATTTCTGCTGGCACGTGGGATGACGCGCACAGGGAAAGCGGCACCTCTTTCGGCGTCGGTGATCTTGAATTCACGGGGCCTTCTGATTTTTGACCTATCGGCACTCATGGGCTGACTACCTCCTTGCGGGTGCGTGTGATGCGGCACTGTGGCGCCACAGGCGGCACTGTTGCGCCACAGGCAGCGCTCTATAGACCGCCCAATATGACGGCCCGGATAATTTGCCGAACGATGTCCAGAAGGATCAAAGCCACGATGGGACTGATGTCTATCATGCCCAAAGGGGGGATGACATTGCGCAGCGGCCTTAGAATAGGCTCGGTGATCTGATAGAGAAAGGTAACGGCAGGGTGATATGGGTCAACACGGAACCACGACAGCAACACCCGTGCCAAGATGGCTAACTCGAGCAGGGTAAAGAGAATGTTAACGAAAGTGTAGAGCCAGATCATCTTTGTTCAATCCTCCCATGGGTCAATCCCATCACGGCTGCGAAGCGCCCTGTGCGGCCATTGTCAGCCCGATGCGAGAAGAACTCGTCGTTGTGGCAGGCCGTGCACAGGCCCGAAACCTCTACTTGACGGACGCCCAGGGCAGCCAACTCCAGCCGGTTAGCTTCCCATAGATCGAAGTGGCGGGAACCGTCCCCCTGCTGGCGGAGCAGTTGGGGCTGCTGGGGGAAAACCTCGTTGACTAACTTTGCCACATTGCCGCCGATTTGATAACAGCAGGGGCCAATGGACGGCCCGATACAGGCGATGAGGTCCGCCGGACGGCTGCCGCAGGTCTCCATCATCGCTTCGACCGTCTTCTGGGCGACTTTGCCGAGGGTGCCCTTCCATCCGGCGTGGGCCAGGCCAATGGCATGCTGGACGGGGTCATAAAAGGCCATGGGCACACAATCAGCGAAGCGGAGCATGAGGAATACACCCGGTCTATGGGTGACCAAAGCGTCGGTTTGGAGGGCGACCCGGCCCCGGTCCTCGGATCCAACCACAGCTACGTTGGCACCGTGCACCTGATAAGCCATGGCGATGTCGCCCCGGCCGATGCCCAGGGTCCGGCAGACGAGGTCATGGTTGGCGTCCACAGCCTCATGGTCGTCGCCCACCGATTTGCTCACGTTCAGCCAATGGTAGGGAGGGCGGCTGATCCCACCCAGCCGGGTGAAGACGCCGTGGACGACTTCTCCGTAGGCCGCCAGGCTGTGGAACCGATAGTAGAGAAGACCGTTGTTTTCCTCTCGCCGCAAGGCTCAAATTCCTTTCCCCAACTTGACCATAAGTGTAACACAAAAAGGTAGGAAAGGCAAACTGAAGATTAAAGATTACCCCGCCTGGGCCCGCTCCCACTCCCGTCGCAGGTAAGCCTGGCTGAGGCCGCTGTCCACCACTGACCAGGGCAGGGTCTCGTCAAGGGAACGCTGACGAAGATACTCATCGGCCTCCAGGCCGCTCTCCTGCAGGGCTCGCCGCCACTGCGCCAGAGAGGTCCTTTTCATCTTCGTCAGGGCCTGTCCCAGGCGGCGGTCGCCCCGGCTCAGCACCCCTTGTACCACGGCCCAGGCGGGGCTGTCGCTTCTGACCGCCACCCCCCTGGGCCGCAACTGTTGCTCGACGTAACGCAAACGCTCCCGGATGGTGGCCTGGGACGTCATGGCTGCCCACTGGAAAGGGGTGTGGGCCTTGGGCACAAAAGGGGTGACGTTGACCGTGACGCGCCGCGAGAAGCGCTGGCCGACGGCGGTGACCAGGTCAACGATGGCCTGAACGTCCTCCTCTGTCTCGCTGGGGAGGCCGAGCATGAAATAGAGCTTTAAGCGGGGGAAATCGTAGCGGGCGGCCAAATCGGCCGCTCGCATCACGTCCTCAGTAGAAATGTCCTTGTGAATCAGAACTCGCAGGCGCTCAGAACCGGCCTCAGGGGCCAGGGTCAGGGTCTGGGAGCCGCTCTCGGCCAGGCTCTTCACCAGAGTCCCTGAGAGAGGGGCGACCCGCAGCGAGGAGACCGAAATCCTGGCACCCATCCCCCGCAATCCGGTGACCAGTTCGTCAATGCGCGAGTAGTCTGAGACGGCCGCACCGACCAGGCCGATCCTGTCACGGTGCTTCAGTCCCTCTCTGGCCTGGTCGAGCAAGGTCTCCATACTGCGCTCGCGCAAGGGGCGGCAGGTATGACCGGCCATGCAGAAGCGGCAACCGCGTTTGCACCCCCGCGCTATCTCCATCAGGTACATGTCGCCAAATTCGGTCTCGCCGGCCAAAACGACAGAAGTTGTGGGGTAGGCGTCGAGGTCGCGAATCCATTGGCGCTTTACAGGATGGAGATTGGAGATTGGAAATTGGAAATTGGAAATTGGACGATGGGTTGGAACGTAAACGCCGGGGATTTGAGCCAGGGCGGAAAGCAGGCTCTGGCGTTCTTCGCTGATGCCCGCTTGCAGGGTCTCAACCAGGGTGGGGATCAGCTCTTCGGCCTCACCGATGACAAAGGCGTCGAAGAGGTCAGCCAGGGGCTCGGGGTTGGCCGTCACCGCCGGACCCCCGGCAATCAGCAGGGGATCGTCCTCGTCGCGCTCTTCGGCCAGGAGGGGGATGCCCGCCTGTCGCAGCATCTCCAGGGCGTTGAAGTAATCCAGCTCATAGGCAAAGGAGAAAGCCAGCACCCTGAACTCACCCAGAGGTCTTTGCGACTCCAACGAGACCAGCCCCTGTCCCTTATCCCTTGTCCCTTGTCCCCTATCTGCTGTCCAAAACACCCGCTCGCACACCACGTCAGGCCGCTGGTTGAAGAGGCGGTAGACCGTCTGCAAGCCCAGGCTGGACATGCCAACGTAGTAGGTGTTGGGGTAGGCCAAGGCCACAGGCAGTTTGCCACCCCAATCCTTGTAAATCGTGCCAGTCTCCTGCTCTACAATTCGTCTGGCTTCAGCAACAATTTTCCACTCGGTCATTTTCAGTAGATGGGAAAGCTCGCTGGAGTGCGGACGCCAGTCCGCCTCTACAAAGCCCAGAGCAGGCTTGCGCCTGCACTCCGGATCCCAAATTCTCAAGTACTGATTCTAGTTAGCGGTGCTCGTATACCAACTTTTGAAGGTAGGCCGTCCAGTGGGAGGGAAAGCCCATCTTCTCCAGATAGGGCCACAGGACGCCTGCTCCCTCTCGCACGGTGTAATAGGTCCGCCAGGGCTGAGCGATGCCGTCTACATCGGTCGTCGTGGGGCTGGTGTAGACCACGATGCCTTCCCGCTCGAAGAACAGCTTGGCCCGATAGACATGGAGGGGATGGCTGACCACGATGGCCGTCTGCCAGCCGTGCTGAGCCATGACCGCCGCCGTCTGCA
>JBGVTF010000251.1:0-2695 GCA_041862415.1 Anaerolineae bacterium | reverse complement strand
TGACGACCTGCTGTACCAGAGGCTGGGTCGGCTGGCCGAGGGGCAGCTCTCCCTTGAGAGGCGACTCATATTTGTAAAGCGAGTCCAGCAACACCATCGCCCAGAGGTACGAACCGGGGGCGATGATGACCAGCACCATCACGCTCAGGATGATTTTCCAGAACTTTTTCACTCACACTCCTTTCAGGCACCACGTCCCCGCCGGAGGTCCTCCAGGTCAATGTAGCAGCGGATGGTGCTCCCTTCCACCGCCCACAGCCCGGTGGCAAAGCGCTCGATGAAATAGCGGTCGTGGACGACAGCTAGCACTGTGCCCTCGAAAGCGGCCAGCCCCTGCTCAAAGCGCTCCCGTGAGGGGATGTCCAGGTGGTTGATCGGCTCGTCCAGCAGCAAAAGGTTGCAGCCAGCGGCGACCAGTTTGGCCAGGGCCAGCCGCGCGCGTTCGCCAAAGCTGAGGCTGTCCACCGGCACAAAGACATCGTCACCCTTGAACAGAAAGTAATGCAAAAAGCTCCGCGCCTCGGTCTCGCCCATGGGGGCCACACGGCGGATCTCCTCAAAGGCGTTGCTCGCTTCGTCCAATCCCTCCTGTTCCTGGGAGTAATAGCCTGCGCAGACGTTGGCGCCCAGCCGTATCCGCCCGGCCAGCGGCGACACCTGCCCCACGATGCCGCGCAGCAGCGTCGTCTTGCCGCTGCCGTTGGGGCCTATCAGCACGACGCGCTCACCCCGCCGCAGCGTCAGGTTCACGTCGGCGAAAAGCGGCTGGCCGTCATAGCCCATGGCTAGGTCCTCCAGCAGCAGCACGTCCTTGCCGCTGGTCGGCGTGTCGTTGAAGGCCAGCTTCATCTGCCAGGCAGGCTTGGGCTTTTCGATGCGCTCTTCCGATTCGAGCAGCCGCTCCAGCCGCCGCTTCTGGACCACCGCTCGCCGGGCCAACCCCTTGGCGATCTTGCGGTAGTGAAAATGAATCGTCCCGCGCTCGATCCGCCGCGCGTGCCCTGCTAACCCCCGGATGCCAGCCTCCATCTGGGCGATTCGCTCCCGTTGGTCTTTGTAGGCCATCCACTGTTTCTCCAGTTCTCGCTCTTTGGCCTGCCAGTACTGGCTGTAGTGGCCGGGGTAGACCGTGACGGTGTGGGTGAGCGGATCAAGCTCCAAGATGGTGTGCACGGTGCGGTCGAGCAACGTGCGATCGTGAGAGACGACAATGACAGCGCCGTCATAGTCGGCCAGAAAGTTTTCCAGCCATTCCAAGGCTTCGATGTCCAGGTGATTGGTCGGCTCGTCGAGGAGCAAGAGCTGCGGGCGGATCTGCAGCAGGCAGGCCAGGCCGAGGCGGGTCTTTTGCCCGCCGCTGAGAATCGCGACCGGCGTGGCCTGGTCCATGGCCTCGAGGCCCAGCCCGGCCAGGATGGCATCCATGTCGTAAGACACCCCGTAGCCGCCAGCGGACTCGAAGCGGGCCAGTGCGTTGGCATATTCGTCCATCAGAGGGGCCAACTCGTCGCCCTGGGCGATGGCCATCTGCCGGGCCAGGGCCTCTACCTGCCGCTCGGCCTCGCGCAAGCCCTCTACGGTCTGGCGCATCACGTCGCCGACGGTTGCCTCCGGCTCAAATTCCAGGGCCTGGGCCAGGTAGCCGACGCTCACATTGGTGGGCGAAAAGCGCACGCTACCCCGGTCTGGCTGCTCCTGGCCGACGATGATGCGCAGCAACGTCGTCTTGCCGCAACCGTTGGGACCGACGAGTCCCACCCGCTGGCCGGGGTTGACGACGAAAGAGACGTCTTCCAGGATCACGTCGTCACCGTAAGCTTTGGAGAGACTGCTGACCTGAAGCATAGTTCACAGAAGGGTAGCACCCTGTAACATTGATAGGTAGCATCCTGAGTAGCTTCGTAGCGGTAGCGGAGAAGCATATCGAAGGGTGCGGCTTAAACAAGGGTTCTTAGCAAACTCGCACCCTTCGATACGGCCTTCGCTCCGCTTCGGCCTACTCAGGATGCTAGCCCTAATAACTGCTGTCTCACTTTACCGTCGTGTACCACCTTACGAAACGGGAGGTTATTTCTTGAAAGCCGTCTATTTGCGAAACTTGGGCTTTTTGGCCAACCAACGCAGCATGTCCCAATCTCCAGCAATCAGCGCCTCTTTCTTCCCCCGTGACCACTTTTTGATCTGCTGCTCGGCCCAAAAGGCTTGATCTTCGTCTGGCATCTCTTGTTGAAACACCAACTCAACGGGCAAACGATGTCTGGTCCAGTCGCTCCCTTCTCCTGACTGGTGTTCTGCCAGACGTTCTTCTAAATTCGTGGTGCGCCCGGTGTAATATGAACCGTCGGCACAACGGAGGATGTAAACCCAAGCCTTTGCCATTTTCACAACCTGCATCCTGCGTCACACCGAGGAGTGATAGCACCCTACAACATTGAGAGGTAGCATCCTGAGTAGCTGCGGAACGTAGTGGAGCAGCGTATCGAAGGGTGCGGCTTATCCCAAGACCTCGCTATTGTCACAACCCCGCACCCCCTTCGACAAGCTCAGGACAGGCTTCGATACGGCCTCCACTCCGTTCCGGCCTACTCAGGATGCTAGTCTTTACCTTGAACAGGTGCAGGATCTGGCTCACAACATCTTCTCCAACTCGGCCACTTCCCCATCCCGGCGGTGGTAGCCCATGTCCTGGATCATC
>JBGVTF010000250.1:0-14508 GCA_041862415.1 Anaerolineae bacterium | reverse complement strand
TATCCCCTCCAACTCTTGCGGCACGCTGCCGTCGTAGGTGCGCACGGCTTTGACCCGCTCCCCCTGACGGACGGTGATCACGTAGACAAAGCAATCAGGACAGCCCAGCCCATATTGGTTATCCATGTCAAAGAAGCCGATTTCCTCGAAAGAAGCCCGCAGGCTGTCCATCTCGTCAGCCTTGAGGGCATCCTCCTTGCGCCGCCCCCCTTTATCATCTTCCGCGACAAAGCGGCCGTCATCGTAGACGTAGAGGTGTTGGACGAGACCAGCGATCCCCCCGGTGCGGTGGAGGGTGATGGCGGGGGGCACTAGCTCCACCAACGGAGCGGGCTCGGGCACCTCTGGCCCCTCATCGGCCTCGGCGAACTGTACCTGGTCGGCTGCCAGGTAGGGC
Organism: Anaerolineae bacterium; assembly: GCA_041862415.1. Lineage (GTDB taxonomy): Bacteria > Chloroflexota > Anaerolineae > E26-bin7 > E26-bin7 > E26-bin7. The sequence continues at coordinate 14,111 of JBGVTF010000250.1, read as the reverse complement.
TGGCCCTCGGCGGTGAGCCGCACCACGCCCGACAGACGCAACACCCGCCACAGGTCGTTGCCCGAGCCGGGGCCGAAAGGTAGATCGGCCGGTGCCGCACTGGCAGCCGAGACGTAGAGGGCACCTGTGGCGTCGGCCACCACCCAGTCACTGCGCGTCACCGGCGGCGGGGCGTTGGCCTCACCGAGCAGGTCCCAGCCCCGGTAGTAGCCCACTACCGTCACCTCCTGCCCCTGGAACTCCTGAGGCGATTCCAGGATACGGCCCAGCAGATGGCTCAGCGGCAGGCGGCGGGGCCAGTCCACTCGAAGCCAGACCTGATAGAGGCCATCACCTTCCTGGTAAGCCTGGCGGCCCGGCCGCCCCGACAAGAGGTGATGCACTCGCTGGAAGATCTCACCCCGCAAGGGAATCCCTCTAGCGGCGTCGGCCAAGTTGACGCCCATCTCCTCGGGCCAGCGCACCACGTCGCTCACCTGAGCCACGAACGGCCGGACGTACAAAGTCCCCCAGTCGGGCTCGAAGGGCGTCGCGTCAGCGGGCCTGATCTCGGTCAAACGCTCGTAGACTCGGGTGAAGGCTTCCGGCGTGTCCTCAGAACCGGGGGCGTAGACCTGGACGTGGTGGGACCGATCGGCCAGATGGACGGTGATGTACGCGCTATCCACATCGGCCGGGAGCTTCTGATCGGACTCTTCCAGATCAAAGAAACCGACCTCGTGGATGAACCACAGGATGTCCTGTATCTCTCCCTCCGAGGGATGACCGGTCATTACGATGGCGTCGGTTCCCAGGTTGGCCATGGCGGGCTCGCCAGCGTAAACCACGAACCCGTCGCCGTAGAGACGCAGGGCCGGCACGTGGCTCTCCGGCGTGCCCGGCCTCCCCTCGTCAAGGGCGTCGGCTTCGACGATGAGAGCCGTCGGGTCGTGGTCGTAGGCTATCTCAGGCCGGGGAGTAGCCGTGGGCGCAGGGGTGTGCGTCGGCTGAGGAGACGGTGCGGTCGCAACGGGCAACTCGCACGCCGCCAGCAGAGCGACCAGAGGCAGAACACGAAGAACACGAAAAGGCGATTCGGCGGTTTTGCTCATGGGGCTACTAAACCTCTCCTTACAACGCTTGACATTATACCACATAGCAATGATAGAGGACACCCGTGCGGTGACCTCATTATACCATCAATTCTATCAGGGGGGAAACTTACTGGATCATCTCACAGCATCAAGAACTTGCCCCTTGATTGCACCGCGCACCCGCCACCACAGCCAGACGAGAAACAGGAGTGTCGTCAACCCCACCAGCGTCATCCCGACCGGGTTGTCCGTCCGCGTCGTGTCGAGTTCTTGCAGCGGCGCCAGCAAAACGAAGAACATCAACGCTCCACCCACCAACGCCAGCCGGTGCTGGTCGGTCCACGCGCCGCCGCGCGACAGACGATGCACCCCCCACGCCACCAACACGATGAGTACGACGGCAGCCAGCATCGTGAGCGGCACAGGCAGCGCAAATTCGGGCAGAGCCCAGTGGATGATGAAGAAGGTCAAGGTCGCGCCGAAGCCAATCAACGCAAACCACAATGGTCGCGGTGCGCGCGCCGAACGTTTCGCACCCCAACGCGCCGGCAGCCGCCGTGCAATCACAAACAGCGCGACCGTGGCGACGACGGCCAGCAGATAGGGAACGAGCGACGGGCGGTATGGGGTCAGCAGGAAAAAGCCGAAGAGTACATCAGCCAGCAAGAGGAGGGACAGGCCGATCATCCCCCGACGGCCCACCCAGCGCTCGTCGCGCCGCGTGGGGAAGATCAATTCGACCAGCAGGATGGGGATGGCGATGCTGAACACGGCGTGGTAAATCGTCAGTTCCAGACTCCACACCCAGTTGACACTAGCCCAGCGGCCGTAGGAGCCCAGCAGGCCTAGATCCTCCCAGCCCGGATCGAAGAACGACTTGACCATCAGCCCTTCCTCGACAATGGCGTAGGCTGCACCGAGCGCGAAGATGGTCGGCCAGCCCTTGCCCCAGCGCAGGCGCAACTCGCGGACCAGAATCGCGCCGCTGCCGTACAGCGCAGACAGCACCAGCAGCGCAAACGGGTTGAAGAATTCCACCGGCGGCGCGGAGCCTGAGAGCAACTCGCCGATTATCGGTGCAAGAAAGAACAACACCAGTGCAGGCCAGATACCTCTCCGTCTCGATTCCATGCTTCACCTCTCTCGGATGTGACCAGAATGGGTCAACACGTCTCTATTTAAACATGATTGGCAGAAAGACTTCTGTGCCTGGGCTGGATTGCCCGGTCGGCTGCACCAGCACTGCGATGTGCCGCTCAAAGGAAGGTGTCGTCACCACGATGGGTGCGCCATCCACCTCCTGTCGCGCAATCTCGTCACCGGTCGCTTCGTCGAACCAGGTGACGGTGTGAGGCTCGTCGCTCAACCTAAAGAAAGTCACCTGGGGCTGAATGGGGTGTGGGTCGTGATCATCGCGCGTGTCGTGCAGCAGCCAGCCGACGAGCGTCTGCCCATCGGAGAGGGCCATAGTCACAACGTCAGCCAGGTCAGTTTGCACGTCTCCGTCTGCGTCTTCCGGTGCAAAGGTCGTCCAGTCCACGTGGGCGGCGAAACGGGCGAACCCGAGCTGTGAATCGGCCTGGGTTTCGCTGATGCCCAGGTTGAGAATGTCACCCTCAAACTCGACTTCGTAGGGCGGACTGGCAGGCCAGCGCAGACCGGTCCCGGCGGCGCTACCGGTGAACGTAGCCCAGTTCGTCGCCAGGAAGGTCTCGTCAAAGTCCGCCTCGCCGTAGTCCTGCCACCAGGGGAAGGGGGACGGTCCTCGCAAGAAGGCACCGTCCTCGGTGTCGAGGATGGGGCGGTCAGGGACCTTGGCTCCTCGCACCGCGTGGGCCAGGCCGTGAAGGTCCAGAACGTAGCCCACAGGGTTGATCCGTGACCACAGCGGAACCCCCTCCCAGGTGTTTGGCATGTCTGTGCCATAGGTGTGATAGGACACAAAATCCAATTCGGGGCTATCGTAGATGGCCGAAGAAGGCAACCCGTCGCCGAGGCTCTCTGGAAAGCTAGGGTCGCCGACGGAGACGGTTAGCAGGTGGGCTTTGCCGTAGCGACTCAGCTCATAGTCTCGCACGTAAGCACCCATGTCATTGATCCAGGCGTTGTGCAGGGCAATGTTCTCCGCCGGGGTGAGATCCGGATCGCGGTAGACTTCCATCTCATTCATCAACTCCCAGGCAAAGATGTGCGCACTGTTCCCCCAGTTGTCTATCAGCCAGCGGAAGCGGGCTTTTTCCAACTCGATGGCCTCCGGGTTCGAGTACATCCGGTGCAGTGCTTCCACCGGGCCGCCGTTGGCCGAATTGTAGGGATAGTCAGCCCAGCCGATGTTGATGTAAAAGGTGCCATAGGGACAAACGAGCAAGTAGATGTCGTGCTGCTCGGCGGCAGCGACCAGCGCATCGAGCGCTGCGGCCACATCGGGATTGTAAACCCCCACCGGGTCTTCGACAAGGAAACCCGACTCAAGCAATATGGGGGGCACGTCCATCGTCACCCGTACCAGATTGATGCCGTGCTCGTGAAGGTACTGAAAGTAGCGATCGAAAACCGCCGGATCGCTGTCCAGTTGTTGCGGCTGGAAAGCGTAACCGACGGGGAAGAAGGATGTGCCATCCTCAAACTGGAAGTAGTGACAATTGGGGGCGACCTGTATCCAGCCGTGCTCGCCATCGGCCGATGGTATGCTCACTTGCGCGTCGGCCGGCCAGCCTGCCAAACTCAACGCCAGCAGAACCAGGCACAAACTTGTGGCTGTGCGGATATGGCCCTGCATCGTAGGTCCTCTCCAACTATATGCGTTTATTCTGTTTCCTTCCGTGGTGACGGCTACGTGCCCAACAGCTTTGGGCGCAGGCCAACAGCCCAGGACCGGATAGCCTCCCAGTCACGGTAGTCGCCTTCGGTGACATCCCCCGGCATAAACGGCCATATAAACCGATAATTAAAGGGCAACTTGCCAAAGTCCAGCACTCCCGCGAAGAGGCCCATGTCCACCGGCTGCACCTGTGGCACTTGCTCGCGTACCGGATCCAGAAAACCCGCCGCCTTGCGGCGTGTGTCCTCAGTGTCAACCGCTGCCAGCATCAAGCAAACAAGAAAGTAGGCTACGGGGACCCGGCTTAGCGCATCTCGGTGTGTCTTTACAAACTCTACCGCCTCGGGCAGCCACGAGGATGAGTGAATGGCACTGCCCACGACCACTGCCCGGTATGGACTGAGGTCACTCACATTCTTTGCCAGGCGCACGTCCACCATTGCTCCTGCCTCACACAATGCCTGCCCGATGGCCCCGGCCACTTCGCCGGTGGATCCGCAGTTGCTAGCATAGGCTATCAACACTTTGCCCTCTGCGTTTCCTTCATCTCCACAGCTTGATTCGATAAATTCTACCGCTGGCTGCTGCATACCCAATCCTGTCAGTCCACAGCAGGCAAGCACCGTTGCGCCGGTTGCCCCTCCGGCCAGCACCAGAAAGCGCCGCCGGGGGATCTTGGTCTTTTCGCTCATCTTGCAACTCCTCTCTGTGTGTCATATTGTATGCTCATTTGTTTCTATCTCAACCAGTTTGTGAGAAACACGCATCGCCAATCGTACTGCGCTCCCGCCATCTCAGCCGGTGCTCGCCATTCCACACACCACCGCGCGACAAGCGCTGCCCCCACGCCACCAACGCGAATACCTCACTCAGCAGGCATCTCGGATGATTCTGGCACCGCTGATGCCTCGGTCCGAGACTCAAGGGGAATGGTCCCGTTTCGTCGGAGGAGGGCCAGCAGCGCCGCGCCAAAACCCGTCATCAGCAGAACAGCCAACACCAACCAGCCAATGATAGGCAACAAGGCGCTGAGACCGAGGCAGACGATGCCCATGATCAGAGTGCCCAGCGGCGTGCCCGGCCGCTCGGTGAGAAGGGCCAGCACCCGCTCTCCAGCGACACCAGAGGCTGTGGCAAGCCCGGTGACGGTCATCAGGGGCAGCACGATGAGCAGGCTCAGGACAGCAATAGCCTTCAGGGGGGCAAACGCTGCTTGGCCAAAGACAGCGGCGATGGCAAAGAAGAAAATAAAGTTGATGAGTCCCAACAGGAAACTCTGCCAGGTGTGGGTGGACACGATGCGCCTGGCGCGGTCAAAATAGGTAGGGACCAGGGCAGTGACCAGTACCAGTAACGTTGGGAACCCGCAGAGCAAGCCGGGTATGAGACAGAACACAAGCGCTCTAGGTCCTTGATTGTTCATCAGACGAACCTCCTTCATTGATGGTTGAGGTGACGATTGAGACTCTGCCGAACGGCAGCCATCCGCAGCAGAATCGCATTACCGACCAGCCACACCAAGGCGGCGGCGAGACTGACGGCGATTGCCTTTGAGGTGGTGAACCCCAGGCCGGGGAGTTGAGGCCAGTGGCTTGTGACCTGACCAAGGGAGGCTGGCAGACCCAACACGTCGGTAACGGCCCCGGCCCACCACGTCTGCCACCAGGCGACGGTCGCAGCCCAGAGGGTACCCCCTCGCGCCAGTGCGTTAGTCCAGGCTGCGTACAGGGCCTCCGCCGGGATACGCTGGGCCAGCTCAGCATAGCGCGTCGCCAGCGCCGACCAGCCGAAAACGAGGAGCAGGACGACCGCCGCTCCCTGCAATGCCGGAACCAGCCAACTGATGCGCCGTCGCCGGACGGTCCGTCGTCGCTCGGCGGCAACCCCGCGCAGCACGAGGGGGGTCAAATCGGCAGCGAGGGCCTCCGGCTGCAAGGCGCCCAGGGCGGTGAAGAGAGTTTGCAGCGAAGCCAGTTCCGCGCGACAAGCGTCGCAGCCAGCCAGGTGCGCTTCGACTGCAGCACGCTCAACTGTTGAGAGCTCGTTGTCTAAGTAAAGGTTTAACTGTTCCTCAGTCAGGTAGGACATCGGGCAATATCCTCGCGTAGGCGTTCAGGTGCCAGGCACTTACATGGCTGCTTTGGCCTGAAGGTCGTTCCTCAAATGGTTTGCACTTCGCTCCTGGGGCGATCTGTCAGAAGTGCCTGGCACCTCGTCGCTCCTTCTATGACCACTCCCTAAACGCTTCCTCGATCCTCGTCAATGATCCCAGACCCCCGAAAGCCGGTCGCGCAGCAAGCGGCGGGCGCGAAAGAGACGGGTCTTGACAGTGCCGATGGGTGCGTTCAGCGCCTCGGCCACCTCCTCGTAGCTCATCTCCTGAAAGTGCCGCAGCTCGATAACGACCCGGTAATCAGGCGGGAGGGAGAGGATGGCCTTCCGCAACTGTGCTTGCATCTCGGCCTGGGCGAAACGGGCGGCGGGCTCGGCCGAGGTGTCGGGGATAGCCAACGGTTCGGCGTCATTCCCAACAGCGGGGTGTGGCGCGTCGAGAGAGACCGTCGGCAGCCGCGCCCGCTTGACCCAATTGATGCTGAGGTTGGTAGCGATGCGATACAGCCACGGTCCAAAGGGCCTTTTCAGATCAAAGGTGTCCAGTGCCTTGAACGCTCGCAAAAACGCCTCCTGGGCCAAGTCCTGAGCCGTCTCCCGCTGGCCGACCATACGGTAGGCAATGTTGTAGACGGTCGCTTGATGGATGCGTACCAGCGCGGCAAAGGCGTCGTCATCGCCAGCCAAGGTGCGGGCGACCAGGGCCCGCTCTTCGGTTCCGCCTGAGTTGAAGGTCATCAGAGGCCTCTACTAGATATTACAAAGAAAGGGCCGAAAAGTTTCAGCCCCTTTCCTCATTACGGCAAAGATGACACGTTGTCGATCAATTGTCTGCGATTACCATTGTTGCGGTACCGGCTGTCATTCTGAGCGACGAGAGCTTGCGCTGAGCAAAGCCGAGGAGAAAATGACATTCTGAGGAGCGAAGCAAGGAAGAATCCCATTCCTGGCAAACAGGTGACGTACCGTGTGAAGAACGAGACCCCTTCGACAAGCTCAGGGCAGGCTCTTCGCTTTGCCCAAGGTGACAAATGAAGTGCGACTCTTGCCTCAATGTCCTTCCTCACCCCTCCAACGAAGACAACTCGGCCTCGATCCTCTCGATTTCCTCTTTGTGATAGTCTATGTCATTCGAAATGTGCAACGGCGTGGCCATGCCATACCTGGCCGCCTGTTCCTCCAGCCGGTTCAAGTTCCTGACCCTCTGCTGGTGTCGGCGACGCAAGGACTCTATCCTTTCCTCTGCTGTCGCCAGCGAGAAAAAGCTGCCACTTCTCGGTTCCCGGTGTCCTGCCACCTGAATGAAGGCCTCTCTTTCTACCTCTCGCAGCTCACCGACCGGGTCACGATAGCTCACCCTGATGATCAGCGGAACTCGCTTGCCAGGCTCGGTGGGCTTGATAGAGATATCGACCTCTCGGCTGTCGCCGTCGCGCAGCCCCGCCATTCTCCTGGTCGTATCCCCCTCAAAAGCGCCGCTGGCCGTAGACTCGATGTCTGTGGCCAGCCCGTAGCCCGTGTTACGGATGGTGAGGCAAAAGGTGTCCCACTCATAGAGCCGGAAGCCTTCTTCGCCTGAGATGCTGACCTGGATGTCGGGCAGCCGCTTGTATCGGATGGCCTTGCGGCGACATTCGTCGGCGCGCACGTCGTCGCACTCCAGCCGGTAGTTCTGGGCCGCCAGGGTGAAGAGCTCCCCCAACCGGTGTTCGTCCACGTCGGCTCCCTCCCCCTCTTTTTCCATGATGAGGGCGGCTCGCTCGTAAGTTTGCGCCGCCTCGTAGCGTAGACCCAAATCCACGCACAACTCGGCTGCCCGGACCAGTTCCCCGGCCTGATAGTAGAGTTCCTTGGCCTTGGTCGGCTCCTCGGCTTGAATGTACAGCTCAGCCGCTTTCGAGAGTCGGCCTGCTCGCTCGTACAGGGCCGCTGCTTGAGCGTATTCTTCCGCCACCTCGTACAGTTCGGCCGCCTTGAGCGGTTGACCCAACCTCTCGTACATCCCGGCGGCCTGGCTGTGCTCGCCTTCCCGCTCGAATATCTCTGCTGCGGCCGGGTACTCCTCCAGTTTGACGTGCAGTTCGGCCAGCTTCAGTGGCTCACCGGCCTGCTGATACAGCTCTTTGGCCTTCTCAAAGGCTTCAGCCTGCGCGTACATCTCGGCCGCCCGGGCCAAATCGCCCGACTCCCGGTAAAGTTCGGCCGCTTTGATGTACTCCTCTTCCCTCTGGAACAACCCGGCGGCCTTGACCAGGTCACCAGCCAGAGCGTAGGCACAGGCGGCCTGAAGGACGTCGCCCCGGCGCTCGTATTCCTGCGGGGACAGCAACTGCTCTTCCTTATGCCCATAACATGAAAGGGCGCAGAGGATGCCGTGGCGCGAGCCCAGGTAGATCATCCCGCGGACGATGAGAGGCGCCCATCTTATTTTACCCTCGGCTTCGTATCGCCAGGCTTCGACCCCGCTGGCAGCGTCCACGGCGTAGAGGTTCCTGTCATCGGACCCAAAGTAGACCTTTCCCCCGGCCACCACCGGGGTGGAGTAGATTCGGCCCTCGGTCTTGAAACGCCACAACTCCTGGCCGCTTTCAGCCTTCACCGCGTACACCTGTCTGTCGTGGCAGCCAAAACAGACCATGCCCTCGGCCACAGTGGGCGAGGTGGTCAGTGCCCTACCGGGGGTGAAGCGCCAGATTTCGCTTCCCTCTTGCGCCTCCACTGCGTAGAGGTTGCCGTCCCAGGAGCCGAAATAGACCACCCCTTCCGCTACGGCCGGTGAGTAGGGGACCTGGCCCCCGGCAGTGAAGCGCCATTTCACGCGCCCGCTTTCGGCATCCAGGGCGTGGAGGGTGTTGTGGCTCTCGGAGCCCCGGTAGAGGGTGCCTTCGGCCACGGCAGGGTGGAAGCGGGTCCAGCCTTCTATCCTGCGCCGCCACAGTTCCTGGCCGCCCTTAGCCTCGAGGGCGTAGATCGTCCCGTCGTTGGCGGCAAAGTAGACCCGGCCCGCGCCGACGACCGGGGCCGAGAGGTTCAGGGCCCCTGTCTTGAAGCGCCACGCCTCCTCCCCTGTGGCCGCGTCCAGGGCCAGGAGTGCCTTGTCGCTGGCGCCCAAGGGACGCGCGTCCCGCGTGCCGATAAAGACCAGCCCCCCTGCTGCGGCGGCTTCGGTCGGCAGCCAGTGCTCCGGCAGCGGGAAGCGCCAGAGTTCACTCTCCTGCCGGGTGTCCACGGCCTGCAGCACACCATCCTTCGTACCCAGGTAGAGGGTGTCCTGGTGGATGGTGGGGGCCGAGTAGAGCTTGTCTCCGGCCGCAAAGCGCCACACCTCCTGTCCGGCTGGCGCCGCTTCCTCGATTTCCCTCTCCCAGCCGCACTGCGGACAACGGAGCTTCTCACCGATGAACTTGTCGCATTTGGGGCAGAATATAGTTGGGTTCAACTTGACTCTCCGTCAGGGAGATGTAGGTCCTCTGCCTCGTCTTCCCGGATTGGGTGATGGGGCTCGGCTATGGCATACTCTTTCCCCATGTCCTCGAGTTTTCCTGCTCCCTCACTCTGACTGACCCTCACTGTGAAGATACAGTCCCACAGTTTCCGCCAGATTTCCCGGTGGGTTTCCCCCTCAACAAGGTATATTTCGGGCGACACCCGGAAACGGATGGGATAGGTCTCGTCCACTAGTCGTTCCCCATCCCCGATGTGGATGCCCAACTCGACGATGCGCTTCTCCAGATGGCGGCTGGTGCGACGGTCGTCGTCGGGAATGGAGATGAAAAGCACCGGGTGGTCGGCCCACCTCCCACTGCAGTTCTCGTACAGAGCGCCCCAGGTTTCCCAGCCTTCGCCAGGATAATATTTCTCAATTAGACGGTATCTAACTTTCATCTCATCACCTCCCCTAGGGAACGCAAACGTTCCAGGAGCAATTCCGCCTGCCGCACTTCTGTCAATGAGGGCTCGAAGATAGGCACTGAAATATCCGACGCCAGCAGCAGTTCGAAATCGCGCTGGCCTGCGTTGGCTGTTACCAGAGCTCCTAGAGAGAGCCTCTGGCCGAAGATGTCCTCGATGCATGCCTGAAGATAGCGGTGCTCTACGACCAAAGCGTTGGCATGGACATCTGGATTGGCGTGGAAGAATTGACGGACAGCGTGTCCCTGCCAGTTCAGAAGCTCCGGTTCCCGCTCCAACAGGGCTCGCAACTCCACCACTTCGTGCAGCAGCGCGCTGGTGCCATAGTAGCCGCCCACAGCAATGTCGGCCAGCGTGGGTGCATCCTCCCCTGCAACAACTGGACGTAGCGGGTAACCCGCTGCAAGTCTTGCTCAGTGATGGCGTACTGGGCGACGGTGGCCGGGTCAAAGTCGGCCAGGCTGACATCCACGGATACTCATCCTTGGACCAGAATGAACACTATTAGTATAACACATGCTTTGGCTTTTGCCAAGAGTTTTGGATTACGTCCCGCAATGGCAAAAGCAAAGCCGCCCTGGAATCAGAGCGGCTCTTTTCCCCCTACGGTTGGTGCCGCTTCCTGGGCCCCTCTCTCCCAGCCGCACTGCGCGCAGCGGGGCTTCTCGCCGATGAATTCATCGCATCGGGGACAGAATACGATTGGGTTCAAAGTCCTTCCTCTTCGCCAGACGGTTGTTCTCAGCTTTTCAGAAGCCTAGATGACATAATATCAAGTGAGGCGATGGTTTGATCTTTGCGGAGTACGCACGAAATGAAATAACGGGATGAGCAGGGTTGCTCAGTATTAGCACCACCGCGGCAACCGAAATTGGGTGAGGGCTTGGGCTTCTGTTCATGAGAGGCTACCGGTTCGCCGGCGGTTCGGCCAACATTTCCTCCAGTGTCCATAGAGGCGGTTCGGGAAACCAGCGGTCGTAGAACATTTGCCACGTTCCATCGGCGATGATCGTCTGCAGCGCATCGTCTACCTCGTTGCGGAAGTCAGGATTGTTCGGCGGGATGCCAATCGCAAGAGGCTCACTGGAGAGTAGTTCCCCGACGACTCGGTAGGTGGGGTCGCCTTGAGAAAAAGAGAGAAGACCCGACCAATCAGAGATAAACGCGTCGGTCCGACCCTCAGTGAACGCAGTGAAGGCATCATCGGATTTCTCAAACAATACTATGGTGATTTGAACGCCAGCAGCGTCTGCCGCCTCGTACAAATAGGCCTCATGGTAGGTGCCCGCTGCTACGCTCCCCCCATTCAGGTCCTCGATCCCGGTATAGCCTTCGTTGCGCCGGACCAACAGCCGTGACCCGTCAAGAAAATAGTTGCTGGTCCACAAGCCAACCTCCTCCCGAGAGAGGGTGTGCGTTGTGTTCCGGATCAGGAGGTCAATCTCACCACTTTCCAGCATCGGGAAACGCTCGGCGGAAGTGAGAGGTACCCACTCGATGGACACTTGCCCGTCGAAAAGCCGTTTCACGATTTCCTGTGCCAAGTCAATCTCGAACCCGCTATAGCTGTTCCCCTGACAAATACTTAATGGCCACAGACCCTCCGAGTGGACCCCGATTCGGATTGCGCCCCGGGCAATCGCAGGGTGAACCGGCTTGGAGGTAGCTGTGGGCGTGTCGGTTGGGGGCACCGGTGTAGTCGTGACCACAACCTCCTTGGTGACCTCGACCTCTGGCGTCGGTGGAGGCAATGCCCATCTATAAATAGCAAAAATGATGATGCCCACAACACACAGCAGTACCAGCCCGCCAGCAACCGCGGCTCCCACACCTAGAGCCTTCTTGGGAACCGCTTTGGGTACAGGCCGTGCTGTTGGCGGCCTGGGCTTTTCTTTCGCCACAGCCGCCGGTTCGACCAGCGGAACTGGCTTCTTCACCACTGGCGGGGGTGCGGCGACTTTCGGTTCCGGCAGGATGGGTGTCACCTGCACGGTCGCCCTGGCCTCGTCTCCGACGCTTTCGCCAGTGCTGGCGATGCCGGTCGCCGTTACCTTCTCGATCTCTCTGCCTTCCGCTTTGTAGGTTGTGGTGAAAGTGAAGCGCCGTCCCTTGCCCACCGCCAGGTCAAACGGCTCATCAAGCAGCGTCCGGCCGCGTCTCACGGTCACGTGACGCAGGTCATCGTCGCCATCGTTGCGGAGGGTGACCGTCCATTTGGCTTCACCACCCACGTCCACCGCTTGCGGCTCGACCGACAGTTGGAGGGTTAGGCTTGGGTACAACACCGGCTCCGGCGGCGCTTTGACCTCTTCCACTACGACCTCGCTCACCGCCTGCTGGAGCGCCGCCACCATCTCCCCTGCGCCTTGGTAGCGCTCTTCCCGCTTCTTGGCCAGGGCCTTCTCCACCACGGCCACCACACCCTGGGGCAAGTCGGAGGGCAACTCATCCAGCGGTGGGGGCTCGTGCACGTGCTTGTACATGACCGCCGGGGTGGTATCAGCCACGAAGGGAGCTCGCCCGGCCAACATCTCGTATAGCACCACCCCCAGCGAATAGATGTCGCTGCGGGCATCCAGCACCTTCCCCTCGGCCTGCTCCGGCGACATGTACTCCGGCGTGCCAAAGACCATGCCCGTGGTGGAGAGCTTGGTCCCTTCCCCGGCCTTGACCAGTCCAAAGTCGGTCAGGGTGACCTTGCCATCGCTGGCCACGATGACGTTGCTGGGCTTGATGTCCCGGTGGACGAAGCCACGGGCGTGGGCATAGTCCAGGGCAGAAGCGACCTGCTCGATGATGGCCTGCACCCGCGAAGCCGGCCACGCCCCTTCCGACTCCAGAATCTGGCTCATCGTCCGGCCCTCCAGGAACTGCATGGCGATGAAATAGACCCCCTCGAGCTGACCCACCTCGTAGATGGTCACGATATTGGAGTGGTCGAGGTTAGCCGCCACCCTGGCCTCGCGCTGGAAGCGCTGGACGAAGGTGGGGTCCCACAGCAGGTGGGGGGCCAGAACCTTGAGGGCCACCGTGCGATCCAGGGTGGTGTCCACGGCCTTGTAGACGGCGGCAAAGCCGCCCCGCCCCACCTCTTCGATGATCTTGTATTTGCCCAGTTTCTCAGGCACCGCATCGGTCATCGCTCTCTCCTTTCTCCGCCTTCAAGGGCTATATCCTTCTTCGTCGCATCACTTCCTGAGTTGCCAGGTGCCGTCGCCGTAGAAGACAAAGATGCCCCACTGCTCACTCCAAAGCATCATGCCCTGTTCACAATCCACCCAGCGGTCATCGGAGAACCCCTGTTCGTGGGATGTGGCCCAACCGATCTCGCTGTAGGGCCCACCGAGCTCGTCCCTCCAGACCTGACCGAAGCCGCGCCTTGGTTCCTGGAGTCCTGGGGGAGGGGAATAGCCTCCTGTCTCTGGATCACCTTCCTTAAACGTACCCTCGCAGCTTTGCCAGGTGCCCTTGTTATAGAGGACGTAGATAAAGGGATCTCTGTCTTTGCGCCAGAACATGAAGCCGTTCTCGAAATGCTGTTCGGCCGTGAATACTTTGACCTCGTTGCGTGCGCATCCCAGGCGGCTCCGCTCGGCTTGCCATACCCTGTAGAAGGTACCACTCGGATTGAAGCTGCAGGCGATAGTCGGCGTACCAGTCGGCGTAGCTGTCGGTGTTGGTGGCAGAGCCGGTGCCGGTGGCGGCGTGGTTGGTGTCGGTGTTAGAGTGGGGGTATTGGTCGGCGGGATCAGGGTTGCTGTTGGTGTATCGGGAGTGACGGTAACGACGGCCTGTGTGGGTGTGGGTGGTGTGGGTGTGGTCAGCCGTTGCTGGATGATCGGGCCAACAATTACTGTTATGATCGTTCCAAACAGGGTAAAGACCCCCGTAACGACTGCAATCCATATCGCTGTTTTTGACTTTGAGCTACTTTCGTTCTTACTCATGATGATCTCCTCCAATCTGCCTACTCCGCATTGAAATAGCAAACTATCAGAATATGCAAAAACGACAAAAGCCAACCCTCTCCTGACCCGCGGAGAAGATGGTCACGATGTTAGGGTGGTCGAGGTTGGCCGCCACCCTGGCCTCGCGCTGGAAGCGCTGAACAAAGGTCGGGGATCTTGTATTTGCCCAGCTTCTCAGGAACCGAATCGGTCATTGCTCCCTCCTTTCTCTGCTATGAAAACAGC
>JBGVTF010000249.1:0-6715 GCA_041862415.1 Anaerolineae bacterium | reverse complement strand
CGTACAACCTTGGTCACAACGCCTTCAACCAACTGGCCGACCTCATACCTCTCGTCAGCCAGGGTCCAGGGGTCTGGCTGTAAACGCTTGAGGCTGAGCCCAATCCTGTTCCGCTCGTGATCGAGGCACAGTACGTAGACCTCTATCTCGTCACCCACTTGAACGACCTCTCGGGGATGACGTATCCGTCCCCATGAGAGCTCCGAAATGTGCACCAGACCGTCGGCGCCACCCAGGTCTACGAAAGCGCCAAAGTTGTGTAGAGTGCTGACCGTCCCTCGCACCACGTCTCCCTCGCACAGCTCGTTGAGCAACCGTTGACGCTGCTTCCTGTGCAATATGCGCCGTCCGGCCCGCTCCGAAAAGATGAGACGACGCCGATGCCGGTCCACTTCAATGACCTTGAGCGGTAGGCGTTGGCCCACCAGCGCGGCCAACCTCCTCTGCTTCTCCTCAGGCCCTAGCTGGCGCGGGAACCGATCTATTTGGGAGGCCGGTACGAACCCACGCACTTTTCCAAAAGGGACGACCAAACCTCCCTTGTTATAGCCGGTGACTTCACCTTCCCATGTTTCCCCCTTGGCCAAAAGTTCCTGGACCTTAAGCCAATCCTGTTCCAGACGGGCCCGGTGTAGCGAAACCGGGATGTTGCCATCGTGGCCCTCCGGTTTGAGAATGAAAGCTGGCACCTCGTCACCCACCTGTATACTGGCTGCTGTGTCCTGTCCCAACCTCTGCAGGTCGGTGGCAGGGACGATTCCATCTCGCTTGAGACCGAGGTCTAGAACAGCCCCTTGAGGGCCTACCGATAGCACGATGCCTCGGCGAATATCACCTCGTCGTGGCCGTCTGTAGTCGTAACCTTCTTGGAAAAGCTTGTCCATGAACCCAGATTCTGTGACTTGTTGAAGCACGTTGGTCATTACTCTCTCTTCTCTACCTCACCAAAATATCGTGTAGGAGAAACATAAAGCCCGGTCATCCGACCTCCATAGGCACGAGGGCGACAACCGAGCTGCCAGAGCGCCGGGACACGTGCTCCTTATGGGTGCTGCTCCCAACGCTATGCAAGGCTGCCGGGATACGGCAGCGTTATAGGCCCCTTGACCTTGGGGCTTGCTGGGACTTGAAACGGGCCCTAGGCCAGGCACTACCTATGTCATGCCATCAACGCCAGTGAGCGCCCAGGGGCACTCACCGCCTTTGGGAAACGTTGGCTGAGCTTTTCTCCTTTACCTCGGATGTGTCCTCTAAAAGAGAGGTGATGTATCTGATCGTGGATTTGAGCCGGGTGTGTCCCAGGGCGCTGGCTACCTGGCTCAAATCACCCGTTTTTTCCCATACAGTTTGTGCATAAGTACGGCGTAAGGTGCTGGCCGATACCTCGCCCAGGCCTGCCGCAGCCGCGTATTCACGGATCAACCGTTGTACCGAACGGGCTGAGATAGGTGTGCCTTTCTGGCTCAAGAAAAGGTGCTCAACCATGGGCGGGGCCAGCCGGACTTGTAAGTAGGCCTGGAGGGCCAGACAGGCTTCAGAGGATAAAACAACAACTCGCTTGCTCCTCCCGTCATGGCGACGGATCGTAATCGCCCCACCTCTTTCGGACGGCTCAAAGTCAGTCACCCGCAGATTGACCAATTCACTTACCTTGAGGCCGGCATGAAGTATTAACAGGAAGATGGCCAGGTCGCGCTTGACCAGGCTGCGCCGACCGTTCTGTACTGCCTCGATTAGGTGCGCCACTTCATCAGGTGACAGCATCCGGCCCCAGGAAGCTCTCTCCTCCCGCAACAGTTTCAGACCAGCGGTGAGATTGGTCTCGGTCAATCCGGTCGTCAAGGCGAACTTGGCGAACTTGCGTATGGCCTGCAGGCGTCTGTTGATAGTGACCGGGGAGAGATGTTGGGTCGTTTGCAGATAAGCGCAGTAGTCCCGCACATCGGCCGGGTTGATGCTCAGGAGTGAGGCCTGGCCTTGCACCCGTTGTCTGCGCCACCGGGCAAATGCTTGCAGGTCGGTCAGATAATTGGCCACCGTGACCGGGGCCAGGTCGCATGCAAGTAGATAGCGTTCAAATTGAGCCAGCCATTCCGGGTCGTTGATCTCAGCGGAGGATCCAGCCATATCCACTTGTCCGTGATCTGCAACTTTTGTCAGACTTGCTCTGTATCGGTCATCTATATTATACCTCTTTTTGCCTGACTTGTCAATAAACATGGCGTAGAATGATTGCATACAATGTTGACGTGGCAAGGGCGCTGAAGTCCAACAGGGAAACCAACTGTGGCCCGATGACCTAAGCCAACTTGGAAAAAATAGGCGGCTTGGCTGATGCATAGAATCACGGAATGTGCTATTCTCCTACCTGGTCTCCAGACGGGAGCTACATCTCTTCCTGGGACCACGGGAGCTGTGTCTTCAGCTCCTGTATCTCTCAGCCGATGGCCCTTTCCAGGCGAAGCAGCCGCTCCTTTATCGGCAGTCCGCCGCCGTAGCCCCTCAGCGAGCCGTCCCGGCCGATGACCCGGTGACAGGGGACGATGATGGGGATGGGATTGGCTCTGTTGGCCGCGCCCACAGCCCGGTAGGCTCTGGGATGGCCGATCCTCTCGGCGATATCTCGATAGGAGCAGGTGGTCCCATAGGGGATTGCTCTTACCTCTCTCCAGACCTTCATTTGGAATTCAGTGCCCCGCAGGTCCAGGGGGCTCTGAAAATCCCTCAACTCGCCAGCCAGGTAGCTTTCCAACTCCGCCAGCACGCCTTCGTTCCTATGCCTATCCTCGATCACATTCTGCGAGCCGAAGTGGGCCTCCAGCCACCCGAAGAAGTCCTCCTCGCTCTCCCCTGGAAGGGTGATTTTGCAGACGCCCTTCCCGGTGGAGGCGATGCAAACCACTCCCAGGCTGGAATTGAAGACGCCGTAGTATACTTTGTCCACGTTTTTCCTGTTCCTCCCATATAGTCGCATGGCCCCATTTGTACCGTCAAATCGCGCTTTGGCAATGAGGCAGTCGGTGAGGCCATCCGGCAGGGTGCCGGTGATGACCGTGTCCAAGGGGCGTAGTGCACCCGCCCCACCGCTTGCCCGGCCGCGTCGCTCACGGCCACGGTGGAGCCAAGGTGATCCTGGTGCACGTAGGAGAGGACGCCGTCCACGCGGGTGGCGATGCGCTGGCTGCCCATCCCCGATAGGGGGTTGGCGCAGTGGAGAATCCGGTCCCATCTCTCCGCCCCCGATGTTATCTTGCTGGCGTTGTCTCTACGTCTAGATTGATGGAGAAGGTGTGGGGTGAGTTGCCCTCGTAGACGACGATGTCCAGGGTCAACTGGCCCTTGGCCGTGGGCAGCAACTCGAAGGCCAGAGCGGTATCTACCCTTTCACCGGGAGCCACCTGTTGTGGATTTTGGGCGAAGTAAGGAAGGTCTTCGGCTTCGCAATATAGGCGCGTGGGCTGAACATAACCTTCCCAACTCAAATGGGTGGCCAGGCGGTCGTCTTCATCGCGTACCGAGAAGCGGTAGTAGTACCCGCTCCCTATCTCTTGAGTTTCGTCCGAAGTGTTGGTCAGCCGTAGGGGGATGATCAGATAACCAACCTCAGAAGTCATTTCCTGACCCAGCCCGACTATGGCCTGAGCCAATCTTGGCTGCTCCGTCACCACATAGTCCCAGTGGGTGAAATCATCTCGCACCGTGTCTCCCACGAAAGCGGTCACAAAGACAGGCGTTGGCGTGCCCGACGGCGGTCTGAGGTCCTGGTCTAGGAAGGTCAACAGCGTCTTGCCTAACTCGTTACGGCCTTTTACGGTGCTGGCTGTGGTGTCGGCCCAGAATTCATAAGAGATTGGCTTTTCGTTTTCCCAGTAGCTAAAGGCGACGATCCAGAGGTTGCCGCCCTGATCAGCCGCGTGCCAACCTTCAACTTGCACCGCGTTGCCCATCTGTTGGCTGGCCACCAGAAGCGTGGAGAGGAGGCTGTTCACGGTCTCCTGTTGGGCGGGGTCGTATCGAAAGTCCCGCACCAGGGCGATGGCTTCGTCAGCCGTCGAGGTGGAGGGACCGGTCGTCAGCGGAGTAGGGCTGAAGGTGGGGAGGGGGGACGGTGTGGGCGTGGTCGCGGGGGTCAACGTGGCCCGCGCCATAGCCAACAGGAGCGAGATGTCGGCCGAAAGGTCACGCCCGACGACCGTGGCCAGCACGCAGAAAACCATAAAGACGGCTAGAAAGAGAATGGCTAAAATGGTCCACTGTTGTCTGGTCACGGCTTCTCACCCTATCCGTTGATGCTCAGGGGTTCTTGTCCCAACTGAACTGACGTTCGAAAGGCGGTATGGCCTTGACGGCCTCGATGGTCAACACCCGGTCTCCAGCGAAGCTGTCGTACCAGGCGTTGTCGTCCATCCTATCGGAGATCAACCAAACGCAATAGGCGAAGAAGTAGTCGGGTAAGGGCTGGCCATTGGAGAGCACCCCGCTTCTGAACCAGTTGAACAATTCAACGTGATAGTCCCGATGCAGTTGGTCATCTACCTTAGGAAAGCGAGCGTCATCGGTGGCACCGTACTTCCAGCCGCCCTCCCCGGCGATCATCGGTGGCACAAAACCGATCTCTTTTTGAAATATGTCGGCAAAGACGAGGAAACCCAGGGCGCCGTGGACGTCTTCTTGGTAGGAGGGGGGGTGGTTCAGGCCGTAAGGATGGGGTACGAAGAACATGCGCTGGAAGATGGGTTCGCCACCGTGTGCTTTGAGGTCGCGAAGGGCGTCGGTCAGCCATTCCTCGCTGACGAACTGGAGGCCGATGTAACCGCCAGCGTTGTAGACGCCCTGGCAGGTACGGCGTAGATTCTTGAGGAACATCTCCTTGTTCCTGGGCTCTTCTTCCCACTCTTGCCCTACGCTAGGCTCGTTGTAGACCTGCATGTAGGGCGGCATCCCCACCCGCTCCAGGATTTTGATGTCGCGCTCCCAATTGAAGTAGACCTGGTCTGGGCGGAGGAATTTGCGCCACACGACCATGATGCCTGCCTCGCGGAACTTGATGGCTGCCCTTTCCAGGTGGATTTCGTCTTTGTAAACCACCAGGCACCATTTCACGTTCATGTCGCGCAGGCGTGCGATGTGAAAGTCCAACTCCTCTTCCGTGTAGTATCCTTCAACCAGAAAGTGCATCCCCCGCCCATTGTCGCCTTCGGGCCGCGGCCAATCTTGCAGTTCCATGGGAGGCCATCTCCTGGTGAGCTTTATCTCCGGACATTCGCCCTCCACCTGGACGGTGACGGTATGCCTGGTCTGTGCACCACTGGCCAGAGTCACCTCCAGGGTGTAGGTGGTGTCCTCGCAGGGACAGACCTGCCGCTCTGCCTGGCCGCCCACCACAGGCTCTCCCTCCAGCCACGCCGCCGAGATGCCTTCCACGCTGACTCTCAGGGTGGTGCATTCTCCGGCTTCGACGTGATCCTCATCAACGGTGAAAACGATGCCCTCTGTAGGGGTAGCAGTGGGGGATGCTGTGGGCGTAACCGTTACAGTAGGCGTGGCCGGGGGCTTTGTGCTTGTGAGGGTTGGGCTGGGTGAGGGGGTGGCCGTGGCTTGAGCCACAGGCCCAGGCCGGCAGACAAACAACCTCACCACCACGTCTACAGCCACCAGAGCGGTCAGGACGATCAGCATGATGAGGATTAAGATAAGAATGGTTTTGGAAGACATGAGTCAGTGTTCTCTCCATTTCTGAGAAAGTCAGAGGTGAGTAGCTGCTAATCAAAGAGATCGCTCAGCGTGCGGGTGAAGCCGGGTATCACATCGCCGCCGTCCAGTGAATCCCCGGCTGTCAGCACTCGCACCTGAGTCAGGGAACGGTATTCGGCCACCATCCGCTCGTCTGGGTAGACGACCCACACCAGCCGTACCCCGGCTGCCAGCCGTTCGACCACTTTGGCCTGCAAATCCTGGGCCGTGTCGTTGGGGGAGATGAAGGTTTGTTCTCTTCCGGAAATAGTGCCGGGTTGATTATATACCAGCTAGGGGTCTATGTCAACATCTGAGCTTTAGAGCAGAGCTGTTGGTTGTAGGGCAAGATGTCATCTTGCCTCTTACATCCCGCCTACATTGTTGCGTCCATCGCAATGAGGCGGGGTATCGTTCAGAAGTGTGGGGCGCTAGACATAAATCGCGACAAAGAGGGCTGAAACACGCCAATTCGGCCCTCCTAGAGCACCTTGAGGCAAGATCACCCACAGTTTTGAATGATACCGACATCTGCTACCCCCTTGACAAAACATAATAATGGGGTTATAATGAATATGTCAACAAAAGACCTTGGTTACGGCCTAATTGCATTAGGGTAGAGGCAGTTGTCTGCCTGGTCAGGAGGTGTAAAATGGCGCAGATCATCATCGTGGCTCTGGCGGCTCTGTTGGTTGGTTTCCTCATCGGCTGGCTGGCCGAATGGGCTCTGGACCTCCTTCGCTGGCGCGCCCGGGCCAAGTGGGCCGGCTTTTACCTGGAGGGCCGAATTGGTGGGGAGGAGATAGTACAGGTTGAACCCGGGGAGGGTGGCGAGTACACCCAAATCATGACCGGGTACCTGGAGAAGAGGGACGCGCAAATCCACGAACTCCAGGTCAAGCTTGAAGCGAAAGAGGCTCAACTGGATGCCCTGCAAGCCCGCTTCGACGAGTACGTCCAAACGCACCCCGACGAGTTGGCG
>JBGVTF010000248.1:0-76106 GCA_041862415.1 Anaerolineae bacterium | reverse complement strand
TGAGAGGTGGCAGGCCTACTTGCACCAAGATGATAGGAGGAAAGGAGCAAGCAGTGGCCCGCCAGATGTGCAGAGCAAAGAGGAGAGCAGCATTTCTTGCTGCGGCGAGTGAGATGTACGATTTGTGAGCAATTTCCGACCAACGTAGCGGGGCTTACAGGGACAGTAGGGGAACGGAATGGTCAGCCGATCTCAAGGAGCTGGATGTCAAAAGTCAGGTCTCTTCCAGCCAGAGGATGATTGGCATCTAACGTCACCTTCTGTTCGGAGACAGCGGTCACTAGGAGCCGGGTTATCCGACCATCCGATTGAGGTATTTGCAACTGCTGGCCGATCTCTGGCTGGAAGTGTGGCGGGAACTCCTGGCGGTCTATCTCCACTACCATTTCCTCTCGGTGTGGGCCATACGCCTGGTCCGCAGACACTTCGGCAGTTTTCGATTCGCCCGGACTCATTCCGAGCACGGCTTGTTCAAAACCGGGGATTAGCAGACCTTCACCTAGCGTAAATTGCAGAGGGTCTCGGTCAATGGAGGAATCAAATACCGTGCCGTCTTCCAATCTGCCCGTATAGTGAACCTGAACAGTATCGCCATCTTTTGCCTGTGCCATCTTGTTGTTCTCCTTTTCGCTTTATGATTATCCAAGGGGACTGGCAAGCATCCCCAAACAAAAACCGCCGGAGCAAGATAAGGTAAGCTCCGACGGTCTATATATCAACTGATTCAGAATCTTACTTTGCCTTGTTATATCGATTTTACTACACTCCCGTCGGATTGTCAAATCAGAAGGGCCTCTCCCGGACCGCCGAAATCGCATGGCTCACCAGCTTGACAATATACTCAATATGTGATATACTATGAAATGTAGGACGAAGTAAGTTCATGAACCGGTCGCTGTGTTTCCGTCGCCTGGGCTTATGTCGCGCCCAGGCGATTTTGCTTGTATCGGCCAGTGAACCTTTCCGGCCTATAATCCTAGAGAAAGGAGTATCTGACCGTGAGCGAACGAGTGACCGGAACTGTAAAGTGGTTCAACGGCTCCAAAGGCTACGGCTTTATCTCGCGCGAGGATGGCGACGATGTTTTTGTTCATTACAGCGCCATCCAGACCGAGGGCTTCCGTAACCTCGAAGAGGGCCAGCGCGTCGAGTTTAACATCGAGCATGGTCCCAAAGGCTTGCAGGCAACTCAGGTAGTTGCCCTGTAGGTCCCATTGGTATCCGTTTACCAACCGAATCAGCACTCGGCGGGCCCTCTGGCCCACCGGGTGCTGACTCCTCTCTTGAGAAAGGAGGCCAGTCATGGTCAAGAAGTTGTACGTTGGCAATATGAGCTACGACACGACCGAGGACGCGCTGCGCGCCCTGTTCGCAGGCATCGGCGAAGTCGAATCGGTAAACATCATCACCGACCGCAGGAGTGGTCGGTCAAAAGGGTTCGGCTTTGTGGAGATGGCGACGGAAGAGGAGGCACAGGCAGCCATCAGCCAGCTCAATGGCACCAGCCTCGATGACCGGCAGATCAACGTCGCTGAAGCCCGTCCCCAGCGGCCACGCTCCGATCGGGGAGGCGGCGGGCGACGGGGCGGACGAAGTTCCTGGGACTACTAAACCCCGAAGCGACTGGTTTCAGCGTGAGTCCCCGGCGTGAGGATTTCGGCAGAGTCCAGCCGAGCACTCTCAGTCGAACCCCTCAACCGAACGGCAGTCACTCTTAAAGGAATAAGAGTGTCAGCAGTGAAGGCAAAAAAGAGATGCGCTTCCGCTCTTCTGAGCGAAGCGCATCTTGCATAAGTGATGACCGTTAATTGGGCCTACTCTAGCCGTGCAATCTCTCGTACTTGGCCTGCAATTCCTCCTTGCTCTCCTCGTGCTGGGGATCAGGGACACAGCAGTCCACGGGGCAGACCGAGGCGCATTGAGACTCGTCATAGGCACCCACGCACTCTGTGCACTTGTCGGGATCAATGACATAGATCTCGTCGCCTTCGGTGATCGCCTCGTTGGGACATTCTGGCTCGCAGGCTCCGCACGCGATGCACTCTTCTGTGATCCTATAGGCCATCTAGTTCACCTCCTTGGTGTAATGAGCTCTCTAGAATTATACCGATTTTAGTCAGTTTGGCAAATTGGCGGACTTGTCTCGCGAACGCACGGGAGGGTTCTCTTCCAACCTCTCGAAAGGTGCGGTGGACGACCGTCCTCTGAATCAAAGCTGTCAACTGAGAAGTAGTTCACACCGATTTTGGTGTTTCAAAGAGGCGTTTGCCTCGCCTGTCCTTTTGTGATAGAATAATCAAAAGGTTAAGGCCCCTAAGTAGTGGGGCAGGCAGAGGGTCTGGACACGGAGAGACGATGTTTGAGTCGGGTTTGACGCCTTTAGCGCCGGTGCTCATCCTGATGCTGGGCGCGGCTATCACCAAAATAGCGGCCAGGTTCAGGCCGTCACGAGAGCGAGACGCCCTGGCTCTGCTGATGGCGGGAGGGGCTTTTGTCTCCACCCTGCTTTTGACCTACCAACCTGCCTCGCACGTCGTCATCTCGCCCTGGCATCCGCTGACCCTCTTTGAGAGCCAGTTGGCTTATACCACTGAGGGACTGGCAGCTCCTTTCGCCCTGCTGACGAGCCTGGTCTGTCTGGCCATCGTCATCTCTTTGTCAAGGTGGCAACGGGAAACCGATGACAACGGCGAAAGCCCACTCTGTCCGGCGGTCTTTGTCGTCTCGGCTGCCGGGCTGAGCTTCATTTACGCAGCCAACCTGATCACCCTGTGCCTCAGTTGGGCCTTCCTAGATCTGAGCCTGATGTTTCTGGTCGTCGGTCGGGGGCGCAATCAGGCCGCTTCCGATGCGCAGGGACGGGCTCTGACGATGAGTTCTCTGATTGGCCTGAGCCTGGTGGTTGCGGTTCTTCTTCTCGATGGCCAGGGTCTCAACCCGGCTCTCGCCCCTTCTCTCCTCCTGGTGGCGGCCCTGGTGCGCGCCAGCTTCTACCCGATGCATTTTTGGATGCTGACCGCTGCAGAGGTGGAGCCATCAGCCAACACTCTGCTTCAGATCACCTCAATCACCTCTGGACTTGCCCTGCTGACCAGGCTCCAAGAATTCTCTCCACAAGGGCTACCCCATCAGAGCCAACTGGTGACCATCAGCAGCCTGGCCCTGTTGGCCACGGCCCTGTGCGCCTGGGCAGAGCAGGACAGGCGCCAAGCTATCTCCTGCATTGCCATCAACCAGGTCGCCCTGGCCGTGTTGTCTGTCGCCGTTGTCGGCCTCCAGGCGAAATCCTCTCTCCCATGGTCGGCCATCAGCCTGGCCCTGTGCCTCAGCCTCTTGAGCTTGTGGTCGCCAGAGCCAGCGAGGGTGGGAAGGTACGTCCTCTGGCTAAGGGCTCCGACGGGCCTGGCCATTGCCTCCCTGATGGGGCTGCCTTTCACCATGGGTTTCGTGGGGCGGACCGCTCTCTATCGCTCCCTCTTTGCCCTGGGCCAGCCCTATCTATGGGGTCTGAGTATGGTGGCCGATGTGGTTCTGTTTGCCGCCCTTTTCAGGATTGGGGCTGACCTTCTCCAATTCTCCAATCTCCAATCTCCAATCTCCCTATGGGTGCCCCACCTGGCAGGCGTGGTCATCCTGGCAGCCCCCCTGGTCTTGCTGGGGATCCACCCCCCTCTGGCCAGCTTCGCCAGTGACATGGAACTGCCCGCTGCAGGTGAGCTGATCGGCAGGGTCGACATCGCCCTCTGGGCCGTTCTGCTCCTGCCGCTGGTGGGCGGGTATCTGCTGCACCGAGGGCAGAAGGCAATCCTGGAGCGATCCGCCGCCTTCTGGAAGGGCCTCGCTGCCCTGCTGCGCCTGGACTGGCTCTATCGCTGGCTCTGGAGGGTTGGCAGGGGCATCGGTGCTGTTTTGCGCGGATTGGCCCAGGTCACTGAAGGGAGAGGATACCTGGGCTGGACACTGCTTCTGGCCCTCATCGCCTTTCTGCTTCTATCGAGCAAGTAAATTCACCTTCCCGGAAGCTCCAAGAGACCAATGTGTGCAAAAACTTGTCCCATTTCGCCACCACAATCTGCAAAAACAACCCGTTTTAAGCTTCCGGGAAGGTAGCTTGAAAGGTTACTACCAAGAATCGAGGAACACGATGGCTGATCGTATGATCTCCCCCAAGCCCAGGAGCGAGGACGTTTCACTGGATACCAGCTTGCGTCCCAGAAGCCTGTCTGAGTACATTGGCCAGGAGAAGATCAAAGAAAACCTTCAAATCTTTATCTCCGCGGCCAAAGCGCGGGGGGAGGCATTGGATCACGTCCTCCTATATGGGCCACCTGGCTTGGGCAAGACCACTCTGGCCCACGTCATCGCCCACGAGATGGAGGTAGGCATCAAGGTCACTGCCGGGCCGGCCATCGAGCGAGCCGGGGATTTGGCAGCCATTCTGACCAATCTACGCCAGGACCACATCCTCTTCATTGACGAGGTGCACCGTCTGGGCCGGGCCGTAGAGGAAACGCTCTATCCGGCCATGGAGGACTATGCTCTGGACATCGTCATTGGCAAAGGGCCAGCGGCCCGCAGCATCCGTCTGAAGCTGCCGCGTTTCACCATCATCGGCGCCACCACCCGGCTGGCACTGATGACCTCGCCGCTGCGCAACCGCTTTGGGGTTATCTACCGCCTGGATTTCTATGAGCAGGCAGCCATGGAAGCCATCGTCCATCGCTCGGCTGGCATCCTGGGCGTGGGGATTGACGAGGGGGGCGCAGAGGAGATCGCGCGGCGGGCTAGGGGCACCCCGCGCGTGGCCAACCGCCTGCTGCGACGGGTGCGCGACTATGCCCAGGTGCGGGCCCAGGGGAACATCACCCAGAGCGTAGCCCGCGAGGCCCTGGCCCTGCTGGAGGTGGACGAGTCGGGCCTGGACGACATTGACCGGCGGGTGTTGCAAACTATCATCGAGAAGTTTGACGGCGGCCCGGTGGGCCTGGAGACCATCGCTGCCGCCCTCTCCGAGGAGTCGGACACCATCATGGACGTTGTGGAGCCCTACCTGTTGCAATTGGGCTTCCTGGACCGCACTCCCCGGGGCCGGGTGGCGACCCGGCGCGCCTACGAGCATCTGGGCATTGAGTATCCTGAAGAAGAGACTCAGCAGCCGACGTTGTTTTGAAAGAGGTGGCTGTATGGGTGCCAAAATCTATCGCTTCGAAAGCAAAGAGACTCAGGGCATCGCAATCCAACATGGAGATGATCTGTCATAAAGAGAAAACGTAAGTCACGAAAATCTCGCCGTCCACCACGGCCCAGGCCGGGCTCACCGGCAGCCCGTGGCTACAGTTTGCCGGGTGCCGACGACCTGGAGTCCCTGATCTGTTACGATGAGGACTTGACACATGGCCCAGACGTGGTCAAGTTCCGCTACGCGACCTATGTCAGCGAGCACCAACCGGGACGAGGCAAGCTGGCCCGATGGGAAAAAGCCCTGCAACAGGGGCCATTGGGGGATATTCCAGAGATTGACCATTGGGCTATGGAAGAGTTCTTCTGGCACGGAGTGCCCAATGATCCCTGGCACCCTATCGAAGCATACCTGGAGTTCGTCGGCGACCCGCTTTCTCAGGCCAGACAGGAGCAACTGCGCCGCTGGAAGGAAGCACGCATTGGGTTCTATGAGATTGGGTCAGTGGGGGACAATACAGTGACCTTGCGAGAGTGGGACCCTGCCAAGCGTTCACCCGTTGGCCAGCCGTTCCGCGCCATCACCTTGGGCATGGGCGGTGTTGACTTCTTTCGGAGGTACAAAGGCAAACTGATGCTCACCTACGTCTCGCCCTGGCTGCCGGATGAAAATCTCTTCTGCTCGATGGGCTATGGCCTCATGCCTGGCAAAGACGAGGTCGGCGTGACCGAGTTGCTTCTCGGCCTCAGGCACCCGGAGGTGGTCGCGCAACCCCTGCCATGGAAGATGTCAGCCCAGGCCAGGCGCAACTATCTGAAGACATGGAAGACGCGGGACTGGCTGTCGTGGCTGGAGGAGCGGATGGAATTCCCCTTCCGGGCCCTGATACCGTTCCCACCCAAGGGCAAGATCAAAGAGTTCGGCGTCACGGGCCTGCTTCACACCGACGCTGAGCACGTGAGGAATTTCGGGGTATACGTTGAGGTCCCTGTCAAGGGGGGGATTCAGGCGGTTGGGCTAACCAACGTCATTCCATTGGACGTCTGCTCTCCCAACTGGCTGGCCCTAATGGAGTACGGGGCCTATCGCGAGCAGGTCAGGCCGCTGCCAGGCCTGCGCGGTCAGCCGAGATTTGTGAAGTTGCGGTGATTTCTCACTCGGCAAGGACAAGCTGTATCAGCGGACTAGCGAAACTTGTTTCTCGCCGTGGCCCGTAACACCACCACCTGGGGACGGGTAAAGGCAGTGACGGCCCTGGGCAATCTAGGGCGGGCCACGCCAGAGGTGCTGGCCGGGCTGCGGGCGCTTGCGGAGGAGCCCGGGACGCCGGATAGCGTGCGCCGGGCAGCGATGGAGGCGCTGGAACGGTTGGAGAGATGAATCGCTGAAGCACTGAGGCGCGCTGAGGACGCTGACGTGGACGTTTCAGCGCTTTCGGCGGCCTTCAGCGAGGTCAGCGGTTCTGGGATGAGATGGATTGCACGGCGTGTTGTCATTGCCAGCCAGAACAGCAGCCGGTTGACAGCCATTTCAAGATAGGTGGGCACTGGGGCGGCTAGCCAAGTTGCCTTTTTGTATGAGTCATGGTATGATAAATGGTGGGAGGAGCAATATGAAGCAACGTGTGACATTGACTCTTGAAAACGAACTCGTTGCCTACCTCGATCAAGTGGCAGCGGAGGCGAAGCGGAGCCGCAGTGCGGCGGTGGAGTTGATTATCAGCGATTATCTAAAGCGCCGACGACAAGTAGAGCTAGCCCGTCAAGCAGCAGCGTTTTTCGCCCAGCCGGAGACCCCCGAACAAGCTGAGGAACGCGCCGATTGGGAGGCACTAAGCCTGGAGGTCTTGAACCGTGACGACCCGGTGGCCCCGACGCGGTGAGGTCTGGCTGGCGGCTATGCCCGACGAGAGCAAGCGCCGGCCATGCGTGGTGCTCTCGGCTGACTGGCTGAACCGGTATGCTCTTGACGTGATGGTCGTCCCCGTCACCAGCGTGGCACGAGGTAACTTTCCCACACGGGTGGAGTTGCCAGCCGGAGAAGGCGGCCTGCGGGTGGCCAGTTGGGCCAAGTGTGACCAGGTGACCACAGTGAGCAAAAAGCGGCTGACCGGTGAGCCTTTTGGCCATTTGAGCCAGGCCAAAATGCAAGAGATCGCCGACGCAGTGCGATTGGCACTCGATTTGTGAGACGAAAATGCCCTACGAGCGCTTGTTGTGCTAGAGGTGGAAGACCTATTGAAGGAGGCCGGAGAGTTCGCTGCTCAAGCGCAAGCCTGGCCCCAGACCCATCACCCCGAACTGCAGGAGGGTGTGGCGCTGAGGCGGCTGGTAGAGCGAATGGGCATTGGACGTTCAAGAGATTGGGTACCCCCGCCGAGGCTGGAGGCGATGACTGCCCTCTTGGAGGCAGCCACATCCTGCTACGGGGATCATAGGTGAAACAATGACTGAAGTTATCGTCTTAGACGCCAACGGCCGGCAACTCTCGCCCACCACCATCAGGAAAGCGCGGAACCTCGTCGCTCAGGGCAAAGCCGTGCTGGTCAGCGAGGAGCCCTTCACCATCGAGCTCCCCTACGCTGTGGAGTTGCCTCCAGAGCCGGAACCCGCTGAGGAGGGGCCCATTGGCGAGGGCAGGCGCATCTTGTTGCACATCTGCTGCGGGCCGTGCAGCACTTACACCATCGAGCGACTGCGGGAAGAGGGCTTCTCGGTCACCGGCTTCTGGTACAATCCCAACATCCACCCCTGGCAGGAGCACCAACAGCGTAGAGATAGCCTGATCAGGTACGCCGAGGCCGTGAGCCTGCCCACAGTCTGGCATGAACAGTACGAGATGCCCCTGTTCCTGCGGGCAGTGGTGGGGCACGAGAGATTTCGCCAGCGATGCGCCATCTGTTACCGGATGCGACTGGAGAAAACGGCTCAGGTGGCTGCCGGGCAAGGCTTCGACGCCTTTACCACCACCCTGCTCATCAGCCCCCATCAAGACCAGGAGTTGATCCGCCAGATTGGGGAGGAGGTGGCGACCAGGCACGGCATCGCGTTCTACTTCGAGAACTTGCGGCGAGGCTGGCCCAAGCGGGGGCGGTTGACGCGGGAACATGACCTTTACCGCCAGCAATATTGCGGCTGCATCTACAGCGAATGGGAGCGGTACAACGACGCGACAATTGAGCCGATTGAAGGAGAGTGAAAATGGAAGCCTTTGAGAGCATAGGTAAGATGCTTTTGATTCTGGGAGGGCTCATTTTCGTCATCGGGTTGATCCTGACCTTCGCCGGCAAGATTCCTTACGTGGGCCGTCTGCCTGGTGACATCGCCATCCAGCGCGAAGGATTCTCTTGCTACTTCCCCATCGTCACTTCCATCGTCCTGAGCATCTTGTTGACCATCGTTTTGAACGTGATCATTCGCCTGCTGAAACGCTGACGCCTCTCGGGGGATCCTACTTGTGAAATCCATGATCATCATTGGAGCCGGACTGGCCGGTCTTTCCACTGGCTGCTACGCCCAGATGAACGGCTATCAAAGCCACATCTTCGAGCACCATACCGTGCCCGGCGGGGTGGCAGCCACCTGGAAACGCAAGGGTTATACCATTGACGGTGGTATCCACTTTATCATGAGTCACAAGCCAGGCACAGCGCTCCACGAGGTGTACCGCGAACTGGGCACCGCCCAGGCCAACCGCTTCCTCGACCTGACCACTTACGGCCGCTTCATTGACGAAGCCAGCGGGCACAGCATGGAGGTCACCCAAGACCTGGACCGCCTGGCCCGTGACTTGAGGGTACTCTCACCGGCCGATGCCCAGGTCATTGACGAGTTGATCGCCGGCGCCCGCGCCATGCAGGGGCTCGACATGAGCGAGGTAGGGATGAGCAAGCCTCCCGAGTTGATAGGCCCCCTGGACCAACTCAAGGAAATGTGGGGAATGCGCCGGGTGTTCAAATACTTCACCGGCAAGTACGCCAGGTCCGTCGCCGACTATGCGCGAGACATTCATGACCCCTGGCTGCGTGAGTGTATCAGGAACCTGTTCCTGCCAGAGGTGCCGGTCTGGTTGATCTTCATGGTTCTGGGACTGCTGGCAGACGGGCAAATGGGGCTGCTGGAAGGCGGATCGCTCAACTTTGTCTTGCCTATCGAGAAACGCTACAAGGAACTGGGCGGGCGGGTGACTTACAAGGCCACCGTCGAGGAGATCCTGGTGGAAGCCTGCCCTGAGCCATCCCCTGAGCGCAGCCGAAGGGGAAGCCGAAGGGATGACCGCGCCGTGGGCGTGCGCCTGGCCGATGGCAGCCAGCACCGTGCCGACGTCGTGGTCTCTGCCGCCGATGGCTGCAGCACCATCTTCAAGATGCTGAGCGGGCGCTACGTGGACGAAAAGATCGAGAACCGATACAAGAATTGGAAACTGATTCGCCCCCTGGTCATGGTCAGTTTCGGGGTGGCCCGTGAATTCAAAGGTGAACCATGGCTGAGTATCATCAAGCTAGAGCGCCCCTTCACCGCAGGCAACCAGACCATTGACGGGCTCATATTGCGCCTCTTCAACTACAGCCCCAGGTTTGCCCCGCCGGGCAAGACGGTGGTTCAGGTCTCGTTCGAGACGGAGTGGGACTTTTGGAACGAGATGCAAAAGGACCGGCCGCGCTACGAGGCCGAGAAGGAGCGAGTGGCGACAGAAGTGCTGGCGCGGCTGGAAGCATACTACCCCGGCCTCTCGTCGCAGGTGGAGATGACCGACGTGGCCACGCCCTACACTGCCTGGCGCTACACCCGGAATTACCAAGGGGCCTACATGGGTTGGCTGCCAACTCCGGAAGTGATCAATACGCGGGTGAAAAGGACCCTACCCGGCCTGGCCAACTTTTACATGGCCGGCCAGTGGGTGACGCCGGGCGGTGGTGTTCCTCCGTGTCTCTATTCGGGCCGCCACGTGGTGCAAATCCTCTGCCACCAGGACGGCAAGCCGTTTTCGACCGGCGTTCCATAGGGCAGGACGGACAATGGACATCGCCGGACTCCGAGAGGAAACTTCGCTCTGCCGAAACGTCATCCACTTCAACAACGCTGGCGCTTCACCTATGCCGCAGCCAGTCTACGAGCGGCTCATCACCTACCTCCAGCGCGAGAAGGAAATGGGGGGTTACGAAGCCCAGGCAGGGCACCAGCCGCAGATCAAGGCAGCCTACCGCAGGCTGGCCGATTTCATCGGCGCCCGGCCCTCAGAGCTGGCGCTGGTGGGCAGCGCCTCGCGGGCCTTTCAATTCGGCCTCAATGCCCTGCCCCTGGAACCGGGCCACAAAATCCTGACCTCGCGCCTGGAATACGTGACCGTCTTCACGAATCTGCTTCAACGCCGCGAGGCGGGGATAGAAATCGAGGTCGTCCCCGAAGACGGGCAGGGCGTCATAGACCTGGAACGCCTGGAGCGGGCCATTGATAGCCGGGCCAGGCTCATCGTCCTCACCCACATCCCCACCCACACCGGCAGCGTGCAGCCAGCCGAGGCCGTGGGGCGCATCGCCAGAGAGCACGGCCTCATCTACTTCCTGAACGCCACCCAATCCCTGGGCGTCTATCCCCTCAACGTGGAGGCAATTGGCTGCGACCTGCTGTGCTCCACCAGCCGCAAATGGCTGCGGGGGCCACGGGGCCTGGGCATGCTCTACGTCAGAGGTGAGTTTATGGAGCAACTGAACCCACCCTTCCCCGACGTGCGGGCGGCAGTGTGGGAGGAACCCTATCGCTTCTGCTGGCCCCCCGACGCGCGGGCCTTTGAAACCTGGGAGTCCAAACCCCGCCGCAACCTTGGCATTGGGGGAGGCCGCCATCTACGCCCAGAATGTGGGCCTCGAGGCCATCTGGCAGAGGGTGCAGGAACTGGCCCGCTATCTGCGCCAGCGGTTGAGGGAATTGCCGGGCGCGAAGGTGCACGACCGGGGCCAGACCCTTTCCGGTATCGTAGCATTTACCCTGGAGGGTATTCCGCCTCTCAAGGTGAAGGAATACCTGAGGGAGCGCAAGATCAACGTTTACACCGTGGGGGCCGAGAACGCACTGCTGGACATGCAGGATTGGGGTGTGGGCGAAATCGTGAGGGCCTCGGTGCACTACTTCAACACCGAAGAAGAGGTTGATACCGTGGTCCATACTCTGGCTGAAGCGCCCTTCTCCAGCGCCTGATCCACTTGGAGGTAGTGATTGTGCACTTTGACATCCTGACCCTGTTTCCCTCGTTCTTTGAGAGCCCTCTCAGTCAGAGTATCATCAAACGTGCCTGTGAGGCGGGCCTGATTTCGATTGCCCTGCACAACATCCGCGACTATGCCACCGACAGGCATCGCACTACCGACGACACTCCCTACGGCGGCGGTGGGGGCATGATCATGAAGCCGGAGCCCATTTTCGCTGCCGTCGAGGCGATACTAAAGGATAGGGGACTGGGGGTGGATCATCCCTCGCCCCCTATCATCCTGCTCAGCCCTCAGGGCCGTCTTTTCACCCAGGAGATAGCCAGAGAACTCTCCAAACACCCCCTTCTCATTCTCATCTGCGGACATTACGAAGGGGTAGATGAACGAGTACGACAGGTCCTGGCCACCGATGAGATATCCATCGGCGACTACGTCCTGACAGGGGGCGAGGTGCCGGCCCTGGTCATCGTCGAAGCGGTCACGCGCCTTATGCCCGGCGTGCTGGGCGACCCCGGGGCCACCTTCGAGGACTCTCACGCTGAGGGGCTTCTGGAATACCCGCACTATACACGACCGCCGGTCTTCCGGGGGCACAAAGTGCCTGAGGTGCTCCTCTCGGGAGACCACGCGGCAGTCATCCGTTGGCGACGCCAGCAGACCCTACGCCGTACTTGGGAGCGCCGCCCGGATTTGCTGAGCAAGGCCAGACTATCGGAGGCCGACAAGGCTTTCCTGCGTCAACTGGAAGAGGAGAAGGAAGAACCCAGATTTGCTAATGGGAGTAACTTGTAGTATAATCCGCTAGATGATAGGAAACGGTGAGAGAAATGGCAGACTTGTTGAAAACAGTTGAAAGAGTCGAGCCCAATCCCGACATCCCGGAGCTCCGGCCAGGGGATACGGTGCGCGTGCATAACCGGATCGTTGAGGGCGACCGGGAACGGGTTCAGGTTTTTCAAGGCACGGTGATGCGCTTGCGCAAGGGAGGCATCAAGGCCAATTTCACCGTGCGGCGTATCGCTGCTCATGGCATTGGCGTGGAGAGGACCTTCTTGCTGCACTCACCACGGGTAGAGAAAGTGGAGATTGTGCGTCGTGCCCACGTGAGACGCGCCCAACTCTACTACTTGCGTGGTCGCCGCGGCAAAGCAGCCCGCCTGAGGGAGAAGCGGCACTAGGGGAAAGCCAATAGCCGGCTGACACGGGTTCTGGCAGAGGCCCTGACAAGGAAGACAGCGGAAATCCCAGGGCGTAGGTTAAGACACTTACGCCTTTTGGTTTATGCTCTCTGAAGAGATGACCCATCCGCTGCGAGGTGACTCGATGGCGCTGCTAAGGCCTGATTTGCGAGAAGAGATGGCCCTTTACAGGCGGGGCTATCGCCTGGTGGCTGGCCTGGACGAGGCAGGCCGCGGCTCGTGGGCCGGCCCAGTGGTGGCCGGAGCGGTGATCTTGCCCTTGGGCCATGACGGGTTGGCACAGGCTCTGGATGGAGTGCGCGACTCCAAGGAACTCAGCCCATTGGAACGCGAGCGGCTGTACAATGTCATCCAGACCGAAGCGTTGGCTGTGGGAGTGGGTATAGTGCCTCCCGGTCAGATTGACAAACTGGGAATTGTCCCCGCCACCAAAGAGGCCATGGCTCTGGCCATTGCCCGACTGCCTTCCACCCCCCATTTTCTGCTCGTTGACTTCCTCGGTTTGCCCCGGCTAAACTACCCCCAGAAGAGCATCGTCCACGGCGATGCTTTGTCTCTCTCCATTGCTGCTGCTTCCATCATAGCCAAGGTGTCGCGGGATCGGTTCATGATCGCACTGGATAGCCAGTATCCCGGCTACGGTTTCGCCAGCCACAAGGGTTATGGCACTCCCCAACACCGTGCAGCTCTGGATCGTCTGGGCCCTTCTCCCATCCATCGTTTCTCCTACGCGCCCGTCAGAGCGGCGATGCAAGGGCCGAAAGCTGAGAGTTGATGGCTAAACGCTTACAACAGATGGGCACTCTGTACCTAGTCGGTACGCCGCTTGGCAACCTGGAAGACATCTCACTGCGGGCCTTGCGCACCCTCAAGGAAGTGGCCCTCATCGCTGCCGAGGACACCCGCCAAACGCGCAAGCTCCTGACTCGCTACGAAATCACGACACCCCTGACCAGTTACTACGAGCACAACAAGCTGGCCAAGCTGGACTACATCCTCACCACCCTGGAGGAGAAGGATGTGGCCCTGGTCTCCGAGGCGGGGATGCCAGGCATCTCCGACCCCGGCTACGAGCTGATCAAGGCCACCATCGCCCGTGGTATCCCTGTGGTGCCAGTCCCAGGCCCCTCGGCTCTGGTGACCGCTCTGGCCATCTCCGGCCTGCCCACCGACAGCTTTGTCTACCTGGGCTTCCTTCCACGGCGACAGGGTGAGCGACGGCGGCTCCTGAGCTCGCTGGCCAGGGAGAAGCGCACCCTGGTGGCCTTCGAGGCTCCACATCGTCTGCGGAAGAGTCTGGCCGACCTGGCCGATGTGCTGGGAGACAGGCAGATCGCTGTGGCCCGCGAGTTGACCAAAATCCATGAAGAGGTCTGGCGGGGGAGCCTCAGCCAGGCTCTGAAGCACTTTGAGCAGAACCCGCCCCGGGGCGAATTCACCCTGGTCATCGCCGGGGCCGAGGATGAGGCGCAGGCTGCGTGGGACGAAGAGCAGGTCAGATCAGCGTTGGCAGAGCTATTGAGCGAGGGCCTGGACAAAAAGGAAGCCATCAAACGGGTGGCAAAGGCCGCCCGCTGGTCCCGCCGTCAAGTCTACAAAGTGGCGGTGGATGAGAGCTGACCCCTATCAAACAAATCACAGGAGGATCCAAAAGTGACCGATCTGGACAAACCTCAGCTCTTCCGCGAGACGGACCCCCACGACATGTTGGCCCGCATCTCAGAGCTGCCTCAGCAGTGCCGTGATGCTTGGGCTAATGCCCAGAGCTTGGAATTGCCTGGGGGGTACCGTCAGGCCGAAGCGGTGGTCATTCTGGGCATGGGCGGTTCGGCCATCGGCGGTGACCTTCTGCGCACCCTAGTGGAAAGCGAGTGCCCGGTGCCCATCGTCGTCAGCCGTGACTACACCGTCCCGGCCTTTGTCAACGGGCGGACTCTGGCCATCGCCTCCAGCTACTCCGGAGATACCGAGGAGACCCTGGCTGCTCTTGAGGCGGCCCGCCAGGCAGGGGCTATGCTTCTGGCCATTGCCACCGGTGGGAAACTGGCCGCACGGGCCCGGGAGTTGAACGCCCCGCTCCTGACCTTTGACTATCGTGCTCAGCCGCGAGCCGCTCTGGGCCATTCCATCGTGGCCCTGATAAGCATCGTGTGCCAGCTGGGCCTCGTCAGTGACAAGGCGGCCGACCTAGATGAAGCTATCTCAGCGATGGAATCGTGGCAGAGAGAGATCAACGAAACGGTCCCTCTGGCCGAAAACGCGGCCAAGAAGC
The DNA here is from genome assembly GCA_041862415.1 of Anaerolineae bacterium. Classification (GTDB taxonomy): domain Bacteria; phylum Chloroflexota; class Anaerolineae; order E26-bin7; family E26-bin7; genus E26-bin7. Next base: position 61,248 of record JBGVTF010000248.1, on the reverse strand, counting down.
TGGCAGTGAAACTGCACGAGCACCTGTCTGTGGTCTACGGGGCGGGGCATCTCTCCGAGGTAGCCCGTCGCTGGAAGGGGCAGTTCAATGAGAACGCCAAGTCCTGGGCCTTCTTCGAGCAGTTGCCGGAGATGAACCACAACGCCCTGGCTGGCACCGAGTTTCCGGCCGACTTGGCCGAGAAGATTGTCGCCGTCATGCTGACCTCACCACTGGATCATCCCCGGACCACGGTGCGCTTCCAGATAACCCAGGAAATCTTCAGCCAGCGGGGAGTCTCCTGTGAAATGGTAGAGGCCCGGGGTTCGAGCCGTCTAGCGCAAATGCTCTCCGCCATCCACTTCGGCGACTATGTCAGTTTCTACCTGGCCATGCTCTATGGTGTAGACCCCACTTCTCTCAAAGTGGTGGACTACCTGAAGCAGCGCCTGGCCGAAATTTAAAGGCCCAGACCGGGGGGCGAGTGGAAAATGATCCGATTGGCTGACCGTTCGGCTGAGCCTTCGTCCCGAGCCCTTCATCCCGCGTCTCGACTGAGCCCTCAGCCTGAGGCTCGGCCCGAAGGCTCGACGAAGTCTCAAGGCGAGGGGCGCTCACGGCGAAGCCTGGCCAGAGACAGGCCCCAGCTTTGGATGGCGACCGGTGTCTTTGGGTTGTGCCTGGCGATATATGTCCTTACCCTGGCTCCCGGAGTGCTGGGGGGCGATTCGGGCGAACTTCAGTACATTCCCTACATTCTGGGCGTCGCCCACCCCACTGGCTATCCGCTCTACACCCTCCTGGGCTGGCTGTGGACCCATGGGGTGGTGGTCGGTGACGTGGCTTACCGCATGAATTTGCTCTCGGCAGTCCTGGGAGCCTCGACGGCGGCAGTGCTGTACCTGATCGTCCAGCACCTCACTTCACGCCACGCCCCTGCTTTGTTGGCCGCTGTCCTCCTCGCCCTCTCGCCCACTTTCTGGATGCAGGCCATCGTGGCCGAGGTGTACACTCTCAACACCGCCTTTGTGGTTCTGGTGATCTATTTACTGCTCAGGTGGGAAGCAGCCAAACCGTCTGCCAGAGATTTGCTGCTGGCTGCCTTTGTCTACGGTTTGAGCCTCACCCACCACCGGGGGATCATCATCTTCCTGCCCGCTTTGGCTCTCTTCGTCTGGCTGACCGACCGAGAGGTGTTCACCAATGCCAGGCTGTTGTTGAAGATAGCTGCATTGGGGTTCTCACCTCTTCTGCTCTACCTCTATGCCCCTCTCAGGATATGGCAGTTATACCCACCCGTCTTCCACGACCAGATCCTCGACAACCTGTTGGGGACCAGCTTCGGAGTAGAGTTCGAGTGGCCGACGGTGGCCGTGGTGGGCAAGTTCTTCGTGCTTCTGGCCCGGCAGTACGGTTGGGCCACCATCCTGGGAGCCTGGGGCTTGGTGGCCAGCTTTGTGACTCTACCTCGCCGGTACCGCCCCTGCGCCGTCATGCTGTTGGTGGCTGGGCTCTGCAACGCTCTCTTCGGCCTGTTTTATCAGGCTTTCGACGTTGAAGTCTTTCTCCTGCCCTTCTACCTGCTTTTCGCCCCCTGGGTTGGCCTGGGCTGGCAGACTTTAGATAAGGCGATCAGCGCTAGGATCGGCTCCGTCGTGGCTGTGGTTCTACTCTTGCCTGCTCTGGCCTGGTCTCTCTGGAATGGCTACAATCAACTGGCGGTGGACAGGATTGACGTCCGGGTCAAGGACATCCCGCCTTTGAGCCGTTCTATAGCCCAGACTGCTGATGAGATGTTCAGTTACCCTTATGAAAGGGATTCCACTGTTTTGGTGGACTGGGGTATGGCTTATGCCTTGCAGTACCGCCAGGCGGTGGAAGGCGTGAGGCCAGACTTGGAGATTCTGCCCATTAACCTTTCCCGCCGCTACGATTACGTTTTGCTTGAGGAGATACTGGCCGGGCGGCGGCCCCGACGCATCTATCACCTGAGTGCCATTGTGCGCTACCCCGTGACGGCCAGCCGCTCCCTCTACGTGATCCGCCAGCCCCTCTCTGTCAACACCCGCACCGAGGCTGACATCAGTCTGGCGAAGGAGGCAGAGGGGGTTGTGCGGGTCGTGCCTGATGATCCCATCCCCTCCCATCGCCTTGACCGGAATGTCGGCTCCAGCGTGGTTCTGGTGGGCTACGAGGTGAGGGGAAAGGAACTTCACCTCTATTGGCAGGCAAGCCAGCCCCTGGATCAGGACTATGGCACCTTTGTCCGTTTCTTTGACGATAACGGGGAGCCCATTGGCCAGCAGGACAAGCCTGCCGACGACCTGGAGGTGCTGCACATGAGCACTTCTGAGTGGGAGGTGGGGCAGACCGTGCGTGATGTCTTTGTCTTACCGGAAGGTACTGCCCGGATAGAGATAGGGATGTACCGCCCGGAGGGAGAGAGCATCGTGCCTTACGGGGAAACTATAGAGGTAGAGCTTGATTCCGCTTAGAGTTTCCAAAAATCGGGAAAATGTGGTATATTTATGGTGGACATTGAGCCTCAATGGATGGAGGGCGTGATTGACAATGGCAGAGAAAAAAGACATCCTGACAGAGCTATCGGATGAGGATATAGATAAAAAAATAATGAAAGAGACAGATTGGCTGGAGTATCCTTTGCTGCCCGTGCGTGACACGGTTGTCTTCCCCCACATGGTGACTCCCCTTTTTGTGGGACGGGATCGTTCCATCAAGGCTGTGGAGGCGGCTACAGACGACGATAGCACCATCGTCGTCGTGGCACAGACAGAGCCTGAAATCCAGGACCCAAGCATCGAGGACCTTTACACCATCGGCACTGAAGTGGTCATTGGCCGTACATTGCGCATGCCTGACGGCACCATCAGCATCCTGGGCCAGGGCAAGCAGCGTGTCAGAATCGTCAAGTTTGTGCAAACCGATCCTTACATCAAGGTCGAAGTGAGGCCCATCTACGAGCCGACCGAGAAGTCTCTTCCCACCGAGGCCATGATGCGCGCCATCCTGGCTCTCTTTGAGAAATGCGTGCAGTTGAATCGCAACCTTCCCGAAGATGCTTACGTCGCCGCCATGAACATTGACGAGCCTGGCTGGTTATCTGACCTGGTGACTTCTACCCTCAACCTGGAGGTGGAAAAGCGCCAGGAGATGCTGGAGACTGTTGATCCAACATTGCGCTTGCAGCGGTTGAGCATCCTCCTGGCTGAGGAATTGGATGTCTTGGAGCTAGAGAACCGCATTCAGAGCAAGGTGCAGCAAGAGGTGGATAAAACGCAGCGTGAGTATTTCCTGCGAGAGCAGATGAAGGTCATTCAGAGTGAACTGGGTGAGATGGACGGTCAAACCCAGGAGATCAACGAACTCCGGGAGAAAATCGCTGCCACGGAGATGCCTGATGAGGTGCGTGAGAAGACCGAGAAGGAGCTCAGCCGGTTGGCGGCCATGCCTCCCATCGCCCCTGAAGCGCCTATCATCCGCAACTACATTGACTGGCTGATTGAGCTGCCCTGGAGTCAGGCTAGCGAAGACAACATGGACATCGCCCACGCGGCCAAAATCCTGGATGCCAAGCACTATGGCCTTCCCAAAGCGAAGGAACGCATCCTGGAATACATTGCCGTGCGGAAATTGGCTGCTGACAAAATGCGCAGTCCCATCCTATGCTTCGTGGGTCCGCCAGGCACTGGCAAGACCTCACTGGGCAAGTCCATCGCTGAGGCTCTGGGGAGGAAATTTGTGCGCGTTAGCCTGGGAGGCATCCACGACGAAGCAGAGATCAGAGGTCACCGTCGTACCTACATTGGCGCGTTGCCGGGGCGTATCATCCAGACCATGCGCCGGGCTGAGACCATCAACCCTCTCTTCATGCTGGATGAGATTGACAAGCTGGGCGCGGATTTCCGGGGCGACCCTTCGGCTGCTCTCCTGGAAGTGTTGGACCCTGAGCAGAACCACGCCTTCTCCGACCATTACCTGGATGTGTCCTACAACCTGTCCCAGGTTATGTTCATCACCACGGCCAACATTCTGGATCCTGTGCCACCAGCCCTGCGCGATCGCATGGAAGTCATCTACTTCCCCGGCTACATCGAAGAGGAAAAGATCCACATCGCCAAACAGTTCCTCATCCCCAGACAACTGGAAGAAAATGGTCTTACCCCAGAGAGACTTGGGTTTTCGGAAAAGGCTATCCGTCACATCATCCGTGAATATACCTATGAGGCTGGGGTGCGCAATCTGGAGCGGGAGATCGCCAACATCTGCCGCAAGGTGGCCAGACGAATAGCCGAGGAGAAGAAGGCTCCCCACCACGTCACCATCCAATCATTGGTCAAGTACCTGGGGCCACCCCAGTTCACCTTTGGTCTGGCTGAAAAGGAAGACGAGATAGGGGTGGCTACGGGCATTGCCTGGACCGAGGCTGGCGGCGACCTCCTCAACGTGGAAGTGACATTGATGGACGGTAAGGGGGGACTCATTTTAACTGGCCAACTGGGCGATGTGATGCAAGAATCAGCCCAGGCTGCCCTCAGTTACGCCCGCTCTCATGCCAAAGAGCTGGGCATCGTAAACTACGAATTTGATAAGCTGGACATCCACGTCCACGTGCCCGAGGGGGCCATTCCTAAAGACGGTCCATCGGCTGGCGTCACCATCGCCACGGCTCTCATCTCGGCCCTGGCCCGCCGGCCTGTGCACCACGAAGTGGGCATGACCGGTGAGATAACCCTCCGCGGGAGGGTGTTGCCCATTGGAGGATTCAAGGAGAAAGTGCTGGCTGCCCACCGGGCCGGCTTGAAGACTATCCTGATACCCAAGAAAAACAAGAAAGACATGATCGAGATCCCCAAAAAAGTCAAGCGGGATTTGAACTTTGTTTTCGTAGAGAGAATGGAAGAGGTCTTGCCGGTCGCTTTGAGCCACAAACCCTCCAAGGGCAAGGCATCTTCAAGGCAGAGGGATAGGGGGTAAGGAGTAAGGACCTGGCCCCTGCTTACCAGTTGTTCGTATCTTGTAGGACAAGACGGCATTTTGTCCGACGGATAGTCCCCCTCTCGAGTGTTGCTGGTTTGCCAGCCACTACCTGCGCTACCCTGCTCTTCCTGGATCGCCAGATCCAGGGGATTGGCGGCGGATCTGGTGATCCCGCCGGAGCAGGTGGGACAGCAACATCAAAGGGGAGACTACCGTCCGACGAGAGCGGAGAAACGCCCTAACAGGTCAAGTTGAAAAGAGGCCGGATACCATGTCAACCACGATGTCACCCCTTAGGAAGCTGTCCCCTCTTCTGTGGATAGTGCTCAGTCTGGTGGCTGGTTGCGGCCCAGGGGAAGCGTTGCGCCAGCCGGACAACAAGCTGGACTTTACCCGAATCTTGCCTGAGACCAAACGCCCCCAAGAGGTGCAACTTCTCGATGCCGACGGCGACGTCAAGGACGAGTGGATCGTATTCTACCAATTCGACCTGGTCGAGGGGGCCACCGGGCGCCAATTCAGCCCCATCGGCGCTGCTGTCTACAACGACGATCACGGTGACCCTCCCGTGGTTTTTCCTTACGAGTTGCATCCCCCTGACAGGGTCTACCTTGGTGAAAAGAACTGCGTAGCAGAGCTGGGAGATCCCATCACAACCAACCAGGAGCAGGAAGTGCTGGTGAAATGTTTCGCTGAGGAGGGCCTGGTGGTGGATCTGAGTGTCTTTCAGTGGTATGACCACGACAAGGAAGATCTGTCGAAAAACCCTGGCGAAGAACGGCAAGGCTATGAGTGCCTGGGTTTCTTCCACGGCAGCGGCGGGATAACACTTGTTGAGTCCAGGGTCACTGTCAAAGAGCGCACCGAAGAGCGCAGCCAGTTGTCCAGAAAGAAGGTCTACAATGTCAAGATGGGCAGCTACTTCCAGCCGGGGGGAAAGGAGCTATGGCCGCCTGAAGAAACTGGCATCGAGTTTACCTTCGGTGTACCCGGGGATGTGGCCCAATCTCCCTATCCCGAAAAAGTTGTCCTGGCCTTCTACCTGGCCCTGGGCCAAAACGATCCTCTGGCCCAAACCTACCTGAGCGAGCGGAGTGGGCTGAAGAACGCAGTGGGGTCCGACAGCTTTGGAACAGCAGCCAGCGGTGATCAGATCCAGAAAGTCCTGGTCAAACGCATCATCTATACCCCCAACGGGGAAAAAGAGGAAAGGCATGAACCGGTCCGGGTGACCGTTTCCGTGGCCAGCGTGACCAGTGACGGCGAGGACCCAGCCCGTGATGTGACCTGGGAAGTGGTTTGGGAATCTCCTGGCGAGGACGTGGCGAAACCCGGCTGGAAACTGGACCTTATGATAACGCCCACGAGCTAACCCGCTCAGTGGAGGATTGTCTCTCACAATCTTCCCCGACTCAGATGACAAAACTGCGAAAGGAGCATCATTTATGAACTGCCCACACTGCGGTAACCCGATATCGGCTGCTGATCGCTTTTGCCCTGGCTGCGGAGCGGACCTGGGAGTGGAGGAGACTATCATCAGCCGCATGCCGCCCCCAACACAGCCACCTCCAGATGAGACCCTCATCAGCCACATGCCGCCCACGGCTTACGAGCCCCCTTCTGCTCCACCAACTTACCCCACTGCGCCGCCCCTGGAGGGTGAAAAGGGTGGCCGTAACACCATAGTTATTATAGCTGTGGTGCTCATTCTGCTTTGCTGCTGCTGCCTGATAGCAGTTGTGGCGGGCTACATGCTATTCGGAGAGGGCATTCTACCTGAGATATCGTTGGCGCTTTCGCTGGTCTAGTGGGGTGAAGGGCCTTGACAGAAGACGAAGTGCGGGCCATCTACGAGCGAGGCAAGGGCCAGGAGACGGACCTTAAACCAGAGAGCACAACCCCAACCAAGTTGGCTCAATCCCTCGTCGCCCTGGCCAACAGCACCGGGGGCACTGTCCTGCTGGGCGTGAGCACGAGAGACGCCAAACCGACGGGGCTCAAGGACGTCGAGGCAGCACGGGACAAAGCCCTGAAAGCTGCCCTTCTGGCCGATCCGCCTCTCATTATCCCTCTGCCCGAATTAGTCAACCTGGACGGGGCGGAAATCCTGGTCGTTACCGTACCGCCAGGGCTGCCCCACGTCTATAACCTGAAGGGCCGCTACCTGATGCGCGACGGCCGACGTGACACGCCCATGACCTCCCGCCAGGTGCGGCAACTGATGATGGAACGCGGCGAGGTCAGCTTCGAGTCGTTGGACACCCCAGGCGCTACCTTGGAAGACATAGACTGGGAGAAAGTGGAGAAGTATCTTGTCCCCCTGGAAAGCGTCCCTGGCCAGACGGCTAAAGAGGCTCTATTCAAGCGTGGCTGCTTGACGAAAAAGGGCAACCGCTATCGGCCAACCAACGCCGGCCTGCTCCTTTTTGGCCAGGAACCGGAGCGCTTCTTTCGTGCCAATGAAATCATCGTGGTGCGCTACGCCGGGCGGGAGATGAGCGACGAGTTTCTGCGAGAGGACATCCGTGATAGCCTGCCCGAGCAAGTCCGCCGGGCTGAAAGCTTCCTGGTCAGCAACATGAGCAAAGGGGTTCGCCTGGTGAGGCTGGAGCGCGAGGAGCGGACAGAGTACCCGGTCGAAGCCGTGCGCGAGGCTATCGTCAATGCTGTGGCTCACCGCGACTACAGCATCCGGGGCGAGGGCATCCGCATCCTCATGTTCAGCGATCGCATCGAATTCTACAGCCCTGGCCGACTGCCCGGTCACGTCACCCTGGATAACATCGTCGAGGAGCGGTTCTCCCGCAACGAGGTCATCGTGCAGGTTCTGGCCGACATGGGCTTCATCGAACGGCTGGGCTACGGCATTGACCGCATGATCCAGTTGATGCTCGACCACGGTTTGCCGGCCCCTGTCTTCCAGGAGACGGCCAACGGTTTTCAGGTGACCCTCTACGGCCACGGTGAGGCTCTGATCAGCGATGAATTTGATGCCCGTCGCTGGCGCCACCTGCATCTGAACGAGCGCCAGGAGCAGGCCCTGGCCTACCTGTCCGAACAGGGGCGCATCACCAACCGCGAATATCAGGAGCTATGCCCCGACGTCAGCGCCGAGACCATCCGCCGTGACCTGGCTGACCTGGTGGACAAGAACCTGTTGCTGAAGATCGGAGACAAAAGAGCAACGTACTACATATTCAAATAACGCCGCACTGTTTTGGTCAAGTCCGGTGGCATGGCAGCGGGACGGCGATCTGCCGTGCCACTTTCTTTGGGAATGAGGAACTCAATGGCACTAACTTTTCGCTCGAAGCTGGTCCGTGACCAGCGTTTTTGCCAAAAGTCGCCGGGTCACGGACCCGGCTGGAGCAAAAGTTAGCGGCATTGGAATGAGGAACTAGTAGTGAGAGAAGTCACTGATCGCAGTCGTTGGAACGAGGTCGTGGCTCAACTTCCCTGCAGCCACGTGCTTCAATCCTTCGAGTGGGGCGAGTTCAAGGCCAAATACGGCTGGAGGCCGACCCGTCTTCTTTTCGAAGAGGGTAACCAGGTGCGGGCCGCAGCTTCAGTGCTGTGCCGCCAACTCCCCCGTTTCCCGCTCCGCGTGATGTACGTGCCCAAGGGACCCCTCCTGGACTATAGCGATGGCCAACTTTTGAGCCGCGTCCTCGCCTCTCTGGAAGAACTGGCCAGGGCTCAACGGGCCATCTTTGTCAAAATTGACCCCGACGTGCGCCTGGAGGAGAAAGTCAGTGAGACTCTGCGGGGTCGCGGCTGGCGTTCATCCTCTGAGCAAATCCAATTCCGCAACACCATCCTCGTTGACTTGCAGCAAAGCGAAGACGAGCTCCTGGCCAGCATGAAGGCCAAGACGCGCTACAACATTCGGCTGGCGGCGAGGAGAGGGGTGCGGGTGCGTGTGGGCCGTCCCGATGATCTACCTCTATTTTACGAGATGTACGCAGAGACCGGCAGGCGCGACGATTTCATCATCCGCCCCTTCGCCTATTACCGTGATGCCTGGGGTGCTTTCATTGAGGCAGGCCTGGCCTGCCTGTTTCTGGCCGAATACGAGGGAGAGCCTTTGGCCGGACTTATCGCCTTTCGCTTTGGCCAGAGGGCCTGGTACATGTACGGAGCTTCGACGGAAAAGCACCGCAACCTGATGCCCAATCACCTCTTGCAGTGGGAGGCCATTCGCTGGGCCAAAGGCGCGGGCTGCACCGTCTACGACATGTGGGGCGCTCCCGACGTTCTGAGCGAAGACAATCCGATGTGGGGGGTTTACCGGTTCAAAGAGGGCTTTGGCGGACAGTTTGTGCGTCACATCGGCGCTTACGATTATCCCGTGTCGCGGTCCCTCTGTTGGGCCTACACCGTGCTCATGCCCCGCTATCTCGATCTCCTGCGGGCCAGACACAGGCGTCGGAGGGCGGAGACGGCCTGGGGCTAGGTTGTGGATCGTGAAGGAGATATCACCGCAAGTCGAAGGGGGGACGCTGTTGTCCCCCCTTGTGATGTATTTGCGATTGAGCAACCCGCTAAGCCCCATACCCAGTAGATCACAGATTCCCAGCAGAGGCGGCTCCCACGCCGCCGGTTCGCAGGCATGGGAGCCCGCTCTGCTCCAAAATCGTGATCTAGTGATACCCCTTTACCGCGAGCGGCAAGTAGATTTTGTATGGCCCTTGGCCCAGGCTGACCTCGTCCAGATAGACTATTGTCCCAGAGCCGTTCCACTGAAGATCGAAGGAGATGCCCAGCGGGCCGGTGTAGACCTCGCCCACGCCCAGGGCCAGCCACTGATGGGTCCAATCCACGTCGGCGGTGGGGGTGACAGCGAAGGTGGCTACACAGTCTGAGGGATCATTCTGGTAGAGGCAGGCTTGGAAAGAATCATCACCGTCCGTCTCGCTGGTGACGATCTTGTACCAGAAGGACAGGGTGGGCTCGTGCATCCCAACCAGGGAATCGGTCTGGGTTATCCCTGATGTGCCACCCATGGCCAGGCTATAGTCCCCACTACGCAGGGGGCTGGTGACGACAGTGAGTGCTGTACCTGTAGTCGTCCAGCCGTCCAGATTGCCCTCGAAATCGCCGTTGATGACCACGTCGTCGGGCGGGCGCAGGGTGAAGGTGAGGGGAATGGTGGTGGTAGTACTATAGACGTCAATGAGGATAGCTGGCGGGGGACTGTATACGCTGTGGCTGGCGGTCACCTCGTAGCTGCCCGCCGCAGGCAGGGGAAGGCCATAACGGCCACTGCTGTCCGTGTTGGTGGACGAACCGGTGCCGGAGATGACAACCGTGGCTCCTCCGACAGGGCTATCGTAGTGGTTCCGCACGTGGCCATAGATTCCACCCACAAATGTAGACGTATCTCCATTGCCGTCGGCAAAGACACCGGGCAGTTTGACCCTGACGGTGTTGTAATAACCATAGTCCTCCCAGGCCCGGGCGCGGAAGTAGTAGGTGTGGCCATACTCCACGGTGGTCGGAGAGGTGGGGCCGCAGGTGGCCGAGGTACTTTCCGTCTTGCCCTTCCAAAAAGTCCAGGAGCCGTCGTCCACCTTGTACTCGACGTCGTACTCCAGGGGGTTGCCGCCGTAGGCTGGCGTGCCGCTCCACTCGACAGCGAAGGATAGATTGCTGCTCAAGTTGGGGGAGGTGGCACTGGCGCTGGGAGCCTCGGTCAGCACCACAGCGTCAACAAAGACCTGATTGCGCAAACTCGGGCTGGAGCTGGCTTCGCTGGTCACCAGCACGAAGACGGTGATCGTCGAAGAGATGGCCGTGGCCGAGGTCTTAACGCTTTCCCATTGGACGTCTTTCCCCCTTGTCGGCCCCCAGACAATGTCCGGGGAATTGGGGTTGATGCCGCCGCTGGGGTCAATGCCCACCTGCTTCAGCATTTTGTAATCAGTACGGGTGGCCGAGGTCTCCCAGATGGTCAGGATGGAGGCCTGGGCCGCATAGTCCGTGCCAGGCGTGACCGACACCTGCTGACGGATGCCAGCGGCAAAGGGTTCGGTCTGCCAGTACATCTGGGAATGGTCTCCTTCCAATTTCTCCGCTACGCCGCCGCTCATCCTGGCCCATTCGTCGTTGGTCATGTATTTGGGGTCTTCGCCACTTTTAGTAAAGGCGTTCCAGTTCTGGGCTACTCTCAGTTCGTAGCCGTTGTAGGAACTGTAAGGGGCGTTGAAGGTTTCGAGGCCTGGGTTAGTGAGGAAATTGACGAACCCGGCGGCCAGGGCGGGCGCAGGCGGAGAGAAAGAGCCTGGCGATGATGAAACAAGAAACACCAACGGAGCTATAAGCCCGATTCTCAGCGCCAGTGAGGTTTTCTTCATTGGACAGACTATCCCCCCTCGTTTCGGCGTCCCCTGAAGGGACCTGGTTTGTACGACCATTATAGCCGTCGGAGGGGGTGAGAGTCAATGGTACTTTCATCCCAGAGAGGGATAGGACTAGCGGCCTAATGTCGGTGGCCAGGTCTTTGACCCCGACCAGCGTGCCCGGGTGGGGCGCATATAGAACTTGTCGCGAGTTCAGACCGTGGAGCCCGGTTGTAGGACAAGTCGGCTGTAGACCTTCATAAACACATACCCCCGGCACCTTCACAATTGCAGACCCCTTGACTTGATGGGTGTACTCGAGAAAAGCCCCTGGAGAGTTTTCCAGGGGCTTTGTGCTACACAGTACTATGCTGACTTCTCACGGATACATCCGCCCCAGCAGCCGCGGGAAGGGAATGGTTTCGCGAATGTGGTGGATGCCGCAGATCCACATGATGGTCCGCTCCACTCCCAGGCCAAAACCAGAGTGGGGCACCGAGCCGTATTTCCGCAAGTCCAGATACCACTCGTAGGCCTCACGGGGCAGGTTGTGCTCCTCGATGCGCCGCTCCAAAAGCTCGTAGCTGGCTGTGCGCTGGCCGCCGCCGATGATCTCGCCATAGCCCTCAGGAGCCAGGAGATCCACCGATTTGGAAACCTCGGGCCGCCCTGGTTCTTCCTCCATGTAGAAAGCCTTGCATTGAGTGGGATAGTGGTGCACAAAGACCGGCTTCTCGAAATGGTTGCCCACGGCCACCTCGTGCGGAGCGCCGAAATCGTCGCCCCACTCGATGGGTACGCCCTTCTCGTTCGAAATTTCCACCGCTTCGTCGTAGCTGATGCGCGGGAAGGGGGGTACAACTTTTTCCAGGAGCGTCGTGTCGCGCTCTAACACCTTTAACTCGGGGGCCCTGTTCTTCAGCGTGGTCTGGACGATGTAGCTGACGAACTCTTCTCCCACCCTCATGCACTCGTCCAGGTCGGCGTAGGCCATCTCCGGCTCAACCATCCAGAACTCCATCATGTGACGGCGGGTTTTGGATTTCTCGGCGCGGAACGTGGGGCCGAAACAGTAGACCCGCCCGAAGGACATAATGTTGGCCTCGTTGTACAATTGTCCGCTCTGGGTCAGATAAGCCGGTTCTCCGAAATAATCCGTGGCAAAGAGGGTGGTGGTGTCCTCACAGGCAGAAGGGGTAAGGATGGGCGTGTCCACGTTGAGGAAACCGTTGTCGTCCAGCCAGTCGCGGATGGCACGGATGACCTCGGCGCGCACCCGCAGGATGGCCCACTGGCGCGAAGAGCGCAACCACAGATGGCGGCGATCCATCAGAAAGTCAACGCCGTGCTCCTTGGGGGTGATGGGATACTCCTCGGCCAGTTGCACGATCTCGATGTCCCTGACGGATAGCTCATACCCGCCCGGGGTGCCGGGGGCTCGCTCGTCGGCACGCACCGTGCCCGTGACGATGAGAGACGACTCCTGGGTCATCCCGCTGGCCGCCTCAAAGACCTCCGGTGGGACCTCTTTCTGAAAGACCACCCCTTGCACCAGACCGGTGCCGTCCCGCACCAGCAGGAACTGCAACCGGCCCTTGTCGGTCTTGTTGAACAGCCAGCCCTTGATGGTCACCTCCTGGCCCTCCCAATTGGCGATGTCCTCAATGCGAATGTTCTCGGCCAAAATCACACCTCCAAACGTAAGTACTTTGTAGGACAGAAAATACACTGTCAACTATTATAACACATCGTCCGCGGATTGTCATCCATAAACATGATTTCTGAAGTCTCGGAGACCTCGGAAGTCCGATCGCACAGACCCACAACTGGAGGAGTATGGGATTATAGGGTCAGTACCCACCGTCGTTTCCCTTTGTCCCCCTATCATTTACGCCTTAACTGATCCCGTGGGAAGGTGGTCAAGGTCTCCGCACCCTGATGGGTAACCAGTACATCATCCTCGATGCGTACTCCTCCCTGGCCCGGCAGGTAGATGCCCGGCTCTATGGTGAAAGTCATGCCCGGCTGAAGCAACTCCTCGTTGCCCTCGACGATGTAGGGTGGCTCGTGGATCTCCAGCCCCAGCCCGTGTCCGGTGCGATGCACAAAGTACTCTTCATAGCCAGCCTGAGCGATGACCTGGCGCGTAATCCGGTCCACATCTTGGGCAGACACCCCCGGCCGCACAGCGGCTCGACCAGCGGCATTGGCTTCTTGCACGATCTCATACACGCGCTCCAACTGAGGGGCGATGGGACCTACGGCAAAGGTGCGGGTGATGTCAGCGGCGTAGCCCTGATAGGTGACTCCACAGTCTATGACGATCAGATCACCCGGCTCAATGCACCGCCCCGAAGGTACAGCATGAGGTGAGGCGCTCTCCGGGCCAACGACAACGATGGGCTCAAAGGACATTCTCTGGGCCCCCGCTCGGAGGAAGGCTATTTTCAGCTCGGCTGCTATCTCCCGATCGGTACGGCCAGGCTGAATAGCGTCAGCGACTTCCTGAAGAGCCTGCTCGGTGATGCGAATGGCCTGGCGCATCTGTTCGATTTCTTCCGCGCCTTTGATCAGGCGCAACTCTGAGAGCATTCCCCCGGCGTCCAGCGTCTGGCATCCTGGAGCACACTGCTCCAGGTGCTTCAACTCCAGAACACGCATGTTGAGGAATTCCACACCCAGGCGCTTGCCAGCCAGGTTCAAAGCCTGGCAGACTCGCTCGAAGGCCGGCGGATGGCCTTCTTCATCGCTATAGGTGAAGAGTTCTACATCGAAGGCCAGGTGGGCTTCAATCTGAGGCGCTTCCAGCGTGGGCAGGATAGAGGCTGGGCGTCCCTCCCGAGGGAAGAAAAAGACGAGGGGGCGTTCATAGAGAGCCAGATTCAGGCCCGTCAAGTAGCGGAGGTTAGCACCAGGCATCAGAGCCACGCAGTCCAGGCCGTGGGCTGCTTGCTGCTGGCGCAATCCCTGTAAGCGTTTTTCGATCATTTTTCTCAATCTCCTTGCTAATATCTGCAAAATGTGCTATAGTGAAGGTACGAAGCTTTTGCTCTCAACAACCCACAATCAAAGGAGGTGGAAACCAATGAGGAAGGTTATTGACTTTGTGGTTGGTTTGTTGTTTGGTAGCTTGGTAGGCGCGACGTTGGGCCTGCTGTTGGCCCCACGCTCAGGGCCCGAGACCAGGCAACTGATCAGAGAGCGAATCAATGAAATCATCGAAGAAGCGAAGCAAGCCGCCGCCGAGCAACGGCTAGAACTGGAAGCGCGGTTGGCGGCGGCCAAACGCCCGCCCGCAGCGTAGAAGGCCAGACGGGGCCCAGAGTGAGTCCCGTCTCGGTCCTCTGATCAAAGTGCCAGAAAGCTGTGTTCAGGCCCTGGCTGCCAGAGCGCTGCAGACTGTAGCTCTCAGATCACACTCTGGCGAGCAAAGAGTCAAACAACTCGCTCGTCTCCGCCGCCTCACCCGTGAAATCCTGCGCCCGTTCCTTTTTGGCCTGGGCCAGCATCTGCAAGCTCTGCTGGGGGTCTTCACCTTCCATCACTACTTCCCGCGTCACCAGCGCACCGCCCATCAGGAGAGGCAAATAGAGGAATTCGACGGGCAGGGAATGGCCTGATTCCAGGTTGCCAACTACCAAATCCGCCACGGCCCTCTGCTCATTCAGCAGCCAGGGCTGCCTTTTAAGCGCGCTTTCCACCAGGGCAAAACTCAGGGCGATAGCTAGGCGAACGATGCGCGAGTAGCCGACTTCGATCACCAGCCAGGTAGCGTTGTCGGTCGGAAGATCGTGAAGGTAGGCCTGCATGTAGATAGGTATCAGCAGGCCATCTTGCAAGTCAGCGTTGCGCATGAAGTAGCTAACGGTGTGAGTGAGGATTTTGGCCAGAGAGATGGCCTCTCCGACACGCAGTACGATCTCGGCATCAGCAAACCTCTTCCTGCCCTCATCCAGCAGGGGCACATAAATAGCCTCTGGGACCAGGTAAGGCACGATATGGGCACGTCGCTCGTTGACCTCCCGACCAGCCCGGTACTGAAGATCCCAGTCCTCCAGGGTCCAGAGCGAAGTGAGTGTAGGCGCGAGGTCTATTTCCTGGGCGCTCCCCTCCTCGCCGGTTACTGTGAACTTGAACGAGAGCTTGTTGCCGGGCCTGGCTGCAAAGCCAACGCCAATAGTCGAAGCCAGGCTCAACCCTACTGTGTCCCTGAGTATAGTCTCACCCAGGCGCCCCTTGCTCTGTTGAGCCCGAATACGATTAGCACTGGCCTTGGGTGTGCCCGTGATCTCAAGCTTGATCTCGTAAGTAGCCGAGGGTGTTTCCGCGGAAGTCTGGATGGGGATTCTCAGTTCGCCTACCTCGGCTGGTTTGATGGGCACAGTCGTCTCTGTCTCACCGATCTTGAGCTGAGATGGCCTGCTGCGTAGACCGCCAGTTCGCACAGGCACACTCAGCTTGAGCGTCACGTCCATAGGCACATCCACCGCGCTCTGCAACAAGAGGACCAACTCTGTCGCCTCTCCAGAGGCCACTGCCTCGCGGCTGAATGAACCCACATATTGAACTGCCCCCGCTTCATAACGCTGTCTGGCTGAGGTAACCTCTCCTAAGATATCAGGATATTCTATATCCACAATTCCCTCCCATCATTTTCAATGCAGGCCCTGGCCCTATTCCTCCTGTTACTGTCACTTCCAGCAACGAACTCAACCATCTGCTTATCCCATCACTATTATGGCACCTTTCAATTACATTGTCAACTTTATTCATGACAAGCTTGTGCAGCGAAAGCCGCTGCGTACGAGAGGACTTCGTCGAGCTCAGTCGAGACGTGCCTCCTCGCTCCTGGTTCTCCTCCGTCAAGGCTCGGCTCGGTGGGCCAATCCCTCGCCTGAGGGAGGGCAAAGAGAATTATGGAGGGACACCCCCTACACCTCGCGACCTGCAGCGCAAGCCCCATACCAGAAAGCGGCTCAAAAGAAAAGCCCCCTGCTTTTCGCGAAGGCTTTCTTCCAAGGATTGTCGGTTGCGGATCAAGGCCAATCCGCAGGGTCAAACTTTAGGTAGAACCAGCCATACCCCTTAATGGCAAAACGCATTTCCGCAGCCTTGGGGTCCGCCCCCTTCCAGATCGGTTTAGCCAGGTAGACCTCAATATCTCCTCCCCTAAATTTGAGCCTGTAATAATAGAATTGCTCCTCTGGCAAAGGTGGTGTATAATTGGAATAAAATGAGAGACACGCTGAATTACCTGAAACTCCACGAACGGATGGCATTAGACGACTGTGTAAACCGTTTGCACCTGAGACTGGGCGACAATCTTATAGGCCTGTGGTTCTTCGGCTCCAAGTCGCGAGGAGATTTTGATCCCGATTCCGATATTGACCTACTGGTAGTACTCAAAATCCTGCAACCAGAAACACGTTGGCGCATCCGCGAAATAGCCGCCCAGTGTTCGCTGGAGTACGATGTGCTTTTCAATGCTCACATCCTCGACCAGGCCCGTTGGGACGAAGAGGTGCACTATCGGAGTACCCTCTGGCGTGAAATCCAGCGCGATGGCGTGTCTCTTCTTCTCGAACGAGTTGCTGACGCTTCAGATGCATGGCAAACTCCGTGAGAGCCCGCAGGCTGTGGACGCTGAGCACGTCCTCTGGCTGCGCTCATCGGTTTCCATCCCGGTGGTCTTGGCAATGGCCGTACCGCTCGAGCAGCCGCCGACGTGACATCCATACCTCGGTCCTTTGCAGCCGTAGCAACTGCTTGCGGCGCAGGCTGGGGGCGTTGAAGGCCCACATCAGCGCCCAGGCGTAGAGGTTCTCCCAGAACTCACCGAAGCGGCCCAGCCGGCCAAGGGGACGGGGCATCACATCAAACCCTAGACGCCTCATCAGCCGG
This sequence comes from Anaerolineae bacterium, assembly GCA_041862415.1. Classification (GTDB taxonomy): domain Bacteria; phylum Chloroflexota; class Anaerolineae; order E26-bin7; family E26-bin7; genus E26-bin7. The sequence continues at coordinate 44,032 of JBGVTF010000248.1, read as the reverse complement.
GCCGGACTGCCCTCGTCATCCGGAGGGAAGAGCACCGTGACGCCGCCTACAGCCTGCACCTTGGCCAGTTGTGGGTCCGTGGCCACAAGCGCAGCCACATGGCGGAGGGAACGGATCAGCCGCCAGCGCACCCCCGCCGCCCAGAGCAGATCGGGGCCAGCCGGACCCATGGGCGGGATGTGCTCGTTCCACAGGTGTAACATCAGCGCCGACTCGCCTCGCCGGACCTCTGTCCCATCCGAGAGGCGCAACGGCCGGGGGCAGCAAGCTAACTGAACCCGCAGCAGGCACTGCCGATCGTCGCAGAACTCGACCACGCCGCAGGCCCGCCGTAGCAACCCATCGAACAGACGGACGAGCCCGCGCAGGCTGGTCACGAAGGCCGACCAGCGACCAGCAGGATGCCAGCGGCGATGAGCAGCGTGCCCAGCCATTGAGCCTGGGTGACCGGCTCGTGGAACAGCCACCGGACGGCCCCCACCTGGACACCAATCACGGCCAAGCCGACGGTGACGGGATAGGCGACGTGCAATGGGACAAAGCGCAGCAGCCCAGTCAGGGTCAGCACAGTGACAAGGCCAGCCAGGTTACCGATGACCTGCCAGGTCAGGAAGCTGCGCCAGTTGGGGCTGGTGGCCGAGACCTTGAAGCTGGCGTTGGCGACGACGTTAAAGAACAAATTGGCGGCCATCAACACCAGTACGGCCACAGCGTTCGTTGCGGCGTTTGCCTGCGTCCTCTGGTTGAACATGGATCTGCTCCTGTGAGAGGTGGCCTGGATTGGCGGACAGCGCTGCTCCATTCAGTGCCGCCGCGAACGGTCACGTATGCCACCTATGAACTCCAGCGCTCGCTGCGGGAAGCGTGGCCAGGTGGCAGCGAGCACGAAGCCGGTCCGGGCCATGAGCAACAGCCCATAGGGGGGCACCGTCCGCCAAGCCGTCCAGGACGGCGGCGAGCCACTCCTGGCGGAAGGCGGTTTCGGGATCGGGACCCAGGACTTAGCTCAGTCGAGTCGTCGGAGTCAGGCTGGCCCAGACTGTGAGCCATGGTCCGACCAAGTCCTGCAGTACGCGGTCCAGGGACCAGTCGGCCTTGTCTTGCAGTTTAAAGTAGAAAGGGTGGTACGGCCCTTCGCGGGGGAGCCAGGCGGCCAGGTGTTGCAGGATGGAAGTCTTGCCGATGCGCCGCTGGCCGTAGAGCACGATGGCGCTATCCTGGGAGCGGCGCAGGACGCGCAGCACCTCGCATAGCACATCCGCCCGCCCGATAAAAGCGGGGCTATCGCCGACGGGATTGCCGGCAACGTAGGGGTTGAGCGGGATCACCATCTGGGGGCTCCTTGCCGGTTCACAGAGCCGGAAAGTCGCCGGGCTACAAGACAACGCCCCGTGAATGGGGCTAGCCGGATTGATCCGGCGTCGCTTCGTAGTCCGGGCGGGCCTGGGGCGTCCAGACCTGCCCTATTATTCTACTCCATTCGCCGTACTTTGTCCAGCAGGACAACTTTTGACCAGGGTTTGCTACCAGACACTTGGATGGAGAAACCCGGTTTTCCTCATATGGGCAAGCGGACCTTTGATCTTGGGGGCGCGAAAAGGCATCTTGATCAACCGCGGTGGAATGCGTGTCTAGAAACGGAACTCCTGCACGTCGGCGTCGCCGAAGAGCATCTCCATAAGTCGCCAATGATTTCTGGGCGATCCGGAAGCCTCCCAAGTACAGATCATTTCGTCACCGCGCTTTGTTTGTTGGTGGCTTTTCACACGAAGGCCGCACTGGCGAAACATGCCTTCCAACTGCCCAAACTTCTCGCGGTTGATTGGACAGACGACCTGATAGGTTCGCCGCTCCCGAATGTTGTCAATCCACTCTTCGAACCTGGGGAAGACCCAGAGGACGATCAGAATGGTGCCGACCGCTACGCTAGAAAAGAGGTAATGCCCCCCACCGATGCCCATGCCCAACGCTGCGGCGAGCCAGATGGTGGATGCCGTCGTCAGACCCATGACTCGACCGCGATCGCGCAGGATCGCACCAGCGCCGAGGAATCCGACGCCGCTAACGATATTCGCGGCGATGCGAACCGGGTCTTCGTCGCCGCCGAGCTTGAGCGAAAAGAGCGTAAAGAGGGTTGCGCCGACGCAGATAAAGATGATCGTTCGGAAACCCGCCGCCTTATCGCGGAATTCGCGCTCAGCACCGATGAGTCCGCCCATGATGACCGCTAGAAGTAGCTTGATCACATCTTCAAGCATAATCGTCATAACTGCAACCTCCTATAGATTATTAGTTTGGGGAAGTGAGGTGCCCATATTGTACTGCATTCACCGTACTTTGTCCAGCAGGAGCATCTCGGCCCTGCCTACAGGCCCCATTGTTCCCAAGGCCGCTTTGGCAGCCGCACAGTACGCCATCTTTGCCGAGAGATTTGCATCGCTTCGCCTCCTCAGAACGCGAAGAGCCTGCCCGAGCTTTTCGAAGGGGGCTCGTTCACCGAAGAACGAGGTTCTTCGCTCCCCTTCGACCCTTCGACAGGGCTCAGGGCAGGCTCCGCTCAGGACAGGCTCTTTGGTCGCTCAGTCGGAGTTCCTTGCAAGGGAAGGCAGGCGCAGGACACCAGTCGCCGATGCTTCAGCTCTCGAACCAGGTAGGCCACCGCCAGGCCAGCCACGAAACCGAGTGCCATGTTGGTGACCACCGAGACGGCAGCGGTGACCAGCGCCAGCCACAGTTTCCAGCCCCGCAGCTTGACCACTACCCTGCCCAGTTCGATCCCCACCAGCAGCATCATCCCACCCACCAAAGGCATGGGGAATGCTTTCAGCAGGTTGGCTACCGATTTGCTAAGGAAAAGTCCCAGCGAGACCTCAATCAGCCCCTCTAGGATACTGGCCCCGCCAGTGCGCGCGCCGAAATAGTACTGCCCGGCCAGTCCCCCCGCTCCGTGGCACATCGGCATCCCACCAAAGAAAGCGCCGATCACGTTCATGATTCCCATGTTCAGCATCAGCTTGCGCTCGCTGACCGCCTTCTCCGGGAAATAGTCACGGATCAGGGCGGCGGTGGCGATGACGGCGTTGGTGATAGACAAAGGGATCTGGGCGAAACCGGCCAGGAGCATCGCCTGCCCCACTTCGTCCAGGCGGGGTATCGTCAGCGGCGGCAGGGTGAACGCCAAGTCCAGGGAACGGCCTAACTTGCCCTCCCAGGCGATGATCCCTACCCCCAAGGCCATGAGAACAATAGCCGCTGGCGCGTAGCGGTTCTCTCGCAGAGTAAGTACAATGACGATGGCCACGAGCCCCAGCAAGGGAGCCGGCCGCATCATCTTGAGGCCCTCCCAGGCCAGCATCACTCCTAGGGCCAACTGGATGCCCCGCACCACAAACAGCGGCGTGAGCACGATGACCTTGCGCAGCAAGCCGGTGAAAACCAGGATGAACCAGGTGATCCCTAACCCCAGGCCGGAAGCGTACACCCTGGAGGGTGGCCACCGTTGAGCGATGGCGGCCACGGCGATGACCTTCTTGGGTTGCAGTGGCATCGGCAGGCGGTAGACCAGCCCGATGGCGATGTTGGTGAGGCCCATCATGATGAACAGGCCAGCCGGGTCCAGACCATTGACGGCGATAAAGCCGATGGACAGGGGAAACAGGGTGCCGAAATCCCCCATGGACCCTGCCAATTCCCGCAGGTTGAACTCAAAATCCCGGCGTTGGCTCATCTGCCTGCTCCATTATGGCCTGTGGTGATAGCTACCCACCAGTACAGTTATGGCATAAATGCTCCACCGGTTGTAATGCAAACGCCAGTTGAGTACTTTCGGAGCGATAGCGGAGAAACGTATCGTGACACATTGCGCCAAAGGAAACCAAGCGTTTTCTCTGTCAAAGAGAGCACCTTCCGCAAGCCACTTGGTCTCGATACGTCGCTTCGCTCCTACTCGACCGGCGCTCTCGCCCCATGCTGAACCAGTGGGAGATTTCTGCCAAAGTGGGGCTTTTCCACAGCGCCTCGCTACTCCGTCCCCTTGGAGGTGCAGAAAGCAGCGTATTCACGCAAGAGCGCAGCTTTGTATCGTTCCTCTGCTGAGGGCGGGACATAGTTGCGGCTCTTGACCATAGCCAGCAGTTCATCACGAACCCCGTCCTCGGGCTTGCGCCCCATAGTATAGAGTTGCTCAAAGACCTGCTCCAGCCCTATGATGCCCACGGTGAAGCCCCTGTCGTCAATGGCTACCTGGGTCACCTCGGCATCTCTGCCGCCGCAACACCCTGCCGTCCGCCACATCGTCGGTCCTCTTCCTGGCATGGTTCCACCTCCTTCGAAATCTATCCTCTATACAACCTTTTTCCGACCGCCGGTCGGCGCGCTTACACGGTTCAGGTTCCGTGGAAGCCGACTTCCACACCCTTGTCAGGCCAGACGATGGTCGGCACCTCCCGCCGCTGCCCGTTCAGGGCCAGCATCTCCTGCATTCGGGTCGGGTCTTCCAGCACATCGTACGTGACGTAGGACAGGCCGTCGTGCTCCAGCTTTCGCTTCAGAACTCGTGTATACGGACAGCCTTCCCTGGTGTAGATTTCCACGGGTTTCAACATAGACCTTTCGTCCGCTGCCAGAGTCAAAACAGGCGACTCCCGGCGACCTCCTTGACGCCCGCCCCGGGCACCTGGATGAGCACCTTTCAACCGCCCTCCACGACCTCGTTAGCTGGCTTCTTGACGTGTTCGTCCAAGAAACGCAGGGCGTCCTTCTCGTCCCGGTCAAGCAGGATGCGACACAGGTCCAACAATTCCTCATAGGTCAAGGGCACGACTAACGCTTTCTTCATCACTCTCTCCAGATTCACCTGGTTCGGGCAGTTCACGGCATCTTCAGGGGATGCCACGTTCCTGCCGGCAGTGACCAGTAGGCTGATCCGACAGTACCGGGAGCTACGCACGATAGTCACTCAGGGACACAGGATGATCCCTCTGGCCCACAGACAGTCCCCGCAGACCGGGAACTGGTTGCCAAAGCAGTCCTCCTCGTTGGATTCGGCCAACTGGCAACCGCCGCAGTGGGCACACGGCGAAAAGTCGAACTGCTGTACCCGCGCCCGAAACTGCACGTACTCATCGCGATCCCAAATGCGTGTGATCTCTTCCCGGCCGACGTTGCCCAGTGTGTAGCGCCGAATCACTTTCTCTCGTCTCAGGACGTAGCACGTGTAGGAGTGCATCAGTGCAACGCAGGGACTCACCTCGCCATCCCAGGCGATGGCTACTGCCCCTTCCCCCACGAAGCGACAATAGCCCTCTGCCCCGTCAGAACGCCTTGGCAGAGGGTCAATGACTCCGCCCTGCCGCAACAGCCCCAGCAGCGGTTCCAGGTACTCGCGACGCGCGTCTATCCGTGGTAGCACGATCTCCGGGGACCATTTGGAGCGCGCCAGCGGGTAACTGCCAGTCGCCAGCCAGTAGAGAATCTCTTCTTTGAACTCTTCGGTGTAGGGCAGCACGTTCGTCACGACGACAAAGCTCGCCTCCAACGAGTAGGCCAGGCGATGCAGGTTCGGCAGTTCGGATACGTTGCGTCGCGTGACAACGAACTCGAGGCCAATCTCCGGGTTGTCACGAGAGTTCGCGCGACGCACGGCGTGCAGGCCCTCCACGTTCTCCTGCACCAGGCGAAAGTCAGCGCCCGACCTGATGTCAGCGTGGGATTCCGGCGAGGTCCCATCCACTGAGACGACGAGCGTGTCCAGCCCGGCCATGACCAGCCCCTCAGCCATCTCCCTGTCCAACAAGAGGCCGTTGGTGATCAACTCTGTCTTTGCTCCCAGTTCTTTGGCCAGCGCCACCATCTCCACGATGTCGGGATGCAGCAGCGGTTCACCGAATCCCCAGAAGGCCACTTTGCGCAGCGACGGCACTTCCCGCAGCCCGTCTAGCAGTCGTCGGTATGTCGCCATCTCCATAGACCCCACCGGTTCACTCCAGGAGTTGCGCACGCAAATGCGACAGCGCAGGTTGCAGGCTGTGGTTGGCTCGACGTAGACTTTGGCCAGCGGTGGGTCTGCCGGACGTAGGAACAACCCCTCAGGCGTTTCCCGAATCAGAACCTCCGCGCTAGGTGCCAGCCCCCACCGACGGCGTAATTCCTCCGGCAGCCGCAGATCGCCGCTCTTACCCACCAGCATCTTATCCTCCACGTGCGCGCACCTTGCCTTCACCTGAAATCCATTACCCAACGACATGCAGAGTGACCGCTTGCCTATCCAGGTCGTTTCATCTCCATCAGAACCCTCTCCGCCGTGGCCACTAGCCTTTCCAGCCGCACTCCCACCGCTAGCTCCAGAATCAGGTCGGTGCCTCCAGCGATCAGGTGAGCCCCGCCGTCGTAGGTGGTCAGCATCTCTGGTGCTTCCTCTACCGAGCCGGGAAACAGATAGTTTCGCCACATAGTTATCCCCCCTTCGACATGCACGACGTCCCTGTCCCGCCATAGCGCACCTGCACCACCTCGGCCAGAATGGCCAGGGCGATCTCGGCCGGCGAGCGTCCACCCAGGTCCAGCCCGATGGGGGCGTGGACGCGAGCCAGCCGCTCCTCGGACACTCCCTCAGCCCGCAGGTGATCGAAGACAATGCTCGCCTTGCGCCGGCTGCCGATCATGCCCACGTAGGCCGCCGGTGTGTCGAGCACCTGGCGCAGCGCCTGCTCGTCAGTGACGTGATCCTCGGTGATGAGCACCACATAGGTCTGCGGGGTGATGGCTGCCGGGTCGAGTTGGGGCACCGTGGCCCGCTCCGGGCGCACGTCCATCACTTGGACGTTGAAGCCGACGATGCGGGCCATCTCGGCCAGCGGCTGGCCGATGTGTCCCCCGCCGACGATGAGCAGGATGGGAGCCGGTCGGTAGACCTCGACGAACACTGTGACCTCGCCGCCGCACAGCATTCCCACCGCGTTGGGACCCTCCTCGCGCAGGGTGTAGTGGACCAGGCGAGACCGCCCCTCTCGCAAGGCGGTCACCGCCTCCTCCCGTACCCGCTGCTCCAGCGCCCCGCCGCCCAGGTTGCCCACGACGCTGCCGTCAGGCCGTACCAGCAGCTTGAAACCCACCTGGGCCGGAGAAGCGCCTTGCACCTCCACCACGGTGGCCAGGGCCACGGGCTCGTCGCGCTGAAGGGCTTCATTCAAAGCAGTTATGATTTCTCGCATGGCTCGTTCCCTTCTCCGGTCAGTTGCTCGACCAGTCGCCGGGTGCAGGCGTCCAGGCAACAGCGGTTGGCTGTATAATATACCTGCTTGCCTTCCCGCCGGGCCAGCACCACCCTCGCGCGGCGTAACAGACCCAGATGATGGGAAATGGTCGGTTGCGTCTGTCTAAAGCAGGCCGCTATCTCGCCCACGCTCATCTCCCGATCCTGTAACAACTCCAGGATGTCCTGGCGGGTCTCGTCGGCCAGGGCTTTCACAAACTCTTCGTACTGACAGCAGGTGATCTCATCCACGTTCCGGCCAATCCAGCATCATGACCTGCACCCGCGCCCCGGCGGGCAGGTGATCCACGTCTTCGGGGATCACCGCCAGCCCCTGCGCTCGTACCATCGAGAGCAGAATGCCCGAACCTTGGTCGCCAGTCAGCTGGGCCAAGTACTTTCCTTCCCTGTCCTCGAGCATGACCCGCAGGTAGTGACGACGGTCGTCCTTGCGCGTGATATCATCGAGTAGCATGGCCTCCACCGTCGGCTTTGCCAGCCGGGTCTTGCCCAGCATCTTGAGGATGGCCGGGCGGGCGAACAGTTCAAAGCTGACCATAGCTGATACGGGGTTGCCCGGCAAGCCCAGTAGCGGCACCCCCCGGATCTGGCCGAAGGCCAGCGGCTTGCCTGGCTTCATCCGCACCCGCCAGAAGCCCATCTCCCCTTCGGCCGCCAGCACTGTCTTGACCACGTCAAAGTCGCCGACCGATACCCCGCCCGAGGTGAGGAAGAGATCGGCCCCCTGCTCCAGCCCGGCCCGAATTTTAGCAGTCAGTTCCGCCACGTCGTCGCGGGCGATGCCCAGCAGCACCGGCACCCCGCCGTAGCGCAATACCTGGGCGGCGTTGGAGTAGCTGTTGGCATTACGGATCTTGCCCGGCTGCCAGGGGGCGTCCACCTCGATCACCTCGTCGCCGGTGGCCAGGATGGCTACCCGCGGCCGGCGGTGGACCCAGGCCTCCTTATGCCCCAGCGCGGCCAGCATGCCCACCTCTTGCGGGCGGATCGCCGTACCCCGCGGCAGGATGAGCGCACCCTTCTTCACGTCTTCGCCGGCCCGGCGCACGTTCTTACCCACCGGCACACCCTTGAGAATGGTGACCCATTCCCCGTCTTGTTCTGTGTCCTCGAAGCGCACCACGGCGTCGGCCCCCGGCGGGATGGGCGCGCCGGTCATGATGCGGATGGCCGTGCCAGGCGTCACCGTCACATCGGTGGTGTAGCCAGCGGCCAGGTCATAGACGATACGCAGGCGCACGGGGCGCTTGGCGCTGGCCCCAGCCGTGTCGGCCGCCTGCACAGCATAGCCGTCCATGGCCGTGTTGGTCAGGGGCGGGATGTCCATGTCCGCATAGACGTCCTCGGCCAGCACCTGGCCCAGCGTCTCCAACACCGGCACACGCTCTGGCGGCAACGGCTGGAAGGCAGCCAGCACCCGCGCCAGGGCTTCTTCTACGCTCAGCATGGGATACAGTTCCGTCATGTCACCTCCACATGTCATCCCCGAACACTGGCACCTGGCCCTTGGCCACGCAACGGTGAGCGTAGACGTACATCCCCGCCGACCAGGCCTGGTGGGGATAGCCCATCGGCCGACCGGTGCGACCGTGGCACCACTCGTTGAACTCCCACTCCTCGTTGATCCCCAGCCGGTTGACCTCGGCCAGCTTCTCCAGTTGCCGCCGCGCCTCTTCCAGCCGCCCCGTCTTTACGAGGACGGCCACGTAAAAGCCGCCTACGAAGGGCCAGATGCCGCCGTTGTGGTACTGGTCGGGCAGGTTGAGGTTGTTGTTGCGGTAATATTCCCGCCAGTCCTTGGAACCAGGGTAAATGGGTGGATGCAGTACCCGCACCGGATACGGCTCGGCCATGCCCACCTGGTACAGGTAGTCCAGGATACGCCGCTCCTGGGCCGGGTTGGCCACCCCAAACAACACCGCCAGCAGGTTGCCCAACACGTCGCAGTAGTCACCGTAGTCACGGAAAGCCACGTAGGGCAGGAAGAAGGGCCGTTTGACCAGCACCGGGTCCACCTGGCTGAGGGTGTGTTTCCACTCCATGTGACCCGGGCAGGTGGGCCCCCATTCGTCGGCGCTCTCCGGCCCCACCCACAGTACGATGCGCAGCTTGTGCCGCACGTCCGATGCCATCTGGTCGTACTGCGCCCCGTTCTTCCTCAGTGTGGCGGCCATTGCCGCCATGGCCCTCAGGGCAGCGTACCACAGCACGTTGTCGTACAGGATGTTGAAACGGTTGGCCAACAGGTCGGCCCAGTCGGCGGCCTCGTGCACCTCCAACAGGCCGCAGCCGTTGGAATCCTGGTAGCGCAGCCACAATAGCGCCTGCTCCAGTGACGACCAGTGGGCTCGCAAAAAGTCAGTGTCACCCGTCATCCGATGGTTGACGTAGTGGCCGACGATGTACCACAGGTTAGAGTCCACCGAACCGGCGTTGGTGTGGTCCAGCCGTCCCGTAGCCACGCTGACGTTGTTGGGGATGGCCCCCAACTCCGATTGCTGTCCGGCCAGAGTCTGCAGGGATGTGCGCAGGCAGTTCTCATGTCCTAGACTCAGGATGGCCCCCAGGCCTGTGATGACACTATCCCGCGCCCAGACGTGCGGGTAGCCCTCGGGCGAGGCCATCAGCCCCAGGGAACTGCATTCCTGTACCAGCACTTCTTGTGCCTTCTCTAGCCCCAGTTCAGTCATTTGGCCCATCATCTTCACCGCTTCATCCATGAGGCACCCCACCCCTTATCGAGTGAGGCTACCTTCGCCTCTTTCACTCCGGGCACAGCGGCTGCTGCCTGCCGTACCTGGTCTGTTTGGCATGCGCATCTCCTCTCTCTAGTTTCAGAAGCCCGTTACCATCCACCTTGTCCATCACCGCCACGTGCGGGTAGAACGTCAGGATGCGCCATTCTCGCTCCACGGTCACCGAGTTGGCACCGGGATTGTACATCAAGTTGGGTACGACGGCGTTGAGATAGGGAAACACTGGCGACACGTCGTCCGAGAGCTCGGCGATGACCCGGTCCTTGCTCGGGTCGGCCAGGCAGTCCAGGACATGAGTGACAGTGAAGCCATGCAGTAGCATATCATTCCCACTCCTCCGAAATCCATCCGCATCAGTTTGGCCCGCTGGGCCTGCGGCGTGCGGCGCTGCCTCCGTACCGCAGCGCTCACTAGCTTGCTATCTCAGCGGCCGCCAGCTTTCGCTTCGCCGTGCCATCCGGCCTGAAGAAGAAACGCCTGGCCCACAACGCCACGTACACCAGCCCGATCAGCACCGGCACCTCGATCAGCGGTCCGACCACCGTGGCCAGCGCCTGCCCCGAAGCGATACCAAAGGCTCCCACGGCCACGGCGATGGCCAGCTCAAAGTTGTTGCTGGCCGCCGTAAAGCTTTGGGTGGCCGTGTCGGCGTAGGGGAAGCGGAACAGCCACGCGACCACCCAAGCCACGGCAAACATCAACCCGAAGTAAACCACCAACGGGATGGCAATCCGCAGCACGTCCAGCGGCAGGGTAACGATCACCTCGCCTTTCATGCTGAACATGACGATGATGGTGAACAGCAGCCCGATGATGGCCGTCGGCCCCAGCTTGGGCATGAACCTGGTCTCGTACCACTCCTGCCCTCGCCGCCGGATCAGGCTGAAGCGAGTGATGATACCTGCCGCCAGCGGGATGCCCAGGAAGATGAGCACGCTCTTGGCGATGTCCCACATGGTCACGCCCACGGCGGCCGTGTCGGCCCCGAACCAGCCCGGTATCACCCGCAGATAGAGATAGGCCAGCGGGCTGTACATGATGATCTGGAACACCGAGTTGAGGGCCACCAACACCGCGCAGTACTCGGCGTCGCCCTCGGCCAGCATGTTCCAGATCAGCACCATGGCGATGCAGCGGGCCAGCCCGACGATGATCAGCCCGGTGCGATACTCGGGCAGATCAGGCAAGAAGGCCCAGGCCAGGATGAACATAATGACCGGGCCGATGACCCAGTTCAGCACGGCCGAGACGCTGAACATCTTCCAGGCTGTGGCCACTTTGCCCAGTTCCTCGTACTTGACCTCGGCCAGCACGGGATACATCATCCACAGCAGGCCGATGGCGATGGGCAACGACACCGTGTCAATGCGCAGGGCATCAAAGGCGGTGGCGATGCCGGGGAAGACGTAGCCCAATCCTACCCCCACGGCCATAGCCAGAAAGATCCACAGGGGCAGGAAGCGGTCCAGCAGCGACAGCCGCTTGACGACACTGACTTCCCTGTCCAGAACTTCAACTTTCGCTGTTGTTTGTGACATTTTCAAATGACCTCCTCAGATTTTGTAGAGTAGATGTAAACTTGAGATAGTCTGCGCCCTTGGGGGCGCTTGAAGGCTACCCAGCCACTCGAGACCGGGCGGGGTTGAACTTCAGGTAGAACCGACCATACCCCGGAATGGCAAACCGCAGTTCCGTAGCCTTGGGGTCCAACCCTTCCCAGATCTCTTTAGACAGGTAGACCTCGATGTCTTCCGCCATAAATCGGATGTAATCTTGCTCGTTTTCAGGCTTGCCCATCAGACCTGATGGGGTCTCGTAGGCCGTTCATCAGTCCACCACAGTCATACGGGTGGCAATGTTGATGATTCCACCGCGCTCCCGAATGTACTGCCTAGCCCAGCCGGATGCGATCCGAGCTTCTTTCATGTGAGTCCTCCGTTAGACTGTTGCCTGGATCAAAGCCAGGAGTTGCTCCCGCTTCTCCCGATAGGTATCGGTGAAGAGCGGGGTACATTGTTCGACCTCCACCTCACCGGCGGCCAGCTTGTTGGCGAAGATGAAACAAGTCGGCTGGCCGCAGGCTTTGCAGTTGGTGCCGGGCAGTAGTTTGTACACGTCCAGCGCTCGCAGTCGCTCTCGCCTGGCGGTACTAGGCTCGATCTCGTCCCGCCGTTCCCAGGTGCGGTTGATCATGCCCACCAGCCGCTCGATGACCTGGGTCGCCTCCTCGCGGTCTTCCAGGCGGCTGACGGCGATTTCGTAGGGCTGCACCGTCACCGCCCGGCCACCCATGCGCCAGACCAGAATGTGCGCACCGTGGTCATAGATGGCCCCCTTCCAGGTGGCATTCAAGTAAGGCAGTACCTCGCTAATGTCCACGACCAAGCGGGCAATGGCATTGAACCGCTCAACCCCCGGATCGCAAGGGGGCGTGGTCACTTCCAGGTCATAGTTTTCAATCAGCACACTCATAGGTTATACTCCTCTCCAACTACCCATTCCTTACACCAACGCCATCACCAGCCACCCGGCCAGCAAGAGGAACAGCCCGGCCGTGGCCAGTTTGATCGTCGCCGCCCGGCGGTTGATGAACTGGCCCAATTGCTGCGAGGTGGTGCCAAAGTAAGCCAGCACGAAGACCACCACCAGCGGCAGAACGAACATCAGGTTGTAGAGCAGCAAGTACAGCCTGGCCCGCACCCGCAAACCCGGCACGCCCAACACAAAGAGGATGGTCGGCAGGTAGACCTGGCCGGTGCAGGCCAGCTCGATGACCGAGATCACCGCTCCGGTGACAAAGGCCACCGGCACGAAGGCCCGCAGCCCCGCCCCCTCCCGGATGACCCGGTTGATCCAGCGTCGCAGGTGGGCAGGCAGTTTCAGGCGCATCTCCTCGGGTTTGCCCCGACGGGCCTGCCACCAGTCGTGCAGGCTGCCGAGGGCCAGGAACAGGCACAGGGTCGCCGTCAGTCCATACACCCAACGGCTCAGGGCATCCAAGAAGGGCAGCGACGCCAGGAACTTGAGCAACCCCACCCCCACGCCTAGATAGGTCAGGAACACGGCCAGGGCAAAGGCGGCTCCCACAGCCAGCATCTCCCGTCCCTTGCGGCCCACAAAGGCCAGGTACGAGATGAAAAAGACGATAGTGGCAAAGGCGCAGGGGTTCAGCCCATCCACCAGCCCGGCGGCTAGAACCGTCAGTAGGCCGAAGGAGCGGAATCGCTCGATGATCCCCTCGGCTGCCTGGCTCCGGGCCGCCTCCCATCCCTCCCACACAGCCTCGGCGCCCGTAGCGGCGTGACGGGCTATTAACTCTTCCAAGCTGCGGGCGTGTAGCGCCTCGCCTACCAATCCCTCGTCGCTGACGAACACCGCTGGGGCGGTCAGTCGCTCTTCTTCTGGGAATCCGGCCCGCTCTCCCAGCCATTCGGCCAGCGCCGCTTCCGCCTTGACGTCAAAGGCGTGGACGACGAGCTGCGGGTAACGGTGTTGCAGGTAGTTCAGGTCCAGTTGCACCCGGTCGCACTCGCGGCAGCCAGGCTGGTAGAAGTAGGCCAGGTGGATGGCCGGTGCGTCGTCGGCCACGGCAGTTGGCATCGACGTGGAAGACAGTTCTTCCTCATCACAGATGTGGCAAGCTTTGATGGTCGGAGTAGGTCGCGGAGTGGGGTTGGCGGCATGATTGGGGATGAGCTTCGGCCCGGCCCCCAGCCCTGGAATGGCCGGGTAGTCCATCCCACCAGCGGCCAGGTATTGCTCGATCAGTCCCGGCAGGATTTGGGGAATCTCCACGGAACCCATCAGGTGGTGATCACCGATGAACAACGCCGGCACTCCCTGGCGGTCAGGCGAGACGCCATACGCCTCCAGAGTGGCCCGGTACAGTTCATACCCTGCTGGATCGGAGGTCTGGATCAACTCGATCTCCAATTGGTCTCCATACTTCGCTTGCAGTGGCGGCAGCGTCTCGTTGATGACCACATGACAGTGGGGGCAGGTCTTTGACCAGAACAGCACAGCCCGGACCACCGGCTCCTCGGCCCGGGCCACAGGCAACAGAAGCCCTCCGCCGATCAACAGCAGCGTCAGCAGCAATGCAGTTTTCCTCACGTCGCCCATACACGTCCTTCCCAGCTTAGGGCGTCCATGATCCAGCGATGCAGTTCTTCTTTGGTTGGCAGGCGTCGCTCGATCACCAACTGGCCGTTGATGACCAAGCCCGGCGGCTCGCTCAACAGGTAGCGATCCATCTCCTTGCGGTCACTTACCCGCTGGAGCGAGGTCGGGAGTCCCAGCTCGTCCAGCACCTGACCCACCAGCAGCTCGAGCTGCAAGCAGCCATAGCAGCCATCCCCCAACACCTTGATGTCCATAGCTTACCTCCCACAGCGACGGCCCCCACCAGGTGAACCCACTACCAACCCTGGGCTTACCTGGCAGGGGCACATCGTTTATCCAGATACGTATTTCGCCCTCAGTTCCTTGACCAGAGCCACGATCTGCTCCTTAGGCGGGAAGCTGATGGCGTCCTCAGGACAGACCAAAGACAACTGTGCTCTCCCCGCTTTCCCGGCTGCCCCCGGTGTCCTGTACCCTTCAGGCTTCGATTTCGGCCACGGCTGAGGTCAGCCACTGCCGGACCTCGGCTTGCGTGGGGATGCGGCCGGCACAGACTAACTTCTCGTTGACCACCAGTCCCGGCGTGAACATCAAGCCATACCTCACAAATTCAGCAAAGTCGGTAACGTGTTGCAAGGTAGCCTCGGGGCAATCATCGCCCAACTCTGCTTCCAGTTCCTCCAGAGTAGCTACCACTACTTGGGAAACTCGTTCACAATTGATGCACCCCGGTCCCAGAACCTTGATGTTAAGTGCCAATTTACGCCTCCTAATCATAGAATTGATTTTCACTTCACTTCGATCGTCGGCTCGACCACGATCTCCGACTTGATCGAATTAGCGACCAGACTGTACTTTTGTGCTCCCTGTAGGGCGCGACGCACACGCGCTTCGACGACGGCTGGATCTTCCTCCCCCGCTGCAACCTGGATAACCGGCCAGAGGCGGACGTCGGTAAAGATCTCCGTCCGGTCCAGTTCGATCAACTTGGTGCCCTCAGCACGGCATGTGTACGATACCAGGTTGAGCTTGAACCGCTCCGTGGCCCAGATGAACATCATCATGATGCAAGTGTTGACCGCGGCCACGAAGGCGTCTTCGGGGGTCAGCACGCCAGGGTAGCCCTGGGCGTCGGGCGGGGCGGAGAAATCCATCTCCGGACCGTTGCCCATGGCGATGTGCCCCCAGTGCTCCCCCTTCCACGAGACAGTCGTGTGGTAAGTTGCGGTGCGGCTCATGCCGGGACCTCCTGTTTCTCGTAGAAAGCCTCGTATTCACGCAGCAGTGCCTTGGCGTACGCTTCCTCCTCTTCGCCAGGAATAGGGTTGTAGATCTTGACCACCTCCAGCAACTCGTGTGCCGTGCCGTCACCGGGCGGTTTGCCGGCCTGGTGGAACTGCTCGAAGATGGCCGGCAGGGCGATCAACGTGACCACCCGCCCGCTCACGGCCACCTTCTGCACCGGGATGCCCGACCCGCACTCACAGGTGGCCACCACCGCCTCCTCTTCCTCCGGTTCTGACACCTCGGCCGGTTCCACGACGACTGCCTCGGCGGACCGGCCCGCCGGTTTGCCCAGAAGCACATCCACTAGCCCCGCCACCCGTTCTGCCGTGATCTCAGCGGCCTTTCGCCCGGCCTCGTTCAACGTGCGGCTGCCCTCGATCCGCCCTAGCCCGTTTTCGGCCACCAGATCGCTCACCACGACGCTGGCAGCCGGTTTGCCGGAATACATTTCGGTAGCACGGGCGGCGCACCGTTTGTCGCAACCGTCCACGGCAACGGTCGGATAGAAGCGAGCAAAAGCGCGATCCCCTTCCCCGCCGGCCAGAAAGAGCGGCAGGCAGATGGTCACCGTGTCGGCGGGGCGCAGTTGCTCCAAGACTTTCAACGCGGCCACTCGCGTCACAGTGCCCTCCGGCAACTCCTCACCAGAACAGGCTATGATTCCCACTTTCTTCTTGGGTAGATCAGGCATCTTTTCCTCCATTTTCGGAAAGGTTGTCCACGACGGCGGCGACTTCTTCCGCCAGCGCGTGGGCCAGTTTCTGCCCGCCCTCGTTGAGTTCGGCAATGCCCTGCGGCTTGAACTGGCGATGGCGGCGGTAAGCGTCGAGCACGGCCAAATCCTGTGCCACCGTCCCGCCGCTCTCTTCCACCATCTTGGTCGCGCAGGCCAGCTTGCAGCCGTCAATCGTCACCGCCGGGTTCCCGGCCACCGCCGCACGCGCCTCCTCGTCGCCCAACACCAGGAGGGAAAGTGCCACCAGTTGCGTGTCGGCAGGGCGCATGTCCTCGGTCACCTCGTAGGCCGCCTCGCGGCTCACGGTGCCGTAGGTTTTTCCGATGCCGCTGCACGGCACGATCACGACTTTTCGTCTACGATCATTCATAGCTTCTTCATCTCCTCCTCGGCCTGTTCCTGCACCAGGGCAAAATAGCCCTGCGGGTCGAGCAGGCGGGCGCGGTCGGATTCCCAATCCTTGGCCTCGATCACGGCCAGCCAGCCCTCGCCGTACGGGTCCTGGTTGATTGCCTCCGGCGTCATATCCATGGCCGGGTTAACTTCGGCCACCCTGCCGGCCACCGGTGAGGGCAGGCTAACGTCAGCTTTTATTGTCTCGATCACCGCCACCTCGTCACCGAAAGCCAGCACCGTTCCTTCCGGCTTGACCTCGGCGAAGGCTACGTCGCCGCTCCTTTGCTGCAAAAAGTCCGAAAGGCCGATCCGAACGCGGTTGCTTTCGGCCAGCGCCCACACTCCTTCGCTGTTGTAGTACCGGTCGGTAGCGGTCCTGAAAGTGAATTTGTCTACAGTAAGTTCAAGAAACTCAGGCATGATCGTCTCCTTATCTCTGAGAGTGAAAATGAATCATTGCGCCGCGGAAGCCGAGGGCGGCTTCCAGCACAGCTTCTGGCAGGGTCGGGTGGGCGTGCGTGGTCCAGGCCAGGTCATCTGCCGTAGCGCCCACCTGCACCGCCAGCGCGCCTTCAGCGATCAGGTCGGTGGCGTGCGGCCCCATCAGGTGGACGCCCAGCAGGCGCCCGCTGCCGGCCTCACACACCAGTTTGACCAGCCCTTCGGCCTCGCCCAGAGTCTGGGCTCGCGGGTTGGCCGAAAACGGGAACTTGGTGACTTTTACGTCCGCTCCCTGGGCGCGAGCTTGGGCTTCGGTCAGGCCGACACTGGCGACTTCGGGGCGGGCGAAGATTACGTTGGGCACCGAGCGATAGTCCACCGCGCGCTGGCCACCGGTCACGTTCTCGGCCACCACACGGCCATCAACCATCGCCTTGTGCGCCAACATCATCCCACCGACCGCATCGCCGATGGCCCATACATTGGGGAGGTTTGTCTTCAAGTACTCGTCTACAGCGATGGCGCGGCCATTCATTCTCACGCCGAGTTCGGCCAGCCCGAGGTCACCGGTATTGGGCCAGCGGCCCATCGCCACCAGGACGCGCTCGCCTTCGACAGAGTCTTCACCTTTGGCCTTGTCAAAGGAAACGCACAACCCATTTTCGGCCGGTTCAACAGCCTGCACCGTTGCGCCCGTGTGGATGGCCAGCCCACGCCGCCGCAGGAGGAGTGCCAGCCGTTTGGCCAGCGCCTCATCTGTCCCCCCGGGCAACAGCGTGGGCATCATCTCAAGGACGGTCACCTGGCTGCCCAGCGCCTCGTAAATGCAGGCAAATTCCAGCCCGATCACGCCCCCACCGATGACGATCAGGTGTGCCGGGACATCGGTGATGTCCAATGCCTCCGTGCTGGTCATCACCCCTGGCAAATCCAGGCCAGGGATGGGCGGTCGGGCCGTGACGGAACCGGGCGCAAGGACCACGTGCCGGGCTGAAATCTCTACGGCAGTCCCCGCAGCGTCTGTGACGCGCAGCGTGTCCGGGCGGACAAGGTGACCTTCACCCCGCACCAGCGTGACCTTGCGCTCCTTCAGCAGTTCTTCCACACCGTTCACCAGCCTGTTGACAGCGGCCTGTTTGTAGACCATCAGCGCCGGCAGGTCAAGTCGGGCGTCCGGGATGGACACGCCGAACTCGCTGGCCTGGCGTGCCTTGAGGAACAGATCCATAGAGGTCGTCAGCGCCTTGGTTGGGATGCAGCCGATGTTCAGGCACGTCCCACCTACGCGATCTTTCTCGACGAGAGCCACGCGCGCATCGAGCTGGGCGGCCTGCAGCGCGGCCACATAACCGCCCGGTCCTGCGCCCAGGATTACAAGATCATAAGAGCCAGACAAACTTTCTTCCCCTCTCGGCCATGATGCACTACGGCGTTTTCACGCCTTTCTTTTCGCAGTCAAAACAGAGGTCAGTGCTTCGATTAGTCCAATACTCGCGGCCACAGCCAGGACAGGTCGTTTTGCGCAGCGAACTTTTCTTCTGGGGCTTGGGCTGCATTTCTGGCGGCAGAGCAGCAAACGGGTTCCTCATACAACTACATTGTTTCTCTTCAGTCACCTGAATCTCCTTTTCAATCGGCGATGGTCAGCACCAGACACAACAGCACGTGGGCGGCCACTAGTTCAGCAGGCTCACCCAGCCTGACTGGAACAACAGGAATAACCATTCTGCAATGGACATTGTTGGGTTGCCTCCAGTTGAAAGTTTACTCGAATAGTAATCATTCAGCTATCAGCAGTCAGCTTTCAGCACCAGTCTAATCGCTGACGACTGATTGCTGATAGCTGATGGCTAATTTATCAAGCGGCAACGCTTTCCAGGGCAGCAAGGTCCTGGCGAGCCGCATCTAACTGGTTGTGAGCGATGGAGCCCATCAGGTCCAGCACTCGGAACACCCGCTCGTCGGTCACACGGTACACCATCCGCGCGCCCTCGCGCTGCGCGGCCACCAGGTGGCTGTCGCGCAGGACAGCCAGGTGCTGGGAGACATTGGCCTGGCTGGCCCCCAACTCGGGGCTCATCTCGCAGACGCATATCTCCCCGCGACGCAATATCTCCAGGATGGCGATGCGCGTGGGGTGGGCCAGCGCTTTGGCCATTCTGGCCTGCCACTTGTAAGCACGAGTTTCCATGTCCCACCGTCCCTTCGCAACCTTATTAGAATAATCGAATATAACTATAGCATAATTATCCCCACTTGTCAACTGAAGGTTCATCCAAAGACACCAAAAGCCGACCTCCTCCTAACCTGCGGAAAAGGTCGGCCTTCTATGCCTAATGCGTTCACCTCTCACATGGGCTACCGGCTGCGATGCTTAGTCCCCCCGCCGCCGTATCACCAAGCAGTTAACGATCTTTGGTTCCGGCATGTCGAGCGCACTGACAAAGTGAGGTCCGATGCGCAACCCCAGGTAAGCACTCTCGGCACCATCAAAGCGCACAGCCCGGTCTATTTTGATGCCCCACAGCCGGCCCAGTGCGATGATGTTTCCAGCGTGCTCCTTCAGCTTCAGGCCATAGGAAGCGGACAGCACCAGGTACTTGCGGTCCTCCGACACCGATGCCGTCAGCTTGGCCCAGGGGCTGGTGCGGTAATACTCCAGGATATCGGGATGGAACCACTCGTCAAAGGGGTTAAAACTGTACTCCCCGTCCCAGATGAAAATCGGCCCGCCTCCCCACGAGGTGGTAACTGGCTCGTACTCCTCGTGGGTGCGAATCACTCCGATGTCGTACCGGCCACCGCGCACGAACAGCGCCGCCCGTCCCTGGTGGAAGAAATACTCCCGACCGTCGGCCTTGTTTGACCCGTCCAGCCCGTGATAGTCGGCGTCGGTGATCACTAAAGCATCGGGAGCCACACAGCAGGAGGGGGTGAACAACGTGCCTCTCTCGCCGCGCTGTGGGACGATGTTTTGCAGGACGATCCCCGGCTCTTGTAGATCAACGACGACGTGGTGGACGCTGTCGTAGACAAAATAGGCGACACCCGGTGCAATCTGATAGGCCCGCTGCGACCAGGCAGCATCCCGCAATTGCTGCATCGTCGCTCCGTCCACATCGGTCAGGCTGAGGAACTGAGAGCTGTCCACCGGTTCGCCCCCATGACAGGTCTGGCACACCCGCCGGGCGGGGGGAATCTCTGGGATATAGGGAGCAGGGCCAACGGCGGCCGTGGGAACCGGATCGGCCGGACCATAACCACAACCCAGGATGGTGCAGCTTGTCAGGTCAAGGGTGGGAGTGGGAGTAGGAGTAGAAGTAGGCGTCGGAGATGGCGATGGAGTAGCAGTCGGTGTGCGGGTGGGCGTAGATGTCCACGTTGCTGTAGGTGTCGCACGGACGGCAGCCGTGCTCCGAGGGGTAGATGAGAGCGACGACATATCCGATAGCTGAAGGCCCCTCGCCAGACCAAAGATAACCAGGGCCAGGACCGCCAGGATGGCCACAACCGCCAAACCAGCTTTCGACATGACTCGCTGAAGAATCGCTGTAGTCAGGGAATTAACTCGTTTCATATCCTCCTATCTGTGCGTTCAGGGCTGCCGGATTGGGAGATTCCCAATTCCGCTGATTATACCACAAGCAGCATGGGAGCCCGAGTCTGATACTAATGAAAACGGTCACCGGAATCTGCCGCTGACCGCGTGATTTTCGGGACAAGGGAACGGGGCGGCATCCTCAGGAGAAAAGGTTACCGCCCCTTCTCAATCGTCCTTGATTGGTACTTATTCTCAGTGTCCGCAGGTGGCACAACCGGTAGCTGCGCAGGAGCTGCAACCGCTGCCGGCGCCAGCCACGGAGCGCGTCTCTCCGCCATCACCCTTGCTCACGGCGGCGAAGAGGGAGAGAGCACGATGGGTGTTCATCCCTTCACACTGGACACAGGCTATGGGATCATCGGCCTGGCTCATAGACCGCAAGACATCGAACTTGCACTCACAATCGTCACAATAATATTCGTAGATAGGCATAGCTATCACCTTCTCCAGCTATTTTCCAGCTACATTTTACCTCTCTTCGTTCATTTGGTCAAGGTGGGGGGCACGGGAAGTCGCCCTAGTACAGATTGCCGAAAAGCATCCTGAGTTGTGTAGCGTATCGAAGCCTGTCCTGAGCCCGTCGAAAGGGGTGCGGCTTAAGCGGCGAATTGTCGCAAACCCGCACCCTTCGATACGGCCTCCACTACGGCCTTCGACAAGCCCTTCGACAAGCTCAGGACGCGGCTCAGGACGCAGTTTCGGCCTACTCAGGACGCTGAACCGGGATCCTCGCCCTAGCGCTTGGCCATTTCTTTCTCAAGGGTTTCGCCTATCAGCCAGTAGCGGAAATCACGTCCCTGATAGGTCTCGTAGGCAGCGTAAAGCCCATAACCCAACTGAGCCAAGGGGAGTATCAGCACCAGCAGGCCAAAGACCACGGTGATCAAGACGGCAAAGGGCATCAGGCACAATCCAATCAGGATGGCCGTCAGCGCGCCACTGACCGTCCAGCCACCGACAATGAGGATAATTGAAACCACCAGCACAACAACCATCACCAGGATGCTCACTGCTTGAAAGACTGTCGCCTGGAGAGCCTGAAAAGAGACGTAGGCAGATTTCTCCTTGTAAGTCAGCCAGATGAGGAGCGGCACCAAAAGGCCCAACAGACAGCCCAATCCCCCACTGCCCAGAGCGATAACGAAAGTCAAAACGACGCTGGCGTGAGCCAAAGCGGCCATCGTCATTTCATCCCGGGTTAAGGCCCTTTGTGGCTTTTCCTCGCTGGGCGCAGGCAGGCCTTGAGCCTCCTCAACAGGTTTTGTTTTCCTCTTCGCCATTTGCTTGACCTCCTAGATTTCATCTACTTCCATTACGCAAGACGAGACAAAAAGTTCCAATCGAATTCACTCGGGTTTGGACAACCCCTCTCTTTTGAGGTATAATCTTCAGGTCAAATTGGGGGATAAGGGATAAGGAGTCTGAGCCCTTGCCACCAGTCAATTGTATTAGGCTGCGGGTTACTACTCAGCCACCGTCATTCCGAGCAGCCTGCCCTGAGCGAAGCCGAAGGGACCGAAAGAAGCGCAGCGACTGAAGGGAGTCGAGGAACCTCGATGCCGAGGCCACTCTTGCCATTGCAAAATGGAGATTCCTCGACTCGCTACGCTCGCTCGGAATGACACATCACAGGGAGCCTGAGTAGTAACAGCTACGGTACGTTCAAGGAGGTTCCAAAACGCCGTACCAGGTTAAACTCGAGGCCTTTGAGGGTCCTCTCGACCTTTTACTACAGTTGATCGAAAAACGCGAACTGGACATCACCAAAGTCTCCCTGGCCCAGGTGACGGATCAGTATCTGGAGTACATCAGCCTGTTGCACGAACTGGAAGCTGCGGCTCTGGCTGATTTCCTGGTCATCGCCGCCAAGCTGCTCCTGATCAAGTCTCAGGTGCTGCTACCCCAACCTCCACCCATCGAAGAGGAGGAAGAGGACGTAGGCGACGAACTGGTGCGGCAGCTCATTGAATACAAAAAGTTCAAAGAGGCAGCCCAGGAGCTGAGGCAAAGGGAGGAGATGGGGCTACGGGCCTACGTGCGGGTCGCTCCGCCGCCCAGGTTGGAGCCTACCCTTGACCTGGAAGGCATCACCCTAGACGATCTACTGAAAGCGGTGGAGCAAGCTCTGGCGGTCACCCCCCTGGCCCCGTCTGTCTCCAACATGGTCGCCCCCATGACCGTGACCATTGCCGACAAAATCAGACAAATCGAGGCAGCGCTGCGCAGACGTGGCCGGGTTAGCTTTAATCGCCTGCTGGCCCGTGCAGCCTCGCGGGTAGAGATCATCGTCGCTTTCCTGGCCGTCCTGGAGCTCATCAAACGCCAGCGGGTAGACGTCCAACAGGAGCGGGCTTTCGGCGAGATTATCATCACCGCCAAGGTCTCACCGGAGGCGAAGCCTTAATCCAAGTCCCCCCACAACGCCACGGCAAGGAGCGGAGAATCTACTCCCGCCTCCCTTGCTTCCCCAATCTCCCCACGACGAGCAAAAAGACCAGAGCTCCCACAGCATCAATGCCCACATCCACCAGCGTCCCATTCCGCCCCGGCACAAAGGTCTGGTGATATTCGTCTGACGCGGCGTAGAGGACCGAGACGACGAAGGCAGTGGCCAAAGCCGACCGTGAGAGAGTATCCCGCCCCCGCGAGAGCGCCCGCCAGAGCAGAAAGGCCAGGATGCCGTACTCGCCCATGTGCCCCGCCTTCTTGAGTATAAGGTCGGACAGGGCGTCAGGATGATGAGGCAGGGTAGGCTGAGCGGACAGGGTGAAAATCGCGCCCATCCAGAGAACCGGCGGCAGCCAATAGCGGAGTAGAGAGTTAACGGGCAACGAGTCAATGTGTCTGTCAGTCGACTCATTACCTGTTGCCTTCTCACCTGTTGACCCATTACTTGTTGACTCCTCACCCATTGACCTCACCCCCTCTTTGGTATGCGCTCTCGATTCCCTCGACCAGCCTCCGCCAAGCGAACTCTTCGCACACCCGCCGCCGCGCCTCGTTTCCCAGGGCCCTTCGCAGACTCTCATCCCGCAACAACCTGACCACGCAGCGGGCAAAGGTTCCGATGTCACCGGCCCTGACGAGGAGGCCGGAACGGCCATGCTCGATGTACTCGCTGCTTTGTCCCACGTCCTCGGCCACGATGGCCAATCCGGCGGCCATGAGATCAACGAGCTTGGCACTGCACCGGGCGCGATTGAGGAGATTGTCGTCGAGAGGGTGCATGGCCACATCTGCAGCAGCCAGGTAGCGAGGCAATTCAGTAGACTCGACCCAACCGGCGTAGACAATCCTGTCAGCCAACCCCCGCTGACTGGCCAGGTGCAATAGCTTCTCTTCCTCCCCGGCGAGCCCTGCGCCCACAATCAGAAACTGGACTTCTGGCACCTCAGCCGCTACCCGCTCAAAGACCTCGACCACGCGCTCTGCCTGGAACTCAAAGAAACGGGTGTAGAGCAGCACTGAGAATGGAGAATGGAGAATGGAGATTTGGGATTTGGGATTTGGGATTTGAGAATTGAGATCTGCTCCATTGGGCACGTAGAACACCCGCTTCGGTGCCACCCCCAGGCTCCAGGCCAGGGTCTGCAAGGCCCGGCTGGCCACGGTCACGGCATCACCGTGGGTCAGCCCCCACCTTTCCTGCCAGGCAAAGAAGCGCTTCTGGGCCCAGGTGTAATCTCCGAACTCGTTCCAGCCCCCCCATCCTTCCCAGTCGTCGCTGTCCACGACGAGCCTGGCCTTCGTCAATCCCAACCTCTGCAAAAACCAGATGCCCGTGGCCGAGAGCCCGGCGTAGGCTTTGGGCTTGAAGCAATGGACTACATCAGGCTTGAGGGCCAGGGCTCGCCTGACCAGCCGCCAGGTGACCAGCAGGTGAAACAGAAGAGGAAAGTGCGGTGGCAAGGCGATGTTATGCACACCGACGCCTTCCTCTTCCCATTCCCGCCCGCTGTCCTCAGGGCAATCCCAGGGCGGAAGGATTATGTCTACCTCATGCCCTCTGTCTGCCAGCGCCCTGGCCATGGGCATGGCGCGCCGGCTCATGGTGCCCTTGACCCGCAGGCCAAAGGGGCCAATGAAGACAACTCTCATGCCGTGAATTCCTCAAACGTCAGCACCTTTGGCAAAGAGGCGTTCGAATAGGGCAACCTCAGATTCCCTGGCATAGCTGCCTAATCCAACCCCATCTTCTGGCCGGCCGAATCGTAACCTATTTGACGTCCCGCGTATAGGGTTGGATCGTTTGCAGTGCGCCCACAACGCGATAATGCTTCGTGTTGAACGTGGCGAGCCCCTTGCCCAAACCAACTGCTGTTTCGGCGACCAGCGCGTCCAAGATGCCAAGGGCATGGCTCAGGTGGTATGCTGCGAAATCGTCAAAGGCCCGCGCACAATCCGCCCGGCCCGGCCAATACAGGGTGTAGGAACGTAGCACATTTTCTACCCGCCGCTGTTCCTCCCGATTGCGACACCCCTGGAGCAGTTCCATCGCGACCAGGCCGGGAATGCCTATCACTTCAGTGTCTAGCGAGTCCAGCCAGGCCAAGGCGGGGGCATACCGTCGCATAACATCTACATGACGTCGGTGTCAACCAGTATCATCGGTGGTTCTCCGGCGATGTTCTGCCTGTTGGCGGAGCTGACGGGCGAATGCTAGGCTATCGCCGATTCCGTCCCTGTCGGCCCACAGCCCCACCAGTTCCGACTGCAACAGGGCACGGGCAGTCAACTCTCGTGGGGAAGGCTGTGCACGCTCCAGGGTCGCACGATGTTTCAAGTAACCAATGAAATCAAGCACCTCAAACCAGCGACCTGGTTCAAGGCCCCGCAATTCTTCAAGAACCTGTTTCTCAGTCGCTGTCCCAGTTGTCATCTTGTCGCTCCTCATTGTTTTTGCCTTACCTCTCACAATAGCCGATCTTGAAGCGGGCAGGGTGAGGTGGGTGCGGATCGCCTACACTGCCGACTGTCCCCTGAGCGCTTACAAAGGTGATATTCCTTGTGATCATTATACCCCATTATACAAAACGGGACAAGAGCCTGTAGGCCCTGTCCTCTTAGCCGTTTCTCATCATGGTCATGGCTCCCAGACATTGACATCGAGATTCAGTTATGTATGTTACAACGAACAAAGGCAAACACTCTATGTAAGTAGCGAAAAGTTCTTTTCACTTTCTACATCGCACCGAGCCCCGTCCCCGGGGCGACGGACACGTGTTACCAAGCGCCGATCTGGTCCAGACGCCCCCGAGGACGGTAGCTGCGAGCAAGGCAAAAGGCGAAGGAACTTATTGCGACCTGCTCCGAGCCCCGTCCCCGGGGCGACTAACACGTGTGACCAAGCACCGATCTCGTCCAGAGGATAAGTAGTTCTTCACCGGCTGGCTTACCAGCCATATCAACCGCTTCATGGGAGGCGGTTTTTTCTTGCCCCAAACCATTTAACCATTGAACCATTTTTCTCCGCTTTTGCGTTTTCCAGATTTTCAGCTTTGACATTTGAGATTTGACATTTGAGATTACCATCACTTTCGTTCCTGGAAGAAAACATAGAGGGGGACCGGGTGGCTCCAGACAAGGATTACACGAACAAAAAGGCTGACCTCCCGCCCCAGGAACACATGTTTGACCACAAGGACAAGCGGCCAATGCCGGCTTTGCTAGCAGAAAAGTAACAAGTAACAAGTAACAACCTCGAAGTTGTGGACAGGAATGTCATTATTAATACTCTATTACAAATAAAGATTGTTCGTCAAGGGGGAATAAAAAAGTTTTATTAGGCGAGGTATTTTTAGCAATCTTGGAGAAAAACTGGCGAGCAGAATTATTCCGAGGCAACATAAAAAGAATTATCATTTAACATTCTAGTAGTTGCATCGCTAATAGCCTGTACATTGTCTGCTGACACTAAAGTTCCTCTATCCCTAAGTAGAGCAGCAGCAGCCTCTAGAAAATCTCTATCTTTAGTATAAGCTAGTCTTTCCTCTTCTCTAGTGGCTGATGACTTCCCCATATGTCCCTCTGTAGATTCATGAACAGCCCCACTCATTAAAATGGCCTGAGCCGTATAGGAGTCATAAAATATATCTTCTGAAAGCCCATAATAACCAGCAGCAACTGTTCTCCAGTTTTTATCAATAAAAAAAATTCGTTGGGCATTAGTGCTTGTTATCCAACCCTTATCCATCGGGCCTACCCCCCGAAGCCCATATATCTGCCACCACAACTCAAAATTGTTTTGGGCCAAAATTTCAGCAAAAGTTTCAAAAGAACTCTCCCAGATACCTAAATCAGGAATGAAAAAACTCTCTCCGCAGGGTTCCATTCTTTCTTTCCACCAATCATTAAATCCAGGTAAAGTCTCCGCAATTGGCGTCGCTGTCGGCTCCGGCGTCGGTTCAGGGGTGGGGGTTTCGGTCGGTGCGGGTGTGGCTGTTGGTTCAGGGGTGGAGGTTTTGGTCGGCGGCACAGGAGTTGGGGTCTCTGTAGGTGGCACAGGAGTTGGGGTAGCTGTTGGTGGTTCTGGGGTTGGAGTCGGTGGTTTTTCAGTTGGTTTAGGTGTTGGTGGTACCTCCGTGGGTTTTGGAGTTGCTGGAGGTTCCCTTGGTGCAGCCTGATCAGATACGTCTACTGTTAATGTTTCCGGCGCGTGTGGCTTTGTTTGTACATCTGGCCCACAGCTAGCTAAAGCTAATTGGGAAGCCACTAAGGCTCCTGCTAAAGCTTTTCTGGCCTTGGGAGAACTAACAATACCACTAATATCAGGAAGTTCAGGAAGAAGACTGGCATCAACGGTCATCGGTTCAAGGGATTCTACCTTTTCCATTTCGTCTCCTTTCGCGCCCAGGAAAGCGCCTGCCTCTACCCAGAGGTTTAGCACAGTTCGGCCCTTTTGTCCAGAGAAGGACCCCGGCCCCGGGGGGCGGTTGCGTCGCCAGTCCCCTTGACCCTTCGGCTTCGCCTCAGGGCAAGCCTTTGGGGCCGCACCTAGAGCTTGACGGCCAAGCCTCGTCCTGTCAACCAGGCGCGTCCTGTGGCTTGTGGCTCACCTAGAAATGATGGCCTCTCCACCGTCACGCTCTTAGCCAGTTCTCGGTACAAAACGCTCGAAGCCACCGTCTCGGGGGCGTTCTATGCAGCAGGTGATCGCTTTTGAGGCAGTGTTCTCGCCCACGACGCCCTCGGGGACGAGGGCTGGGAGCTTTGGAATTCCCTACTCTACCGTCACCGATTTAGCCAGATTCCTCGGCTGGTCCACGTCGCAGCCACGGCGCACAGCAATGTGGTAAGCCAGCAGTTGCAGAAGGATGACGGCCAGCACAGGCGTCAGAAGCGGCGAGGTCTGCGGGATGTAGAGGACGTGGTCAGCCTTCCTGGCAATGCCTTCATCGCCCTCGGTGGCCAGGGCGATGACAGTGCCCCCCCGCGCCTTGACCTGCTCGATGTTGTTGATCATCTTCTCGTAGACGTTGTCTTTGACAGTGATGGCCACCACCGGCATGCGCTCGTCAATCAAGGCGATGGGACCGTGCTTCATCTCGCCGGCTGGGTAGCCCTCGGCATGGATGTAGCTGATCTCCTTCAGCTTGAGAGCACCCTCCAAAGCGATGGGGTAGTTGATCCCCCGTCCCAGGTAAAGAAAGTTCTCCCGCTTAAAGTACTCGTTGGCCAGGGCCTCGTAATGGGTGCCATCTTCCAACACCTGTCCCACCAGATTGGGCAGCTCCACCAGATCGTGCAGCAACTTCCTCATGCGTTCTTTCTTGATGGTGCCCCGTATCTGGCCCAGGTAGAGCGCCAACAGGTAGTGCAATATCATCTGGGAGGTGAAGGTCTTGCTGGCCGCCACCCCGATCTCCAGCCCGGCGCGCATGTACATCACTCCATCGGCCACCCGGCTGGCTTCGCTGCCCATCACGTTGACGATGGTCAGGGTCTTGATGCCCGCCTTTCTGGCTTTATCCATAGCCGCCAGGGTGTCCACCGTCTCCCCTGACTGGGTCACGGCCAGGAACAGCGTCCTGTTATCCAAAAGCGGATCGCGGTAGCGGAACTCGGAGCCATAATCCACCTCAACCCGCACCCGGGCCAGTTCCTCGATCATGAACTTGCCCACCAGGGCCGAGTGCCAGGCCGTGCCGCAGGCCACGCTATAGATTTTGTTCGCCCGCCGCAGCACCTCCGGGTCAACGTGCATATCCTCCAGGTGGATCACGGCTTCATCAAAGTCCACGCGCCCCCGGATGGCATCGGTGACCGAGCGCGACTGCTCGTAGATTTCCTTCTGCATGAAGTGCTTGTATCCGCCCTTGGCCACGGCCACAGGGTCCAGAGGGATGACGTGCACTTCTTTTTGAATGGGCACCCCCTCCAGAGTGAAGAAACTGGCTCCCGTCTGGGTGACCACAGCCATTTCCCGATTTTCGAGAAAGATCATCCGCTGAGTGTGATCGAGAAGAGCGGGCATATCAGAGGCCAGAAACATCTCCCCTTCTCCCTGACCGATCACCACCCCACCGGCGCTGCCCAGGCGGGCGGCCACCAGCTTATCAGGCTCATGGGAGCTCAGAACGACCACAGCGTTGAAGCCTCTCATTCGGTTCAGGACATGACGCACGGCGGTGACCAGATCACCCTCCTGGCTGTAATACTTCTCCACCAGGTGGGAGATCACCTCGGTGTCGGTCTGCGAGCGGAAGGTGTGCCCCTCAGCCCGCAGTTCCTCCTTCAATTCAACATAGTTCTCCACGATGCCGTTCTGTATGACTACGATCTCTCCCCGGCAATCGGTGTGGGGATGAGCATTGGCCTCGGTCACTCCACCGTGGGTGGCCCAGCGGGTGTGGCCCATGCCGATGTGTCCGCTGAGCGGATCCGTCTCCAGGGCACTGACCAGCTTGGTCAGTTTGCCTACGCTGCGGCGCAGGGCGATGCGACTATTCACCCCCAGAGGGGGTACAGGCTGGAGCACGGCCACTCCAGCCGAATCGTAACCACGGTACTCCAAACGCTTAAGGCCCTCGACGACGATAGACGTCGCCTGCCGAGGGCCCACGTAACCAACAATTCCACACATTTTGTGTCCCTCCTGTGTTTTTAGCTGATGGCAGATAGCCGATGGCTGATGACTGATGGCCCACCGGACAAAAAGAGTGCTATTCCCTCAACCATACGCTATCAGCTACCTGCTAATGACTAGCCGCCACTGCGCTTCCCTTTTGTCCCGCCGGTCACCCGGCGGTTTTGTACGGGCGCGCTTTCCATAAATATGATATCTGACTCAAACCGATAACTGACGGGACTCTATCGTTCACCATCCACTATTTGCCATCGGCCATCGGTCAGACCAGGAGGGGAAGATGAGGGACGTGGCCATCCCTGGAGGCATCCGCTGATCTCTCGATTTTCCCAGGCTAGCTACTGGCCCGCGTAGCGGCCATCTGCCAACCGGTTAGCCCCACCTCGCGGCGAGGAACCTCCTCCTCGTCAACTGGGATCTGAACTGCTCAATACTGAATGTTGATCTTGAACGTCGAATGAGCTATGCCGAGAATCAGCTTTCAGCCTTGAGCTTGCAGACCCAGCCCTTGCGCTGTCTTCCCCTTTTCCGACTTAACCTTCCATAGCATCCCCCCTTTCGTGCTGCTATTATACCCCAACCCATGCGGCCTGGCAAATTCGCTACTCTCGGGCGCATCACGAGTTCAAAGCATGGGAGCCTGGTTGTAGGACAAGTTGGCAACTTGTCCAAGTTGCCAAGAGCCAGGTAGGATGTTATAATGCTCACAGAAGGAGGACTCATGGCTTTCTACCTGTACTTGCCTTTCCTTGGTTTGGCCGTGCTGGCTAACCTTGGCGAGGAGAACAAGGGGCTGCGCTTTCTCACTTTCGCACTGCTCGCGCTGTTGGACCTGGTCCTGTTGGGCGGTGGGCTGCTGGCTATGCTTGCACCGCTGTTGACGGCTGGCCATCCCTTGCCACCAGCCAACTACGGTGGGCTGGCCGTCACCCTAGGGCTCACTGCCGTACTGGCCGCTCTGCCCCTTGTCCCGGCCGTCCGGCGGGGCCTGGCCCGCTGGCTGAAGATCGAGCCTACCTCTTGTGTGCACACCACTGCCTTGGCTTTCGCCATCTACTTTGTGGGTTTGACCCTGGCCCAGGTGGCCCTCATCGGCGACCTATCAAAGCTGACCTCAGTTGAGGCAAGGCTATCCGTACTGGACATGCTGACGACCACCTTACCCCTGGCCCTGATGGCCCTGGCCGGCGTTGGGTTCCTCATGCGCCGTGACCTCAGGGCCACCCTGGAACGCCTGGGCCTGGGATGGATGACAACTCGCCAATGGGGCCTGGCCATCCTCGTCATCCTCTTGTTCCTGGCCTTCGACTACACCGTGCTCTGGCTCTGGCAGCAACTCTGGCCAGACAGCCACACCCTGGTGGGCGACATCACCACCAACCTTTTTGGCGACCTGGCCACGCCCCTGGCAGCGTTGGCTGTGGGCCTTTCAGCCGGCATCGGGGAGGAACTGCTCTTCCGAGGGGCCTTGCAACCCCGTTTTGGCCTGGTGTTCACCAGCCTCCTCTTCGCCGTCGGCCACGCCTACTATGGCCTCTCCCCAGCCATAGTCGAAATCTTTGTCGTTGGCCTGGTATTGGGCCTGATGCGCCGCCGTACCAACACCACCGCCTGTATTGTGGTCCACGCTGGTTATAATTTTCTGGACCTGCTCTTGCTTCCCCACTTCCCCTACCTGCTGAGCGCTTGGCTGTGAGTGGTTAGCCTTTTGGCATTTGCGAACAGGACGGAGGTGGATGCTTCGCAACTACACTTGCCTAAATCAGCCATTAGTGATAAACTATGGCTAGTACTCCGACACCACTGATTTTGAAGACCCGTCACTCTGAGGAGTGAGCCGAAGCCCTTCGCTTCGCTCAGGGCTACGGCTCAGAATGACAGACCCCTCAATCTCACCGTGGTGCTATACTGGTCTTTCCCGTTGAGAAATGTGGAGGCGACTATGACAGCCCAGGCCCTGTATCGCCGATGGCGCTCGCAAACCTTTGAAGAAGTGCTCGGTCAGGAGCATGTGACGCGCACCCTGCGGAACGCTTTGCTGGGCGGGCGCATCGCCCACGCCTACCTCTTTGCCGGACCTCGCGGCACGGGCAAGACGACCATGGCCCGCCTCCTGGCCAAGGCGGTCAACTGCCTCTCCGAAGGAGACGAGAAACCCTGCAACCAATGTTCCATCTGTCAGGCTATCAACGAGGGACGCCTGCTGGACTTGATTGAAATTGACGCCGCTTCCAACCGGGGCATTGATGAAATCCGGGACCTACGCGAGAAGGTGGGCTTTCGCCCTAACGAAGCCCAGTACAAAGTCTACGTCATAGATGAGAGCCACATGCTCACCAACGAAGCCTTCAACGCCCTCCTGAAGACCCTGGAGGAGCCACCACCTCACGTCATCTTTGTCCTGGCCACCACCGAACCTCACAAGATCCCGGCCACTATCCTCTCCCGCTGCCAGCGATTCGACTTCCGGCGTGCCTCCCTGGAGGACCTGCGCCGCAAGCTGAACCTCATCTGTGAGTCAGAGGGGATCGCCGTCGAGGCGGCTGCCCTGGAGTTGATCGCCCGCAGCGCAACTGGAAGTTTCCGCGACGCTGAGAGCCTGTTGGATCAACTGGCGTCCTACGGGGACGAGGAGATCACTCTGGCCCAGGTGCAGGCCGTGCTGGGGACCGTCTCTTCCCAGGCCATTGGAAAGCTGGTGGATCACCTGGTGAAACGGGACGTGGCTGGTGGACTCGATCTTATCAACCAGGTGGTCGGCGATGGGGTGGACCCCCGCCAGTTCAACCGCGAACTGGTAGAGTACCTGCGGGGGTTGTTGCTGATCAAGGCTGGCAATGGAGCGAGCCTCCTCAACATCACCGCCGAGGTCCTGGCAGAGATGGAGAACCAGGCCCAGCAGCTCTCAACCAAAGCCTTGCTCAGAACGGTGAGACTCTTCAATCAAGCCGGCCTCGACCTCAAGGCCAGCCTGCAGCCCCAGTTGCCCCTGGAACTGGCTTTCATCGAGGCCACTCTGCGTGAGAATTCAGGCAAAGAGAGTGAGCCGGTTTCAGAAGCGCAACAGGGGGCAGGCCAGGAGGTGACAGCGGCCTCTCCTCCATCCGCCACCTCGCCCACCGTTCTCCAGGAAAGCCAGGCTGCGGCGGCAGGTAGCAGGACGACCCAAGCTGTCGCCGTGGATACCAGTCCGCAGCCCTCCTCTGCCGAGGAAACTCCGGCAGTCAGGGACGCTCCACCAGCTTCCGGGGTAACATTGGAGCAAGTACGCCTGAACTGGGCCCGGATCCTGTCCGAGATAAGGCCCCACAACCGGTCGGCTGAGGCTCTGCTCCGATCCGGCCGCGCGGAGGCGGTGGAAGGCAACGTCGTGGTCCTGGCTTTCCCCTACGCCTTTCACAAAGAGCGGGTCGAAGAGCCCAAGTGCCAGGCCCTGATGGAACAAGTTTTCAGCCAGGTACTGGGCAATCCCTGTCGCATCAAATGCACACTCGTATCCAAAGGCAACTCAACCGCCCGTCAACCTCCGAAGACACCCCGACCAGAACCAGCGGCAGGGGATGGAAAGGACAGAGAAACGAAAGAGGATAAATACCGGGCCATCGCCGAGGACCCCGTGGTCAGAGCGGCTGTGGACAAGTACGGGGCGCAAGTGGTGGATGTTCAGTGACAAAAGGGAAAGGAGGGTGTTCCTGAGCCCGACAACTGCAAAAGTAGGTTCAGGGACCAGGTTGTAACGTGAGCAAAGGCAAAGGAAGAAAAGGATATATGAGGGCACCTGGGGGCGGCGGTGGGGCCATGCTCCAGCAACTGCAGAAGCTGCAAGAGGAGATGGTCCAAACTCAGGAAGCCTTAGGCGACGAGACGGTCACTGTCACCGCCGGGGGCGGGGCCATTACCGTCGTCATCAGTGGCCACCAGAAAATCCAATCCATCACCATTGAACCCGAGGTCGTGGCCCCCGACGATGTGGAGATGCTCCAGGACCTGGTCATGGCTGCCGTCAACGAGGCCATTGACAAGTCGCAACAACTGGCTGCCGACCGGCTGGGGGCTCTGACCGGCGGCCTGAGCATCCCCGGCCTGACGTAGAGAGGGGTGCAGTGCGAACCATCGCTGAGCCTGTGGCCAGACTGATTGACGAATTCAGCCGTTTACCAGGCATTGGCCCCAAGACGGCCTCGCGGCTCACCTTCTATTTGCTGCGTGCGCCCAAGGAGCAGGCCCTGGACCTGGCCGATGCCCTGCGGGAGCTCAGGGAGCGGACGGTCTTTTGCACCATCTGTTTCAACATCGCCGAGGCCAGTCCCTGCCCCATCTGTAATGATAAAGGCCGCGACCGTTCCATCATCTGTGTGGTCGAGGAGCCCCTGGACGTGCTGGCCATAGAGCGCACGCGAGAGTACAGGGGCCTCTATCACGTTTTGCATGGAGCCATCTCACCTGTGGAAGGCATCGGTCCTGACGAACTCAAGATACACGAACTGCTGGTGCGACTGAAGGTCGAACCGGTGAAAGAAGTCCTCCTGGCCACCAATCCTAATCTTGAGGGCGAGGCCACAGCCATGTACGTGGCGCGTCTCATCGCCCCTTTGGAATTGCGCGTCACCCGCCTGGCACGGGGACTGCCCGTGGGGGGCGATCTGGAATACGCTGATGAGGTCACATTGACGCGGGCTTTGGAAGGACGGCGGGAGATGTGACCCCTTCGGGGGAGAATCAACTATGGTTTCAACGTCACTTTGGCCAGCGGCCTGGCGGCCTACCTCATGGCGTTGCTGACCGTGGCTGCTTCGCCGGCCCTGAAGCTTGGCCCCCAACTCCCACCAGCGGAATTTTGACAGCAGGCTGAAAAGGTGCTATCATAAACAAAATCCCAGAACATCGGGCAAGGAGACGACATGGCCAGAGCGATCCGGGGCCTTGATCCCATCTACTACATTCTCGCTTCGCTGCCAGACGTAGATGTTGAGCACCTGAAAAAAGATAGCCTCAGGGTCTATTTGCAAAACCGGTTACGGCACCTGGAGGCCCGTATTTCTTTCCTCTCGCAACAATACGCGAATACGGAAGAGGATTGGCAGCATTTGTATTGGGGAGAGGAGAGTACAGAAAATCTCTGGGACAATTTGCTGGAGTTGGATTATTTGGAGGCAACCCGAGAGGCCATCATCGAGGCCCTGGAAGCCCTGTGAACCTGAGAGGATAAAAACAGAGGTGGGACGCTGATAGGGGCGTCCCTTTTTCATACGCTATGTTTGTCAGAGGGAGAGAGGATCGTGTTGGAGAAGCTGGCAGCCTGGTACGCCGTTCTGTCAGACGAACAGAGGACGACCTATGGGCTACTCAGTGCCATCATCATTTTGACTGTGCCTTGCTATTGCCTGGGCCTGGGGGCTTTGGCCCTCGCTCCCCCGGTGCCCACCACACCCCTGCCTTCCACCGGGGCAGCGCCTACCTGGCCGCCTCTCTCGCCCACGGCCCTCGAGTCACCGACTTCCACTTTGCAGCCCACACCGACCCAGTCGTGGCCTTCGCCGACGCTGCCGCAGCCCACGGCTACCCACACCCCGACGTCTCTGCCTTCACCTACCGACACGACAACCCCGCCCATTACTGACACCCCGACCACAGAACTGACCGCTACACCTACTGCTACAGGCACCGTGCCTCCCACGGCCACGCCCACAGCCACGAGCACGGCCACCGACACGCCCACCCCCACGGCCTCGCTCACCGCTACACCCACAGACACGGCCACGGCGACGGGCACGGCCACGCCTACAGAAACCAGTTCGCCGACCGCTACCCCCACCACGCCCACGGCCACGAGCACACCCACTGACACGCCCACGGCCACGGACACACCGCCGACCGCAGTAAAGACCCCGGCAGGCCCTCCTACAACCCCCTGAGACACCACAAGCAGCGCCAGTGGCCCGAGTTCCCTTGGGAGCGCCTCCATGTCGCCATTTGACAACAAGAATTGGGCATGGTTCACAGGGTAACGCAGTATAGTCATCGCTGGTGCGGGATCTGGCGATCCGGCGGGAGCGAGAGCAAATTGTCAAGGTGTTTTGACCAACCGTGAACCATGTCAAGAATTGTAAGGCGACGCACAAAGGCCGTACCACACGAATGATACGGCCTTTGCTATTTCCCCTATGCCAAAAGCAAAGCTGCCACCAAGACACGCCATGCGACCACCAGACCGAGCAGAGTCATCAAAATTCTTGTATACGGCAATTGCAAGGGTGCGACATAGCGGAGGCTCGAGCTCCCTTCGGATGCAGGAATATGAAAAGGGGCTTGCAGAACTGCCAGAAGCAGCCCTTCAAACCTCTTTCTCATGCGTCTTCGCAGAGCCCAGACTCGATTTCAGGTTGAGACGACCGTCCCCGGTCTTTCCCCCACGGTATCCCGCGTTTTATCTACTATTAGGGATCGAGATAGCAGGACGACCAGCAATAGTAGTATGGGTAGCAGGAGGAATAGCAAGGGTAGGAGGAGTAGCAAGGACGGTAGCAGGGAGAGTAGCCGCTTGGAATGAGAAGCACCTGGCCAGCGTAGATACAGTTCGGGTTCGCAAGGCCGTTGGCGCGGGCGATGGCGTAGGGATTGACCCCGTACAAGCGCCCAATCGAGGACAAAGTCTCCCCATATCTGACGTAGTGGTAGATTGGCCCCCAGGTGGGCGGAGCCGCCGCCGCGGTGGCCGTCCCGATGACCAGTTGAGCCACCAGCAGACAGACCACCAGCAGCATCACTTTCTTCCAGATTCTCCCTTTCATTTGTGCCCTCCTTGTGGTTCAAAGTGCAGGCAGCAGATTCTGGTTAACCTCACCAGCAAGGCCACTGCCATTGGCAGGCCGATCAGAGTGCAATCTAACGGTCAGGGTATGACCAGGCGCTGGCCAGCATAGATGCAGTTGAGGTTCCAAATGCCATTGGCCTGGGCGATGGACCAGGCACTCACCCCATACCACCTGGCTATGGACAAGAGGGTCTCACCGTAGGCGACGATGTGGATGCGGGCGTAGGAACAGCAGGCTGGGATGAGAAGTACCTGACCGGCGTAGATACGGTTAGGGTTCCAGAGGCCGTTGGCGCGGGCAATGGCGTAGGGGTTGACCCCATACAAACGTCCAATAGAGGACAAAGTCTCGCCATACCTGACACAGTGGTAGATTGGCCCGTAGGCGGGCGGGGCTGCATAGCTGACAGCCGTCGTCAGCAACCCTAGGATCAAAACGGCTGCCAAGATGATCGTCATTCTCTTCATAACCGATGTCCTCCTTTGCCAAAGGCGAGTGCATTTGTGGGTGCGTTGGCTCCCCTTTTGATCTGTGGAGCAAGACACCCACGTCAGATACCCCTATTATACACCATAATTGATCAAATTTCAATACCTTAGTCAACATAACAAGGAAAATTGGGGTTATTTTGAAGCGAATTTAAGCATTCCGGGGCCAGTTCACAGTACTATGCGAAAACTCACTACCGGACACTTTTCCCAGCACGTTGATCTTTACCACGAAGGGAAGAATCTCCTTTCTGGCAGACAAATCACCCTGCCAGCAGAGAACGAGACCCCTTCGACTTTGCTCAGGGCAGGCAGGACAGGCCGGCGGGATTCAAGGTTAGTTAGCAGTTAGCAGAGGACAGTGGACAGGGAGCACTATGGAGAACCCCTGACGCAACGAAACCCCACGACGATGCTCCTGAGCCTGGGAAGGTCCCTGTAGCGGGCAGTGCAGCGGGCACCCCACTGATTGTTGAGCCACGAAGTGCCACGCAGCACCCGATCTTCCCCGGAATCGGGACCGGGTGGATTACGCCCAGGCGATTGGCTGTAATAGCCTGAATCGTACCAGTCGGCCACCCACTCCCACACGTTGCCCGCCATGTCCAGCGCCCCATACGGACTGGCCCCGGCTGGGAACCTGCCCACTGGTGCAGTTGCGGCATAGCCATCGTTGGCCGATGCATCCTTCCAGTCATATGTGCAGTTGGCGTCGCAGAAGTTCAATTTTCCCCCATCGAAGGCGTTCCCCCATGGGTAAATCCACCCATCCATGCCCCGCGCCGCCTTTTCCCACTCGGCCTCGGTGGGCAGCCGCTTGCCCGCCCATCGGCAATAGGTATCGGCGTCGTTCCAACTCACGTAAACCACCGGGTGTTGGGCATAGTCGGCATGGTCATAGTCGGTGGTATCCGCGGGCGCGGCACATGTGCCTGCCTCCACACATGCCCGGTATTGGGCGTTGGTCACCTCATACTTATCAATGTAAAAGGCGTCCAGATAGACCGTGTGCTGCGGCTTCTCATCATCAGCGGCATCTGGGTCGCTGTCACTGGAGCCCATGATGAACTCGCCTGCAGGCACCAGAACCATGCCCGGCGGAGCAGAGGGAATCGGCGTCTCGGTTGGAAGCACCGGCGCAGGTGTGGGTGGGATGGGTGTAGGCGTATCAGTTGGCGGCACTGGCGTGGCAGCGGAAATGACAGGCGTATGCGTCGGGCTACTGGTTGGTGTCACAGCAGGAGTCTCGGATAGCCAGGCGGAAAAGAAGTCGGCCGCATTGGGCACTAACCATGTACCCAAAGCGATGAGCAAAGCCATCGCTCCGGCTATGGCCCCCACCTTCTCCCAATTTATTGGCCGCCGTGGTCTGGCTGGAGCAGGCACTTGTCTCCTTGCCTCCTCAAGTCGGGAAGCCGCCTTTTGCTCCTTCTCTAACGCGGCTAGCTGAGCCTGTAGACCTGCAATCTCGCCGCGCAGTTTCTCAATCTCAATGGGGACGTGGGGCGGAATGTCCAATCCGAACATGGCCTCCTTGAGCTCCAACTGGTGGAGTCGGTCTTTCTTGGCTCTGATCAATTCTTGCAGGTGTCTGGCTTCATTTCCATTCATGGCTCAACCTCCTGAACAGAGACAACTTTACGGCCAGATAGTCACCATTATTTTATTGCTGTCTCCCTACTCAACCTTTCGCCTTGCGTCTGGCCATAGCCACAGCGATCAAGACTGCTGCCAGGAGCAGGGTAACGCCCGAGACAGCCAGACCCACCTTGGGCCACAACGGGTCAAAGACCATCTCCACCCGGTGGTGTCCCGCCCTCAGCGGCATGGCCCGCAGCACGTGGTCAGCCCGGTAGATGGGCACTTCCTCCCCGTCGGCGTAGGCCCGCCAGCCGGGATAGTAGACCTCACTCAGAACCAGCAGCCCATCGGCGGCCATGTCCACTTCCAGCACCATCCGCTCTGGCTGGCGCTCCAGGATCACGACCGGTGATTCGCCTTCCACCTGGGATGGCAGGGCCAGGTCGGGACTGTGCGGCAGGATGGCCACCCGCCGGGGGTCGAACTCTGGCTCCCCTAGACGCTCCAGAACTTGCTCGCCGTCCTCGATCACCTCGACCTGATGGACGACAAAGGCGCGGGGCCAGTATTCATCGAGGCGATGTAAATAGGTCTTGTCCAACCCCTTGGGCTCTTCGTAGAGCACTTCCGTCTCGGGGACCAACACTTTGCGCCAGGTGATGACGTATTTGACGTTCAGCAGTTGCCACACCCGCTCAGTGGGCAGCTTGTAGACCAGTTCCTCATATCGTCCCACGTAAAGGGGGCTCGCCCCCCAGATGTCCTCCAGGCCATAGACGCAGCCATAGTTGCCAGGCAGACGCCACTCATTGTAGACGCGGAAGACCTCCTCGTCGCCCTGCAAGATCTGGGTCAGCAGCGTGGGACCGTATTGTTCTTCAGGCCGCGTTTCCTGAAAGTTGTTATCCCAGTTGACGGTGAAGAGGTCGAAGACGATCAGGACGACGAAAAGGCCCACCAAGAGCCGCTCTCTGACAATGCGCCGCAGTCGCAGGTAGAGGAGGCCCAGGCTGAGAGTCAGGAGAATCACCAGCAGGATACTGCGTTCCAGGGCATCGCTGAAGGCGCTGCCCGTCACCTGCCCGGTGTCCACAAAACCGTAGAAGGTGAGGAGCACCAGACCCAAAGCGCCCCAGCCCAGGTACATCAAGAAGCGGTAGAAACCACGGAAGCGGGCCTTGACTGGTTTAGGCATGGCCTGGATCAGCAACCGCACCCCATAGCCTGCCAAGAGGGCCAGGGAAAAGCTGAAGACGAAAGCAGCCCGCTCCTGAGAGCGGAAAAGAGCAAAGCCGGGCGCGAAAAGGTAGAAAAGGCTGTAGGTGAAAGTGTTGCCCCCAAAGGAGAGGAGCAGCGCCCCGAGGGCCAGACAGGCCCAGAAGATCACCTCGCGGCCGAAGCCGCCACTACGAACACTTTCGTACCGGTTTCTCTTCAGGAGGGGGGCCAAACAGGCCAGGAAAAGGGGGAGAATGCCGACGTACAGGGGCGACATGATGCTGACGGAACCAGGCAGGAGCAACTGGATGGGGTCCTGGCGGGGGAAACCGCCCGACATCTCGCTGTAATTGGCCTGCGCTCGCGAGGAGAGGCGCATATATTCCAGACTGGGCAGGAGTTGCGCAGCAGCCAGGCCGAAACCGAGCAGAGCAAAGAGCCCGAAGGCCATCACCGCTGGCTGCCACCGCACTCTGTTGGTGTAGACCCGAAAAGCGAAGTAAATGGCCGAGACGTAGAAGACGTACATGGCCGATTGGGGGTGACCGGCCAAAAGCGCGAGGCCAAAAGCCAGGCCAGCAGAGGTGATGGGGAGCAGTACAACAGATAGAGAGAATTTTTCCGCTCTCGCCGGATTTGCAATCCGGCAGTCCGGCGACTGGACTACAAATCCAGCCGGAGCAAATTGCTCCAGCCCGATGTCCAGGAGGAGCAGGATGAGCGGCAGCCAGACGTCGGTCTCCAGGATGGCCAGTTGCTGGCTGGGATACGAAGTCAGGTAGCCTCCAAAGGTGAAAACCAGGGACGAGATCAAAGCGGCCTGGCGGTCACGGAGAAGGCGCTTGGCCAGGAGGTAGGTGAACAGGCCCGCCAGGAAGAAGTGGAAGATGGCTTCCAGTTCCAGGGCGAAAAGGGAAAAGCCCTGGGGTAGGCTGAGCAGGAGGGTGATCAAGCTGGGGGGATAGAAGATGGCCGACTGGACGTCAGCCAAGAAAGGCTGACCGCTGAAAGTGTAGGGGTTCCAAAGGGGCAGTTGGCCGCTGAAGAGGCGTTGCACCTCGTAGACCCCGAAAGCGTAGAACTGGTCGGCAAAGTCTCCCTCGGGGAAGGAACCACGGTTGGCCAGATTGGGCGTAATGATGCGCCAGAAGAAAAAGAGGCAGAGGCAGGCCAGCAGGAGGACAACGCCCACATCGGTGAGCCAATCTTTGTTCTTTGCCCATCGCTTCTTAAGAGATGTCACTCGCAATTCATCACCTCGGTATCTTATCAGGTTCAGCGTAGTAGGTCAACGTAGTCAGTGGCTTCCAGGTCTTTGACGACCTCCAGGCGTCCCTCTTGTGAGTACCAGCCCACGGCAAAGCGCACGCCACGGGCCACCGCCTCTGGCGGCCCCACCAGGGGATGCTCGTCCCGCACCATCTCTGCGACGGCCCACATGGTCGTAGGGTAATGGCCCTGTACCGGCGGGGAGTCACCCTGGGCCACGATGTTCCCCTCGGCATCCAGCAGATGAACAAAGACCGTATAATCGTTCTCCATACGCTCCAGACAGCGCCAGTAGAGGACCAGGCTCAGGCTGCCGTCATCTCCCTCCAGAACCTCGTAGGCCAACAGGGAGACGAGGCCGGCAAAGTCCGCCTCCACCGGGCGGGGAAGGCGCTCACGCCAGAAGGAGTCGGTGACCGTCTCGGGAGCGGTCACCACAGCCTGACCATAGGGATTGACCTCATAGACAAAGTCTCCTCCAGACTCGTAGACGGGCCGCAGGGTGAGGGAGCGAGCCAGTCGCCAGCGCCTATCCACTTCCCAGGAATCCCGGTCGAAGCCCTGTTCCAGAGAGTGCACGATGAGGTAGCGCACCCCTTGTGCTCCCAGCTCCTGTAGGGCCGCTATGGCCCCCTGATCGGGAAAGCCAGCCAGCCGCTGGGCCAACTCTGGCTGGCGGCTGGGGGTGAGACCGCTGTAGCCGTTGACCAACTGCTTCCAGTGGATGGTGCTGGCGTAGAGCCGCCTGGTCTCCGGGTATTCGGGCTGGGGCGCGCTGTAGAAGGGCATCTCCAAGATGGCGTAATCGTCCCCATCACGGGGCAGCCAGCGATAGACCTCCGGCAGTTGGGCCGTGCTGCCCACATGAGCCAGGGGAATGGGAGCAGCGTATCCTTCGGCCAGGAGGCCCAGCCCTAACAGCAGGGCCAGACCGTAGACCATTTGTCTCCCTCCCCCAAGTCTGGGGGAAGGCCGGGGTGAGGGCGTGGACCAGCCCTTTCTCCGAGCCCAGGCAAAGATGCTCGTCAGGCTAAAACCAAGCAAAAGGCTCATGGCGAAGAGGCCAACCACCATCCAACGCGGGGGCACGCGCATCAGACTCAGAGCAGAGGTGAGTCCTGCCAGCAGGTGATAGGGCATGGGGATGGCTACACCCCATCTCTCCAGGCGCAGAAACGGACCAAAGGTCAGCGAGACGGATAGGACCAGGATAACCCAGAGAATACCCATGACGGACCTGGTTCTGCCTGTCCCCCTTTGGGCGAAAAGCTTCAGTGAAAAGGCGGTCAGCATCGAGGCCAGGAGACCAGGAAACAGGGTGTGCTCTTCGATGAAACCCGGCCTGGTGCGGAAGGGGGCAGTCAACGGGCCAAAAAGCAAGTTGGCAGGGTAGGCAGCCAGATAATCGGTCGGAGTCGCCGCGAACGTCACTATTGTATCCCAAGGCCGGGTCTTATGCAACTCGGGCAGGACCTTCAAGTAGGGCAGGATCAGGGGGGCCATGACCAGGGCCACCACGAGGGCTGCGGCCCCCAGCCCGGCCAGGGTTAACCAGGAGA
The DNA here is from genome assembly GCA_041862415.1 of Anaerolineae bacterium. Lineage (GTDB taxonomy): Bacteria > Chloroflexota > Anaerolineae > E26-bin7 > E26-bin7 > E26-bin7. The sequence continues at coordinate 1,405 of JBGVTF010000248.1, read as the reverse complement.
AGGCCGCCCGCCGGGTGAGCCAATTGCCAAGTACGTAAAGGGCCACGATGAAAGAGGTGAAAACAGCCAGGTGCCAACTGGTGGTCGCCTGGCAGATGAAGAAGAAGGCGAAAAGGGCCAGGCTTCCCACCCTCACCCCTCCCCCAGCCCCTCGCCTCTCCCGACGCTTGTCCTGAGCGAAGCCGAAGGGTTGGGAAAGGGGAGGGGTGAGGGCCGGTTGCAAAAACGCATCCAGATAGAGCAAAGTCAGAGGCAACCACTGGACGGTCAGCAGCGACAGATGGCCTATGAGGCTCAGGTGATAGGGGGCGAAGGCGAAAGCCAGGCCCGCCAGGAAGGCGGCCAGCCTGTTTCCGGTATAACGGAGGGCCAGCAAGTAAAGGCTGAAGCCGCTCAACATAAAGCTCGTTAGAAAGGCCACGTTGTAGGCCAAAACCGGTTCCCCCGAAATCAGCAGGATGGGCAACATGGGCAGAGCCGTGCCCAGCAGATGTTCTGAGTAGGCCAGGGTATCCTTCAGGGGGAAGAAAATGTTGGCATCAAAAAGGTGAGCCGGATCGGTCAGCAGGGCGTGTCCATCCCAGGCCAGAATCCAGGTATTGAGCAACGGGTCTCCAATGTCGCTGGGCACAGCCGTGGTCAGGTGGCGCCAGAGGCGATGGGTGCTGACCAGAGCCAGAAGGCCATAGAGAGCGCAGATCAAAGCTGATGAGCGGAGCACGCGGTAGCGATCCCTCATGGTGATTCCACCTCCACCCGGGTGTCCAACACGATTTGGCCCTCGGACAATGGGTTGCCCTCGGCATCAACCGCTTCCAACCGCTCCAGGCTGTCCAATTCGTACATACCCACTGCAATACGATAACTGCCCGCCGGGGCCGTGTCGCTTATGGGGATGCGGTGCTTGTCTTCGACTACCTGCCCAGCCAGCCATGATGAGGTAGGGTACATGCCCTCAACTGGAATGCCATCTCGTTGTCCCTGGACTTTTCCCTCGCCATCCAGGAGGTGGGTGAACACGATGTAACTCTCCTCAATCTCTGCCCTGGCCCGCCAATACAGGGTCAACTCCAGCGCTCCACCGGGTCGCATCGGCTCCTCCTCCACCTCATACCCCACCAACTCGATCTTCCCGCTCAATAGGCTGCCGTCACGGTGAGGCAGACGCTGCGCATTGATGGGTTTGGCCCTCAGGACGTGGACCGTCTGCAAAGGGATGCTATCACCTGCGGCTTGTCCTGAGCCACGTCGAAGGGCCTGTCCTGAGCCATGTCGAAGGGCCTGCCCTGAGCCATGTCGAAGGGCCTGCCCTGAGCCATGTCGAAGGGCCTGCCCGGAGCCATGTCGAAGGGCCTGCCCTGATCCAGTTCGATGGGCCTGCCCTGAGCCATGTCGAAGGGCTTGC
>JBGVTF010000247.1:0-5146 GCA_041862415.1 Anaerolineae bacterium | reverse complement strand
CTGAGCGAGATGGCCTCGCCTGTTCGGGCCCACTACGGCGATGAATGGATGAAAGTCTATCTGGAGACCGTTGACTGTCTCAAGCGGGTTTTCCAGACGGAGAACGACCTCTTCATCGTGGGAGGGCCAGGCAGCGCTGCCCTGGATGCGTCCTTCGGCAGCCTGTTGGCTACGGGTGAGAAGGTCCTGATTCCCTCCAACGGCTTCTTCGGCCAACGGTTGAGGGCCCTGGCCAGAGGTTACGGCCTAGAGGTTGTGCCCCTCGACTTCCCGCCGGAGCAGGCGATTTCGGCCGCTGCGGTCGAGGCCCATTTGCAAAAGGAAAGGGACATCCAGGCCGTGGCCATGGTGCACCACGAGACCTCCACTGGGATTTTGAATCCCTTGCTAGAGATAGCCGCTGCCACCAACAAGGCTGGAGTGCCCATCATCGTGGACGCCGTGTCATCATTGGGAGGCGTACCCCTGCCGGTAGATGGATGGGGCATTGACCTCTGCGTCACAGTACCCAACAAATGTCTAGCCGCCCCGCCGGGGATATCATTCCTTTCCGTCAGCCAGCGGGCCTGGGAAATTATCAAGAGCAAGAGCGACCGTTCTCATGGTTGGTATCTGAATTTGCAGACCTGGAAGCAATACGCCACCGAGTGGGCCAGTTGGCATCCTTATCCTACTACGATGGCTACCAACAACGTTTTAGCTCTTTTGGCCAGCCTCAAGCAGCTCCTGGCCGAGGGGCTTGAGACACGCTATGCCAGGACCGCCAAAGCTGCGAAGATGACCCGGGAGGGCCTGACCGACATGGGCTTTGAGATGTTCGTGGAGGGACCGCACGCATCCCCTCTGACCACCGCTGCCAAGGGTCGCCCGGACATGTCCATCGCGGAGATGGCCCGGTTTCTGAGGGGCGAACGCGGCATCTTGATCGGCGGGGGAATAGACGAGTTGGCAGGCAAAATCTTCCGCGTGGGACACATGGGCAGGGCGATCTCGCCAGATTACATCGAGGCCTTCCTGGCCGGGGTGAGGGACTTCCTCCAGCAGAAGGGGCTGGAAGCTGGACAGAGCCCAGGGTAAGTTGCAGGACTGCACGATTGTCCTACTACTCTCCCAGCATCGCTCTCAACTGCTGGGCGTTCTGCACCGCGTAGCCGAAAGCGTCGTTGTTAAAGTAGACATAGGCGTCGTGCCCTTCTTCCAGGAACCCTCTGATCCGCTCCGCCCACTGTCTCAGTTCACTCTCATTATAACAGCCGCCGTAGACCAGGCCGCTGCCGTGCATACGGATGTAGACCAAAGGGGCGGTGACTCGTAGGGGGCAATCGAAGCCGGGCAGGCTAATGATGCAGAAAGCCACCCCATGCTCCGCCAGGAAAGCAAAGACCTCGTCCCTCAGCCAGGTACGGTTGCGAAACTCGAGGACGTGATCCAGGTCGCCGGGCAGGAGGGCCAGAAACTCTCGCAGCCTTTCCAGATTGCAGTTCCAGTTGGGGGGCAGTTGGTAGAGGATAGGCCCCAGCTTATCTCCCAGGAGCCGCGTCCGGCTCAGGAACTTCTCCAGGGGCTCCCCAGCGTCCCGCAGCTTTTTCATGTGGGTGATGTAGCGGTTGGCCTTGACAGCGAAAAGGAAGCCGCGAGGGGCCTTCTCCCGCCAACCCTGAAAGGCCCGCTCCGAGGGCAGCCGGTAGAAGCTGTTGTTGAGCTCAACGGTGGGGAAATGCTGGGTGTAATGGCTCAGCCACCTGGTTGTGGGCAGCCTGGCCGGGTAGAACACCTCCCGCCAGTGGGGATAGACCCAGCCGGAGGTGCCGATCCAAAGCCGGGGATGTCTTTCTTCGTCCATCATTCTCTGGGGTGCCCAATGGGAATGAGGTAGAGAGGCTCGTAGTCAGAGGGAAGGGAGAGGGCGCTCTGCACCTGGTCGTCGTAGAAAGCACCAATGGGCACCCCTCCCAGACCCAGGGCCACGGCCTGCAAGAGCAGGTTTTGGGCCGCGTGACCGGCCTCCAGCTTGACGTACCGTTCGGCTCGCCCGCCATATTTCTTTTCCGTCCGCGCGTAGACAGCAGTCATGACGAAAACTGCCGGGGCCTCGCGGATGGCATCCTGGCTCAGGCCAGCCCGCCAAAGCTCGCCGCGCAAATCGGCCCTTGATTCAACGATGGCCTTGTGTCCCTGGGGCAGGTAGCGGTAGAGGCCATCGGCCGTGGCCGCGTAGACCTCCAGGGGATAGAGCGCCCCCGCCGAAGGGGCCGTCCGCCCACCCCAGGCAGCCGTCATCCCCTGAACTGCCCAGAGCAGTTGAGAAATCTCCTCCAGTGTCAGCTCCTCCTCGGTGAACTCGCGCACAGAGCGACGAGCAGCCAAGGTCTCCTCCAGCGACATCTCCCCTTTCACACGCGGCGCAGGCAGAGCAATCTCTTCGACCTGTGGTGAGGCTGTGACCTCCTGCACTCCCGTAGGGAAACGGGGAAGGCAACCTGGCAAGGCAAGCGACAGAGCTGAAGTGAGGATCAGCAACCGATAATACCGAGTGCGCATATCTCATCCTCCCTACTCATCATCCTCATTGTCCTCAACCGGCTGAACTTGTTGGCGTTCAACCCTTTCACCCCGGTGGTCTAGCTGGTCATACCCGGTAGAGTAAACATAAAGACACTCCCCCGGCCTACTTCACTCTCTACCCCTACCTGTCCGTCGAACTTTTCCACGATGCGCCGCACGATAGATAACCCCAACCCATACCCTTCGACACGGACCTGGGTGAGCTGCGTAAACGGCGTGAACAACCGGGCCTGTTCCTCTGGCGTGAGGCCGGGGCCGTTGTCCCGTGTCCAAAAACGCACCATGCCGCCCGCTTGCCCCGCCGTCGCGCCCAGTTCCACGCGCGGCGGCCGACCGCCGTATTTGATAGCGTTGCTGAGATAGTTGACCCACACCTCTGCGACCCACGGGCCGTGGCCCAGCGCCACCGGCCAGGCGTCGGGCAAGATGATCTCGGCCTGATGTTTCTCGATCAAATAGGCCAGGCGTCCCTGAGCTTCGGCCACAATGCCAGCCATATCCAGTGGTTCTATCGGTATTTCCTCCACCTTGCGCACTTCTGCCAGCAGGAGTAGCTCGTCAATGATCCTGCTCATCTCGAACCCATGCTGCGCAATCACACGCGCATAGTCCCGCAGCTTCTGACCCGGTAGCGAAGTGCAATCCGCTTCCAACACCTCGGCATAGCAGACCATGGTGGCTAGTGGGTCCTTGAGGTCGTGGGCCACGGTGTGGGCAAAGGCGTCCAGTTCCTCGTTGCGCGCTTCTAGCTCGACAGTGTATTGGCGCAGCGCCTTCTCCGCCCGCGTGCGCTCGATGATTTTTCCCAATCGCTCGGCAACAGCGTTCATCAGGCTTCTCTCTTCCTTCAGGAAAGGTCCCCCATCGCTTTCTGGTCTTTCTTCCAGGTGACAGACTTCCAAACTGCCGATCCGCTCGCCGTGCACAAAGATGTCGCAGGTCTGCCTCCAAATCGTTTCCCCAAAGTTGTTCGTTTTAAATACCTGGTCTTCCAGAGTGACTCGTGCACAAGTGATTTCCGGATACTGGCAGGCGGGGGGGATGAGATCAACGGTCCCCTGAAGTATCTCCTCCAACGAAATGCCCCGCTTCTCAACAAGATTAGAAATGCCATAGAGGCAATTCAGTTCCTTGACCCGCTCGGCAAGATCATGCGTCAGCTTCCACAGCGCCTCCTCCGCCCGCTTGCGCTCGGTGATTTCCCGTTGAAGTTGTTCATTGGCCGCTGTCAGTTTGGTGGTGCGCTCTTCCACAAGATCCTGAAGATAGTCGCGGTGTTTCGTCAATTCTTTCTCCACTATAACGCGCCTGGTAACGTTCACCAGGCACAGGACGAGACCTTCCACCTCCCCAGAAGTGTCCTTTACTGGGTGAAGGTCCCAGTCCCAATATGTCACCCCCCGTTCTGGATGCTCCACGTACTCAAAAGGCTTCGCGTAAGCGGTATGCGGCTCACCCATCTCAACAACGCGACGGAAGATCCCTTCGTTCTCCTCATTGGGGTAGAGAGCAAAATGGTTCTTACCGACGAAAAACTCGGGCTCGCGACCATCCGCCTCCGCATAGGCGCGGTTTACGCGGATAAAGTTGAAATCCGTGTCCATGTAGGCAACCAAGAGATGGGGCGTGGAGAAGATCTTCTCCAGAAGCTCGTTGGTGTCCCTCAGTGCCTCCTCCGCCCGTCTGCGCTCGATTTCTGATGCTTCCATTTCACCAACCCGTTGGCGCAACTCTGCCAATTCATCTATGAGTTGTTCTTTGGCCTTGTCCTCGTCTTTCATACCTCCCCCCCCCAAGAAACAAGCAACAACTTTGGGTCAAGGATTTGTGAAATCTGGAGAATACAAAAGCCGCTCCAGCACCAACCCAGGGAGTGGCTTTCACTGCACGTACATGCCCCTGAACCCGCCTGAAGGTGAAGGATTTGATGGGCATAGGGCGCCAATGCATGGCTGTGATGTCATTGATGGAATACTAACAGTTGTAGTATAACAGATGTTCAGGCTGTTTGCAAGATTCATCGCCAAGGAGCTGATCCTCGAAAGCGCTCCCTTCCCCATCAAATGTAGCTGGCTGCCAGGTTGAGAAACTCACTCTTCCTCCGGCTGGCTCAACACCCACATCACGGCGTCGAAGGCGATTTGCCTGCGCGGGGGCTGGTCCCGGGTGTAAGGTTCGCCGGTGACGTCGCTCAGGCGAACGTAGCCAGGCTGCACGGTGGAGAAGGCGTAGGCTCCCAGGGACACCCACTCGTCGTAGTACCGGGACTGGTCAACCCTGACCACATCCACTCCCCGCCGGTGCGTGATCTGGTAGCGAGCATTGCGGGTCGTAGTGTACCGACGCGGCACAAAAACAAAGACTTCGTACGATCCAGTCTTGAGCAACCTGGGCCGCCACTCAGCCCAGCAGTCCTCCCCCTGCTCCTCGCTGATGGTCCAGGTCCAGTAGGTGTGCCCTTTGTACCCATAGGCAGCCTCGTGCCAGTACTTGGACTCGGAGCGGACGAATGCCTCTTCCTCGTCGTCTACTGTAATCTCCAGCCTCTCATCGTCGGGACGGTGGCTCTTGATAAAGTTGG
>JBGVTF010000246.1:0-5861 GCA_041862415.1 Anaerolineae bacterium | reverse complement strand
CCCTGGCAAAGGGTGATCAACGCCCAGGGCAAGGTCAGTACCAAGGGATTGGAGCAACAGCGCCTGCTGGAGGAGGAGGGCGTCGTTTTTGACGAGAAGGGCCGCACTGACCTGAGCCGCTTCGGCTGGCAAGGACCAGATGAGCAGTGGGCCAAGGCCAACGGATTTCACACCTTGCCTGAGTCGTTGCGCTTCAAGTCAGGTGCCGAGCAGCTATCCCTGTTCTGAAAAACACCTTGCTCCCGATGGATCTGGCGATCCATCGGGCAGGCGGCAGATGTGGCGATCCGCCGCGAGCGGCCATCTAGACTAGTTCTTGTCTGGAAAGTCTAGCAGAGGCGGCTCCCACGCCTGTCCTGAGCGCAGCCGAAGGGCCGCCGGAAGCCGGGCGTGGGAGCCCGGCCCGCTAGTTTCCAGACAGAAACTAATCTAGCCATTTTGGCAGCGAACAAGTGTCTGGTGTAGGGTAGCGAGCCATTGCGTAGAGTTGGGGTGCAGGCTTGCGCCTGCACTCCTTGAAGTAAAAATCCAAAGGAGAGGAGCGATTATGAAAAAGCTATCGTTATCGGGAGCATACGCTCCCATCCCAACCCCTTTCGACGCTGACGAGGCGGTTGCCCACGACAAGCTGGCCGAGAACATCGCCAGGTGGAGCCAGACGCCATTGGCCGGCCTCCTTGTCCTGGGCTCCAACGGGGAATTCAATTACCTGAGCGATGAAGAGAAGCTCGATGTGCTGAGAACTGCCCGCCAGGCCATCCCCAAAGACAAGCTGTTCATCGCCGGCACAGCCTGCGAGTCAACCAGGTCCACCCTGGAGCTGACGGAGCAGGCCGCGGACATCGGGGCGGACGCGGCCATCGTCCTCACCCCCAGCTATTACACCTCCAAAATGGACGCCCAGGCGATGCGGCGGCACTTCCTAGGGCTGGCCGAACGCTCCCCTTTGCCTATCCTCCTCTACAATATGCCCGCCTGCACGGGCGTTGACCTCTCTGCGGAAACCGTGGTAGAGTTGGCGCAGCATGCCAACATCGTGGGCATCAAGGATAGCTCAGGGAACGTGGTCAAGTTGGGAGACATTATCAGGGCTGCGCCTCCTACCTTCAATGTCCTGGCTGGCTCGGCCAGCTTCCTCTATCCGGCCCTTGTTCTGGGTGCGGTAGGTGGGATCATGGCCCTGTCCAACATCGCCCCGGAGCAGTGCTATGGCATCTACCGCCATGCTCAAGAGGGGCGTCACGAGGAGGCGCGGCAGTTGCAGTTGAAAATGATCCCCCCTAACATGGCCGTGACAGCTCGCTTCGGCGTCCCCGGACTGAAGCTGGCACTGGATTGGCTCGGTTACTACGGTGGGCCGGTGCGCTCGCCCCTGGGTCCGCTGGACGAGGCCCAACAAGCCACGTTACGAGCCATCCTGGTCGAAGGAGGGATCCTGCCAGCCTGAGCCAGGCAATGCCCTCCATCTCAGCAGACCATGGGGGCCTGCGCAACAGGCCGGGGGGCGTGGGCGGTGTCCCTCCACAATCCCCTCTTCCCCTTCATCGGGTGGGTGATTGTCCTGCTGGACTGAGCCTGGATGAGGGGAAGAAGCGGGGCGAGGGGGCACGTCTCGACTGAGCTCGACAAAGTCCCCTCGTACTTCACGGGCTTCTGCTGCGCAAGCGCCGCTGCCGCCGATGGTGCTCACAGGAGCGGACGGGAGTGAAATTGGATTGATGGGTTGGATTCTATATGCATTGGGCACGGCCTTGGCGTTGGCCGCTGCCGATTTCTTCGTCAAACTAGCAGCGGGCAAGCTCTCCAACAGCGTGGCCGTGTTACTGTACGGAAGCTGCACATTCCTGACTGGGCTGGGCTGGGTGCTGTGGCAACGCGCCCGCGGTGTGCCGCAACATGCCCAAACCTCAGGCGTCTTGCCAGCTTTGGGGGTGGGGGTTGCCTTCAGCAGCGTTACAGTGGGCCTGTATGCCACCTTTGGGGCAGGTGCGCCGATTTCGGTCGCCTCGCCTTTTATTCGGCTGGGCGGGCTATTGCTGGCTAGCCTGGCTGGTTTGGTGCTGCTGCAGGAGCCGCTCACCTGGCGTTATGTAATCGGCATGCTGCTGGCCTGCATCGGCGTTTATTTGATTATCACGAGGTAGACAACATTGCCACTCCGGGCGGCTGGCGCCTCGTCGGGCGTATCCCCCCTCAAGCTCTTTGACCCGCAGTGAGACCCGCCCACTCTGCTGAGAGCTGGAGGCCGGGTGCGCTTCGTGCCCATCTCGGAGGAGTACTGGATCCATCTGGAAAGGGAGGAAGAGAAAGGTGGCTCTTGAGGTTCTCGAAGGGGGGATGCTGACCACTGTCCAGGACCTGGGGCGGTACGGCTACGAACGCTTCGGCATTCCGGTGGCCGGGGCCATGGACCCCTTTGCTCTGCGAGCAGCCAACACTCTGGTAGGGAACCCCTGGGATAAGGCGGGTCTGGAGATAACCCTGACTGGCCCTACCCTGCGAGCGACCGAGGACTGCCTGATTGCTGTGACCGGTGCCGACCTGACCCCTTGCGTCAAAGGCCGGGAAATCCCCCTGTGGATGGCCGTTTTCGTGCGCCGGGGATGGATCATTGATTTCGCTGGCCAGAGGACGGGGTGTCGAGCCTATCTGGCCGTAGCTGGAGGAATTGACGTGCCCCTGGTCATGGGCTCCAGGTCAACTTACCTGAGGGGCAGCTTCGGCGGGTTTGAGGGCCGGGCCTTGCGCCAGGGTGACCACCTGGCAGTGGGATCCAGCCGGCTGGACCTCTCTGCTCTGGCAGGACGGAGCATTGAAGCCGATTTTCTTCCACCATACAGTGAGGAGCCCCAGGTGGAAGTCATCCTCGGCCCCCAGGATGATTACTTCACCGAGCAAGGGCTCGCTGCCTTCCTGTCAGGCCAATACAAGGTCAGTCTTACAGCAGACCGGATGGGGTATCGCCTCCAGGGCCCGCCCATCGCTCACAGGGAAACAGCGGACATCGTCTCTGACGGGATCGCTCTGGGAGCGGTTCAGGTGCCGGCTGACGAACAGCCAATCGTTATGATGGCCGACCGCCAGACGACCGGCGGCTATCCTAAAATCGCTACGGTGGTCAGCGCGGATATACCGTTGCTGGCCCAGTGTCTGCCGGGCAGAAGCACCGTCCGTTTCAAGGCAACCACTATCGAGGCGACTCAGCTTCGCTATCGAAAAATGATAGCCGACCTTGAGAGGGGTCTGGAAGAAGAGCTGGATATGTTTAGTTGATGCAAGCCATGGGGGCCAACATGGCCGGGCGGCTTGGTTGGGTCGGGCGGGTGGGGTCATCCTGGCTTTTCTAGCCTGACTATCTCTGGAAGCCACATTCGTGCAGAAATGCACAAAGTATTAGTACCCAGAAGCGTATTTTACTAGCCAGGAGCTATCTGGAAAATAGCTCTTTTCTAGTACCTTTTTATGTTAACTTTTTGTTGACGAGACAAAAATTCTGTGGTATAATATTCATAATAGAAACGTGTTCCCGCCAGGGTTGTCGGGATGTTTTCACCCTGGCGCCAACGTACGCTAACTTACATCGCTCTCGGTCTGGTGCAAGTTAGCGTGTTTTGTTTAAAGAGGGTTGTGAGAAAGGCGAGAGCCGACCCATCATCATGATGAAAGATCGGCTCTGCCCAGGCACAACCCCCTCTTGTCCCAGAACATTCAAGTCCGCCGCAGCTAACGATGGACCTTGAATGCTCATTGGAAGAGCGTCTTTGTGTGCGGTGTTGGTCGGGATTGCGCCGTTCTGCAAGTTTACCACAATTTGTATCGGGTGTCAAGAAAGTGGGACAGGAAACAGGACAGAAGTTTGTGTAAAGATTGCCCCGGCCTGGGTTCTTGAACGAGGTCCAAAAAGAGGAATTCGAGAAAGCCATCGAGGCCCTGGAGAAATATCTGCAACTGGTGCCCAATGCCAGTGACCGGGCGGAGGTGGAGGCCGACATCCAGCACATGCGGGACATCCTTGCTTCTCAGCCGCCTTGCTGCGAGCCATTGCAACCGGGCAAGGGGGCGATCTGGTTCACAAACTACATAGGCGAACCCTTGCACGTGGACATGAGCCCTTATGTCTACGAGGTTCCGGCCAAGCAAGGCGATGTAGACGGTTGCCTCTGCCCCCAACTGGACCCAGGGCATTACACGCTTGTTATCCAGGTGGGGGGTGGTGAAGGGCACTGGGAGGTTGATATAGTAGCCGGACAGATATGGCCCTTTTCACTCGAGTATAGGGATTACTAAGCGAATGAGGCCTCCAGGGACGTTGGAAATGGTCGGCCTCACATGGAGAGCGTGACCCATTTACCACTGTTGCACCACTGTTGCGGTCAGGCCGTACAGGTGACCTCAAGGCGGCGTCCCTGGACACTGCGCCTCAACTATCCCCTGGACTGAACGCTGCTGATACGGATAAATGGGGAAGGGGTGCTTCTATGCATAGAAGCACCCCTCTTTGTTGTACGCTGGTTGAGGTTCGGCTTTGTAAGGTGCCAGGCACTTCCGATCTCCGTTGCTTATGCTTGGATAAACTGTTTGCAATGCTATTTCTCGTGAAAAAGCTACGCTGTAAGTGCCTGGCACCTCTACCGTCCTCAGTAATCGAGGCGGCGGATCACCTGGACGGCCGTGTTCACTACCCGTTCCACGCGCCCTGCTCGATGACTCTGATGGTGTCGCCGGTCGTGTGATAGACGCTGCCAGCCTGGCGGTTGCCTCTGGTTTGCAGGAAAGAGGCCGGTATCCCTACTCCACGATATGCCCATCCAGCACCTGCACGATGCGTTCTGCTCGCCCGGCCAGGCTGCGGTCGTGGGTGATGAGGATGACCGTCTTGCCCTGGCGATGCAGGTCAGCCAGCAATTGGACCACCGCTTCACCGGCCTCAGAATCCAGGTTGCCCGTGGGCTCGTCGGCGATGAGGATGGGCGGGTCGTTGGCCAGGGCGCGGGCGATGGCCACCCGCTGCTGTTCGCCCCCGCTCAACTCGCTGGGCAGGTGGTGGGCGTGGGATTCCAACCCCACCTGCGCCAGGCACTCCAGAGCCCACTTCTGCTTCTCTTTGCCCTTTACTTTGCCCATGAGGTCCAGGGGCAGGACCACGTTCTCCAGGGCGGTCAGGGTAGGCAGCAGTTGGAAGAACTGAAAGACGATGCCCACGTTGTCCCTTCGCCATTTGGCCAGCTCGTTCTCGCTCAGGCGATCAATGGCCACTCCGCCGACCCACACCCGCCCGCTGGTGGGCTTGGCGATGCCGGTGATCATGTTCAGGATGGTGGATTTGCCGCTGCCCGAGGGGCCGACGATGGAGACGAACTCCGCGGCGTAGATGTCAAGGGTCACCCCTTTAAGGGCCACGAATTCCTTGCGTCCCATCTGGTAGACCTTGACCACGTCACGCAGTTGGATCAGTGCCTCGTTGTCCATCATCCTCTATTTCAGAGCTGACCTATCGTGGCTTCCACCAGGCGGGCGGCGTTCTCGGTGGCAAGGTGGACATTTCGCCGCAGCCGTATCCGCCTGGGTGTAATCGAGGGGTTGCTCAAAAGATACCACAACTTGCGCCCCCAACCTCGCATCCTGGCCCATGGCGATCGCGGGTCGTCAAGGTAGTCCAGCAGGGGGGCAAAGTCGAACCCTGTGCTGGCATCAGCCTGGTCGCTGATGGCCCGTACCACCAGCCACGGCCGGCCGTTGGCCGCCGCTACCTGAGCCACGGCTGCCCCTTCCATTTCCACTGCCAGGGCCTCAAAGGTCCTGTGCAGCCACTCTTTCTTCTCCTGGGAGAAAACGACCTGGTCGCCGGTGACGATGGTGCC
>JBGVTF010000245.1:0-5574 GCA_041862415.1 Anaerolineae bacterium | reverse complement strand
CGGCTTTGTCACCCGACGGACGTCGTATCGCTTTCGTCTCCCATCGGGACGGGAATGGGGAGATTTACGTGATGAACGCCGATGGGAGCAGTCAAACGAGGTTGACATACGACCCAGCTCAGGACCGGTTGCCAGCCTGGTCACCCGATGGCACCAAAATCGCCTTCAATTCAGACCGGGCAGGCAACCGCGATCTGTATGTGATGAATGCAGATGGCAGTGACCTGATGAGATTGACCAGCGAACCAGCACAAGACGGTCACGCGACCTGGTCGCCGGACGGCCGCTGGATCGCTTTCAATTCTGGATCAGTGGAGGATGAGTGGGAGATTTATATCATCGCCGCCACGGGGGGTGACTGGCTCCGCCTGACTGACAATTCGGTCATTGACTGGGCGCCCAGTTGGTCGCTGGATGGCAACCACATCCTCTTCCTGTCGAAAAGGCCCAATAACGCGGACATCTATCTTATGGAGACCGATGGCAGCAATCAGAAGACAGTCTTTTGGGGACCCGGTTACGAGTGGGGGGCCGTCTGGTCACCAGATGGACAGTACATTGCTTTTACTTCTGACCAGAATGGAGAGAATAATATTTACGTCATGCGGGTGAATGGCAGCGATGTCCGCCGACTGACCTACGACGGTGGTGCGTATCCGAGTTGGTCGAGGTGAGGAAGGAGTTGGCCATGCGCAGGAAGCTCAAGGCGCTTGGATCTCTGGTTCTACTGTTTCTGGCAGCGACAATCGCCTGCTCTGGGGGACGGCTTCTATCACCTCTGGGGGAAAATCTGACCCCAGTTGTGCAGTCCGCGACTGGGATTACAGAGACTTCGTTGACCCGGGTCACCGCGACGCCTTTGCCAACCGTCGAACCCACTGCGACGCCGTGGCCGACGAGCATGCCGACCAAGACTCTGACGCCGACCGTAGCCCCGACGAGCACGCCAACCGAGACGCCAACCCCGACCGTAGCGCCAACAGCCACACCAGTCGGCTTCTGTCAGAGACCTAGCGAAGACTATGCTCGGGTAATCATCAACGGCGAGACGGTCAACTGTCGAACAGCGTTGATGCTGGACACGGCAGTAGAGTTGTATGGCGGGCTTGGAGACCTGAGGCGGGTGGTGCAGGGGTCGTACACCGATGCGCTGGCGGCCAGTTTTGGCACTCATGCAGGTGGTGGTGCGGTAGACATCTCCATCCGCAACCCAGCCAACCCGTCGGAACGCCTGTTCGGCGAAGTCGAAGCAATGGTGCTGGCCCTACGCCAGGCAGGCTTCGCTGCCTGGTATCGCGAGCCCAGTGAAGTATACGAGGGTTCAGCGCCTCATATTCACGCTATTGCCATAGGGGATAAGGAGCTATCCCCGGCGGCACAAGAACAATTGACCGGTCCCCACGGCTACTTCCGGGGCATGGATGGTCTGCCTCGCGACCCACCACGTCCTGACCGATATGGCGGGCCTATGATCTGCCCCTGGATGCTTGAGGCCGGGTATGCTGGTCTTCGAGGAGAAGGAGAATGAGTATGACCAAGCAGTGTCCAAACTGCCGAACATCCAACCGTGACGACACTCGTTTCTGCTTCAACTGTGCCACACCGCTGGTGAGCGAGGTCCTTTGCCCATCCTGCGGCACGGCAAACCGACCTGAGGCCAGTTTCTGCCACTACTGTGCCACGCCGCTCAGGGGGACGACGCCTCAGACCGGCATGCTCCAGCCCAACGCCGTCCTCGCAGGGCGCTACATCATCGTGCGCAGTGAGGCATCACTGAGCATGAGTATCTGTCAGGGCAACCTGCGGGAGGGTAGGTGAGTTATCCATCAGGAGGTGAATATCATGTCTCAAATGTGTCCCAATTGCGGTCGAGACAACCGCGACACCGGCAAATTCTGCGCCTTCTGCAACGCCCAACTGATGGGCTTGCTCGGTACGAACACCATGCTGCAAAGACGGTACCAGATCGTGGGCCTACTGGGCTGCGGCGGAATGGGAGCCGTCTACCTGGCGCAGGACCAGCGCCTGGGACCGAAGAAGGTCGCCGTTAAGGAGAACTTTGACACGTCACAGCAGGCGCAGCAGCAGTTTCAATTCGAGGCGCACATCCTGGCCAACTTGGACCATCTCAACCTGCCCAAGGTCACCGACCACTTCATCGAGCCCAGCGGCCGGCAATACCTGGTCATGGAATACGTGGAGGGGGAAGACCTGGAGTCCATGTGTCAGCGTCATCCACGGGGGCAACTACCGGAGAAGTCTGTACTTGGCTTGGCCGATGCCCTGCTGGATGCCCTGATCTATCTCCACACACAGCCCAACCCGGTCATCCACCGTGACGTCAAACCGGCCAATATCAAGATTACGCCCCAGGGCAAGGTGAAATTGGTGGACTTTGGCATCGCCAAAATCTACCGGCCCGGCCAGGTCACCTATACCGGAGCCCGGGCGGCCGGGTCGCCCGGCTTTGCGCCGGTGGAGCAATACGTCGGCGGCACCGACGCCCGCTCCGACATTTACTCGCTGGGAGCCACCCTCTATTGCCTGCTCACCGGGCAGGTGCCACCCGAATCGGCGGCCCTGGCTTCCGGACAACCGCTGCCCCCGCCGCGCAAGCTCCGGCCTGACCTGTCGCAGCAGACACAGGCGGTCATCTTTCGGGCCATGGCTGTCAACGCTGCCCAGCGTTTTCAGACCGCCAGGGAGATGCGACAGGCGTTGAAGGGGATGGCACCACCTCCCATCCCACCACCGGCCGTGGCGCGGCCGGCCAAAAAAGCGCGGCCCTGGGCGCTTTTGGGTTGCGGCGCATTGGTGGTAGGCATCGTCTTGTGTGTGGCTGGGTACTTGGCGGTGCAAACGCTATTGCCGACTCCTACCCCGCCCCTGCCCACATCTCTGGCAGCAACCGCTACGTCGCCTGCAGCCGCGGCCCTTGTCACCGAAACGCCGGTCCTGCCCACCGCGGTCTCTGCCACAGCCACCGAAGCGCCGCCGTCCCCGCCCACGGAAGCATCACCGACTGAGACCCCGGTGAGCACGCCCATCCCGGCAACTGACACGCCGGTGCCCACTGATACACCGGTGCCAGGCGGGCCGACGGCAACGGTGAGCCCGGACACGCTCTCCGGCCTGCACGTCTCGACGGTGGCCTCCACGCAGAGCGGCATCCAGGTGGAAGTCAAGTATGCGGATGGATCGCCCAAGAAAGGTTCGTGGGTCGGGGTCTATCAGCAGAAAGCGGACGTCAGCGGCAACCCAGTGCGCGGAGACCGGCTCACTTCTGGCCATACCAATGAAACGGGAGCTGTATTCTTTGAACTGGAGCCCGGCACTTATGCCCTCGAAATTGGAGACCTGACAGGTTACAGTTGGGGGGAGGAGTTCAACTATACGGTGAGTAGCGGGCAGGCTACTGTCCTCTCTTTGGCTTTGGGACAGTTGGTGGTTGGGGTGAGGAACGTTGAGGGTCAGGGATCAGAAGGCAAATGGACGGCGGTTTACCTTCAGAGATCAGACGTCAGCGGTAATCCGGTCCAAGGCGATCGTGTGACCTCTGGCTACACCGACAACACGGGTGCCGTCGTCTACCATCTGACGCCGGGCATCTATGCGGTGGAGATTGGGGGCATAGTGGGCGACCTCTGGGGAGATGAAACGAACCATGTCGTCGCCAGCGGCGGGCAGACCACGATCCTGGTCACTTTGGGACAGTTGACGGTCGGGGTCAAAGACGCAGATGACCAGCCGGTGTCGAACCGGTGGATAGCCGTTTATTTCCAGGAAAAGGACCTGGAAGGCAATCCCATCAAAGGTAATCGCTTCTTGGGTGATTACACCGACGACGCGGGATTAGTCAGTTGGGACATCACCGCTGGCACCTATGCCGTGGAGATTGGGGGCCTCCTGGGCAATGTCTGGGGCGAAGAATTTGATCACGTGATCAACAGCGGGGAGACGAGGGCCATTGTCCTCAATTTGGGCCGGCTGACCGTGGGCCTGAAAGACGCCGGAGGGAAGCCCATCAAGGGCCGCTGGGTGGCCGTCTATTGTCAGGAGTGGGATGTCAGTGGCAACCCGACCAAGGGAGATCGGATTGCCGGCGATTACACGGATAATGGGGGGCTGGTTTCCTGGGACATGACGGCCGGTAATTATGTGGTGGAGGTTAAGGATGTGGGCACGTTGCTTGACGTGCCGATCCAACCAGGCATGACCACATTCACTGATGGGATTTCAGTTAGTGAGAGATGAAGGACGCTTACCCACAATAGCGCTTGGCTGTGCAATGGGCATTCTGATGCTCTTGGAGGGAACTGTGAACAATACCATTTGTCCAATCTGCAAAGCTACCAACCGTCTCACCGCCCGCTTCTGTACCGCCTGCGGCCATCCGCTCCCACTGTCGCCGCCCACGCCATTTGCACCTTTCACGACGGCTGTGAAGAGCTACCTGGCCCAGGCAAAGGCGTTGCTGGTGGCCCTGTGGGCCCAGGCGGTGCAAGAGGCCCAGGCGCTCTACGCTCAATTGCGTGGCGAGCCCCAGGTCGAGGGGACGGTGATCACCGCGCCCTACGAGACCGCGGCCACGCAGGTTTACCAGTTTTACTTCGCCTTACTGCCGGTGAGCAGCCAGACCCAGCAGGTGCCGATGCTGAGCTTCCGGGTCAACGACCGCGCACGGGGCAGCGTGGAGGTGATGGTGGTGGGGAACCGGCAGGGGACACCACCCGTCCAGGGTGACGCGGTGCGGGCCTGGGGCACGTGGGATACAAGGCTGGGCGGCCTGCGGGCCTGGCGGGTGCAGACCCGGCAGCGGGCAGTACAGCCCGTTGACCTGCAACTGACCGCTCCCCGTCCTCTGCCCCTGGCCGTCATCTCCGTGGCGCTGCTGGCGCTGCTGGTAGCTTGTTGCCTGCTCGGCACATGTTGGAGATAGAGAGATCAAAAGGTGCGTCGCACCTAGGGGCACATGTTGGAGGTAGAGTAGAAATGATCAACCTGTTGACACCTGGCATTGCCCTTCACAATCGCTACCGGATCGTCAGGCTCGTGGCTCAGGGCGGGATGAGCACCGTCTACGAGGCCTATGACCTCAGCCTGAACCGTCGCTGTGTGATCAAGGAGAATCTGGACACCTCCCCGCAAGCCCAGCAGCAGTTCCAGCAAGAGGCGGTTCTGCTGGCCAACTTGAGCCACCCTCACCTGCCCCGGGTCACCGACCACTTTATCGCCCCAGGCGGGCGGCAGTACCTGGTGATGGACCTGGTGGAGGGGCAGGACCTGGACGAGATGTTGAGTGCTGCCAGCCGGCCCTTGCCCGAGGCTCAGGTGCTAGCTTGGGCGGCGCAGGTGATGGACGCCCTAGAGTACCTGCACGGGCAACAACCGCCGGTCATCCACCGGGACATCAAGCCAGCCAACGTCAAGATCACCCCGGCGGGCAAGGCGGTGCTGGTGGACTTTGGCATCGCCAAGCGGCACGTGCGCGGCCAGCCGACGATGACCGGGGCGCGAGCCTACACGCCGGGCTATGCTCCCTTTGAACAGTACATGAGCACCGGCCAGACCGAC
>JBGVTF010000244.1:0-6890 GCA_041862415.1 Anaerolineae bacterium | reverse complement strand
CTCCACCGGGCATACGACGGCCAGGGCATGAAGGGCAGCATCACCGTGCCGTCCGGCCGGAGGCCAGTGCGCATGGCGGTGATGAACTGCTCCTCGGTCCAATCGCCGATGCCTGTGGCCACGTCTGGCGTGAGGTTAGAGCCGGTGGTGCTGAATCCTTCCTCGGGAAAGGGAAAGAGGCCCCCAGCGAAGGGTTGGGTCATATCGAATTGTCCGGTGTTGGGATCGCGTGGCGTGTGGCATCCGAAGCAAGTGGAGGCGTGCCAGGCCAGATACTTTCCATACTCGACCGTCGCGCCTCTGGGCGGGGCAACGACCGGTGCGGTGATGGCAGGCTGAGGTTTGACTATCCCCAGTGCCATCAGCGCCTTGGCGGCGAAGGACAGCTTATTGGCCGGAACTTCATTACGCACCGGTGGCAGGGAGCGCATGTAGGCCACCAGCGCCAGAACATCCTCGTCGCTCAGGCCTCGCCACAATTCGGCTTCCATGATGGGGAAAAGTACGTGTCCTTCGCGGTCCAGCCCCTCTCGGAGGGACCGCGCCAACTCGCCGTCAGACCAAGCCCCGATGCCTGTCTCGGGGTCTGGAGTGAGGTTCGCGGCGTAGACGAAGCCGAAGCCGGGGCCAATTCCTGTCATGTCGAACTCGAGGCCGCCGGCTTGGGGCTCTTCAGGGCTATGACTGCCCTGGGACCCGTGACACCCCGAGCAGCCCAGGCTCCATTTGTACAGGTATTCACCCCGCGCCACCGTCTCCGCGTCCGTCGGCGCGGTCATCTGGGCGACCCCCCGGCCCACCGGGCGATCCCAGGTGAGTTGCACGTAGGCGACCAGGCCGATAACCAGCACGACCAGTACGCCGATCAGAATGCCGATCCCTTTGAGAATGCGTCGTAACAGCTTGCTCATTTCAATTTCCTCCTTATCCTTCTGAGGTCACTGACCTTATTGTCAGTTCGTTAAAACGTCTTAACCACATGGAAGGCGTCTGGCCCCGCACCGCAGGGGCAGCGCTAGGAAGCGGGAGGGTGGCCCACGAGCCTGTTTGAAAGCGCTACTCCCAGCGGCGGGGGCCGTTGGGTGGCCTTATGCCTGGGCTTCCAGCAGGTCCTTCAGGTTTTCGAAATTGGTTTCGAACTGCCTCCCCATCGTGCGGGCGAAGAGCGGCTCGGCCAGCTTGAAGAAGCCACCTACCTCCGCCTCGGTCACGCGAGTGACCTTTGTGCCACCCGCGACCGACTCGAAGGTGTACGCATCCTCGCTTGGCACGGGCCCCGAGGTGGACTTGATCGCGAACTTCCTGTTCGGTTCGTACTCGACGACCTCCTGCGTGCTCTCGACCCGCCGGCCCAGAGGACTGGCCACGGCGCTGATCGTCGTGCCCACGCCCACAGGGCCCTCAGAAGTTTGCTTCGCTTCCACGAGTTCCGACATCCACTGCGATATCTTCTCGATGTCGGTCACGAAGGCGAAGACCTCCTCGATGGGTCGGTTGATCACCACACTCTGTTCTAGCTTTGTCATTTCAACCATCTCCTTATCGTCTTTCTTCTGTTGGCGTAGGCTACCCTGCCGTGCCCACACAAACTTGGTTGAGCACGCCACCCCCGGTGAGGGCCATTAGGCGCTGCCCTACGCCTGGGCTTCCAGCAAGTCCTTCAGCTTGCCCACATCGGCCTCAAACTGTTTCTTGATCGTGCGGATCACGAGCGGCTCGGCCATTTTGAAAAAGCCACTAATGTCTGCCTCCACTGCCAGAGTGACCTTTGTGCCGCCCTCGGCGGCCTCACACGTAAGTCCGCCCTCGATTGGGAAAGGTCCCGAGGTGCTCTTGAACGAGTACTTCCTGTTTGACTCGTACTCAGTGATCTCGCCGTCTGTCTCGATCTGCCGACCCAGGAGTTGGCTTACATAGCGGTACGTCGTCCCCACGCCTATCGGACCCTCGGAAGTTACCCTGGCTTCCAAGACCCCCGATTGCCACTGTGGGTTATTGTTGATATCGCCCGCAAACGTGAAGACCTCCTCAATGGGTCGGTTAATCACTGTGCTGACTTCGACTTTTGCCATTTTTATCATCTTTTGTCTTTTGTGGCGCGCCGCCCTCCCGTGCCCGCTGTCACCACGGCTCGCCATACCAAATCGCCGCTCCCACTCGGCCAGGCTCTCCACCTCTTCCTCGGTGACAACGGTGAAAAATTGGCCACTGACATCGGTCAGGATGCGGTAGGCATAGTCCTGGGGCCACTTCTGGCCGATCTCTTTGAAAAGGGCCACCAGTTCGTCCCCTTTGCCGTACTTTGCCTGAAAGACGTCGCGCACAAGGATCATTACTCTCACCTCTTTTTCTGAAAACTTTTGATACTACGGAACTGCTACGGACCAGACGAGGTGGGCCTGCCGGGTCACTACGCTCGCGGCGTTACACGGCAGGGCGGGCCTTGTCCAGGTCATCGGCACCGAGTACCCGCCGGCTATTCATGGCCCGGTAGACCAGGTCGATGTTTTCCCCGGCGTTGGTTATGCGCCGACTGACCTCCCCGAACGCGCCCGGTCTGCCCCCGATTTCCAGGACCAAGACTAGGCGCCCGCCGCCCACCCCAACACGCTGACTCAAAACAAAGAGAG
Organism: Anaerolineae bacterium; assembly: GCA_041862415.1. Lineage (GTDB taxonomy): Bacteria > Chloroflexota > Anaerolineae > E26-bin7 > E26-bin7 > E26-bin7. Next base: position 4,260 of record JBGVTF010000244.1, on the reverse strand, counting down.
CCCTGCGCGAGAGCTCCCCTTCCTTTGCAGGGCTTCTCCGTTTTGTTCTAAAAGCGATCCTGGGGCTCGGATGCAGCTAGCCCCGTTTTCGGCGCAGCACCAGACCAGCGCCTGCGGCCACCAATCCACCGCCGATTGCGACCGCCGCCAGCGGGAACGCTATGCCACCTGTGGCCGGTAGCTCGGTCGGGGTCTCGGCGCTCAGAGTTAGAGCGATGGGCTGGGCAGCAACGCTGTGGTTGCTCCCGGTGTCGTCCATAATGGCCAGCCCAAAGCGATAGGTACCGCCGGGAGTGAAGACCTGGTCTACCTTGGCGCTGTCCTTGGTGGCGTTCGCTCCAGTGTCCAGGGCCCGCTGGACCTCGACTGTCCACATTCCATCGGCCCACATGCCGTAGGATTTGACATCGCCCCGGCTGCCGCTGGGGTTGCGCAGCAGATAGCCGGGCACCTTGTCGCCAGCGGCTAGGGCGGTGATCTCCGCCTTCTCGCTGTCGAGCAGGAAGTGGCTGGCCAACTCGGCGGGCACTCCTGGCAGAGCGGACGGCGTGCCTGCCCAGGTGTACGCTGGGCCGTCGCCTGCTTCGTTCTCGTTGTCCTTGTAGGTGCTGTCGCCGCCATCGCCGTGGTGGCCGGCCTCGACGTCCCCCTCTTCGTAGGTGTTGTCTATGTACTTGTCGTCGCTGTAGCTCATCGGGTTGGAGCGGGCTGCTTTCCAGTGCCACTCGTCAGCGAACTCACCATCGGCATTGGTGCGCATCCCGTCCGCGTGACAGGTCACCGTGCAGCCTTGCTCGGCGAAACCGGCCACGCCCAGGTCCCATATGATGCCGAAGCGGTCCTCGTTGCCCGACTTGCTCCAGGCTGAGCCGTCGTACTCCCACAGGTTCTTGTCAATGCTCATGGTGGAGTCGGCCCACTTGAGCAGCATGTAGATGTTGCTGTCATCGTACACTGCCTTGAGGGTGACGTCAACGTCGCCGATCTTCCCGCCGGAGACGGGCACGGTCAAGGCCGTGGCCTCGCCCCAGGCAGCATCGGTATCGGTGCCATCCAGGGTGGGCCCGGCAGCCACCTTGACCGCTGTCAGAGTCGCCCCCTGGGCCAAGACCAGACTGACCAGCGAGGCTACCAGGATAGTGCTGAACACAAAGAGAGTTATCTTCTTAGTCATTGTTGGATTCTCCTTTCATCATCGGTTTTCTAGCATAAGGTGTGGATAGTCTCTCAGGGATCTTTCGTCTTTCTTCAAGTCACCCCCCTTCATTTTTCAAGAGCTTCGTCACAATAAGAATTTCCACAGCATGTGGCAGGACTAACATGTTTTGGGACACTGCGTCGCATAGTGGTCTGAGTCTATTATGACGAAGGTCTAGTTACTTATTCTAAGCCGAAAATAGACGACATGCATCTGACAGATGTCGTCGGGAACCATCCACTATCATACTACCATACTTTTGCTGGGCCTGTCTATCCGTAAACCTACGTAATTAATGCAGAAAAGCCCCGCATTTTTACTACGGCGCCGGTCGTGATGTGCGAAACATGATCAGGAGAAGGGAGTATTTCGCAGCAAGCTGTCCGAGTCCTTCACGCCATCGGCAGAATCCCCCCCGAGGGCGTAACGGAGCAGGTCGGTCATTGCTTATCCGCTCACTGGTACCTCACAATAGTATAGCACACCCAGGTCAAAGGGGTGTTCAGGCCATGTCAAAGTTTTGTCAAAAATGCCTTTAGAGTCTTGCTTTTGGCCTCTGATTCTGGTATAATGTTAACAAGTCATTACTTGCCAGAAGGGAGGGTCAGCTATGATAACGGCCCAAGGTCTACGTCGACGGGTTGCCGCATTGCGTTGGATATTGCCCATCATCTTGTTCCTCGTCATAGCCGGGTATGAAACCTGGGAACACGTGATCGCCAGTTACGAAGAGGTCAGTATCGATTTCTACGTCGAAATCATCCTCTTTGGGATAGTGGGCTCCACGGCCGTATACCTTACCCTCACCTGGATTGCGCAGAGTCTACAGGCATTGGATAGGGCTGAGGAAGAGATACGACAGCTCAATGTCGAGCTGGAGGGGAGAGTGGAGGAGCGGACCCAGAGTTTGCGGGAGGCTTATGAGGAACTGGAGCGGACGAATGAGCGCTTGCAGGAGTTGGACCGCCTAAAGTCCGAGTTCGTTTCCCTGGTCTCCCACGAGCTGCGCACTCCCCTGACTGATATCAACGGCGGCATCGAACTGATCCTGCGCTTTGACAAGAACCTAGATGAAGGACAACGGGACACTCTGCTCACTATCAGTGAACAGAGCGCCCGCCTTACCAAGCTGGTGGAGAACATCCTGGACATTTCGATGATTGAGGCCGGCAAGCTGCAACTCAATCTGGGGCCTGTCGCTCTGGCCCCTCTCCTGACCCGGGTGAGGCGAGAGATCGAGGCCGTGACCAGTGAGCACCGCTTCCGCTGGTCTGATCCAAGTGGCCTGCCCCTTGTCTGGGCGGACGAAGACCGCTTGACCGATATCCTGCTCAATCTCCTGGACAACGCAGTCAAATACTCACCGGCTGGAACTGAGATCACCATTCAGGCCAGGCCCAACGACGAGCGAATGGTCGTATCAGTGACTGACTGCGGCCTAGGCATCCCAGAAAAGGAACGGCTCAAGATTTTCGACAAGTTTCATCGGGTGGACAACCGCGATACCAAGGACGCCTATGGTTACGGCCTGGGGCTGTATATGGTTCACCTATTGGTGGAGGCACAGGGTGGCGAAATTTGGGCGGAGAGCACAGTGGGGCAGGGATCACGCTTTAGCTTCTCCATCCCCCTGGCCAGGGAGACAGAGGGCGATGCAGGCGAAAATACTACTCATTGACGACGACGCGGCCCTCTTGAAACTATTAGGGCAGTACCTGGAACAGGCCGGCTATAAGGTTAGTCGCGCCGCCGACGGACGTCAGGGCTTGCAGACTCTTTACAAAGAGCGGCCAGCCCTGGTGATCCTGGACGTGATGATGCCTCGCCTGGATGGCTGGACAGTGTGCGAGCGCATCCGCGACCTTTCTGACGTGCCCATCATCATGCTCACGGCCAAGGGGGAGGAGATGGACAAGCTCAGGGGCTTCCGCCTGGGCGTGGACGACTATATCACCAAGCCTTTCAGTTTCGCCGAGTTGACCGCGCGGGTGGATGCTATCCTGAGCAGAGTGCAGCGTTCAACCGGGCGCAGAGATGCTCGTGTCTACCATTGTGGCGAATTGACCATTGATTTCGAAAGCCACACTGTGTTGCGTGGCGAGGAGGTTATCAGCCTGACGCCTACAGAGTTCCGGCTCCTCAGGTGCCTGGCCCAGAACGCCGGGCGCGTCCTTTCCCCAGAACGCCTCTTGCGTGAGGTGTGGGGGCCACAATACATTGACGAAACGGGTTACATCCGCCGCTACATCTGGTACTTGCGTCAGAAGATCGAGCCTGATCCCGGCGATCCAGAGTACATCTTCACCGAGCGCGAATTTGGCTATCGCTTCCGAAAGGACTAAAACGGGCTTTTCTGAAGATGGCGGGGGTAGGCACGGCGGCTGCTGCAAGGCACACTACCAGTTGCTGTTGTGATAAACGAGAAGCGCGTGACCAACACGCTGGTCACGCGCTTCTATGACGACACTATTCACTTCACCTCGCTTTCGAACAGATTGCCTTGATAAGTCCGATGCCGGGGTGGTTTGCCGTCAGTTGTCCGGCGCTCCAGCTAGAACCCACTCGATGACCACTTGGACCTGCTCCTGGGGGAGCAACTGGGTGATGGGCATCTGAGAGCCCACGGTCTGGGTGCCCAGCAGTTTCTGTATCAACAGGCTGCCATCGGGATCGCCGGGGATGACCACCGGGGCATGATCGCCGCTCTCTATCACGCCTGCATAGGAGGAACCGTCCCACCCGCCGAGCGACTGGGTCGCGCTGTGGCAGGCGACACACTGCTCCTGGAAGAGGGGCAGGATATTGGTCGCAAAACCAGGCGCCCTCACTGCTTCAGGTGTTGCTTCACCCGGCTTTTCCCACGCACGGATGAAGGCCACCAACTCGTCAATCTGCTCAGAGGTCATCACCCCACCCTGCTCCTCGCTCCAGGGTGGCATATTTTCGTGCCCCTGAGCGATGACCCGGCGGAGGTGGTTATCGTCGTGAGTAGCCAGGAACTCTTCTGAGTTCAGGACAACAGGGACATTCTTGGCCCCCTCCCCGCTAGCCCCGTGGCAGAA
>JBGVTF010000243.1:0-4249 GCA_041862415.1 Anaerolineae bacterium | reverse complement strand
GCACACTCTCTGGTGCGTCGGTGTCCAGGGTGATGACCGGGATGCCGGCATCCATAGCCGCCTTGATGGTGGCCTCCATGGCCTTTGGATCAGAGGGCGCTACGGCGATGCCGTCGTAGCCCTGAGCAATGTAGCCCTCCATCGTGCTGACCTGAGCGGCCACGTCTTCCTTGGTCGGCACGAAAAAGTCGGCTTGCACGCCCAGCTTGGCCCCTGCATCGCTCACACCCTTCTCCACGTTGGCCCAGTAAGGGTGCACTGACTTCCCGATCACCGCTACCTTGATCGTGGGGGCCCCTATAAAGGCCGCAGCCTCCTCGGCGCTGGGGACCCAGATCTTCCAGCCGGGCTCGATGAGGTCCGGATTGGTGATCTCGGCGAAGGTAGAGTCCTCGGCGTGCTTCTTGTTGGTGGCATCAACGATAGCCGGGTAAGCCATCACGTTCCCCAGGTACTTCTCGGCTAACTTTGACAACCAGTCACCCTTGGCGATGATGTACTCTTGGCCCTGGGCCTGTGGAGCGGCATTGACCACTGGCACAAAGACGGCCAACAAGGCCACGATCATGATCAGACTGAATAGCCTTTTCATTTGTTTCCTCCTCCTTAGAGAATTGTGTATTACGGTCTACAAAGGGTTTTGCACTCTCCGATCTTTCGTCTATAGGCATCCCTCCTTTCTGCTGGCAGATGTCTGATAATCTGCTAGCGCGCGCAGCGAAAGCCAAGGTCGTCGTTAGCTGCGATCTCGCTGTTGGCATTGCGGAAGGTAGTACGTACCAACTCGGCCGTTTCAAACCAGCCACCACCGCGCTGTACCCTGAACCTCTGCCCGAAGTAATCTGATTGATAATCGCTGCCTGGGTAAGCCTCGTACCAGTCGGCCGTCCACTCCCAGACGTTGCCAGCCATGTCCTCGACGCCGTAAGGGCTAACGCCGGCCCCAAAGCTGCCGACGGCTGCCGTACCTCGCAGTCCAGTCTCCTTGACATTGGCTTTGGAGGGATCCCACTCGTTTCCCCAGGGATACATCCGCCCATCGGTGCCTCGGGCCGCCTTCTCCCATTCAGCCTCGGTGGGCAGCCGCTTGTCAACCCACTGGCAATAGGCCACGGCATCGTTCCAACTGACAAAGACCACCGGGTGGTTGTCCTTGCCCTCAGCGGCATTTCGCCAGTTCCTGGTGCGCCCTTCCTCCTCAGCGTCTGTCTGGTAGCCAGTAGCCTCCACAAACTGGGCAAAGTCAGCGTTGGTTACCTCGAACTGGTCTATCTCGAAGGCTGGCAAGTCCACCTCATGAGCAGGGGTCTCATCCTCATTGCCCGTATCGCTACCCATGGTGAAAGGCCCGGCCAGGATCTCGATCATGATGTCAGTGACAGAAGGAGGCGTAGGGCCCTCTGTTGCTTCTGCTTCCGACGATGTGGGGGCTGGCGTGGGTGTGGGCAGGGGGGTCGGTGTAGGTGGGGCGGGCACAGGCGTGGGGGTAGGTAGCACTTTGGATGAGGCAGATGTAGCAGTCGGTGAGGCAACGGCAGCCGGGGTGCCCAAGCCAGCGGCTGGTGAGGGTATGGGGGTGGCCTGCGCTGCTTTTTCGAGAGCGCTGAAGTAAAACAGGGAAGCAGCAATGGCGACCAATAAGGCAGTCAGTATCCCCGCACCCCAACGCCGCTGCTCAGGTTCGCCCCGTCGTATAATGTCGTAAGTGACAGCTATGACCAAGACACAACCCAGGATTGGATCATGATAGTATGAAGATATGCCAGCGAATACCAGGCCATTCTTCATAACGCTCATAATGGCTGCGCCGATGATGACCCCCAACACGCTGCCCTCTCCGCCAAAGAGGCTGGTGCCCCCAATGACGGTAGCAGCAATGGCCCATAGCTCCCAGGCACTTCCCACGATAGGGTTCCCCTCACCCAGGCGCGAGGCTATGATGATGCCGGTTGTGCCGCTGGTCAGCCCACTGACTATATAACAAAAGTTCCGTACCCGGTCTACGTTGATGCCCGATACTCTGGCTGCCTCAATATCGCCGCCAGTGGCGTAGATGTGTCGGCCCAGGACGGTGAAATCCAGGATAAAGGCCACGATGATAGCCACAATCACCAGGATGATGAACTGGACTGGGAAAATCCAAACTTTGCCTTGCCCGATAAAAAGGAAAGTCTCTGGCAATCCAGCGATGATCCAGCCCTTCTTCATGGCTGCGGCCATACCCCGGGCGATGATCAGGGTACCCAGGGTGATGATAAAGGGCGGGACACCCACCTTGGTCACGAAAACCCCGTGCATAAGACCGACGAGAGCGGAGAAAATAAGGACTGCCAGGATGGCCGGAATCATGCCCAGTCCCTGATCGACCATGAACCAAGCGACCAACATGTTGGTCAAGGCCACCATAGAGCCGAGAGAGAGATCAATTCCGCCGGTGATGATGACCAGAGTCACCCCAATGCCCAACATAGCGAAGACGGCCACATCGCGGAACATTATCTGGATACTCAACAATTTCACGAAGGAGGGATTTATCCAATAGAAGGCAACGCAGAGAACCGCCAGAGCGATGAGGATATTGGCCTCCTTAAAAGCGCTTAGGATCCGGATACCTCGTCGCTTGACCGCTACCCCGGTTGCGCTATCTGGATTCTTTGCCCCTCTCATCATAGAATGTCTCCTCCTGAACTCTAGACTCGAACGTCATGAAGTCAATCTCGGCTGGCGAGCTCTTCGGCCATACGTCACCGGAAGTAAAGAGAGTGGGGCTGATAACATCCATTTCATGTCGTTGACTCTCCTTGGCAGATGATGACGTTTCACATAGCTAAACCTGGCTTGCTCAAGATATCGTGCAACACCAGGGCTACTCCCCCCATGACGCAGGCATCCGGCCCGTAAGACGAGACCTTGACTCTGGCCATCCGCCGCGGCCAGGCCAGAGATCGCCCTTCGAGGGTCTTCTCAACAGCGGGCAAAAGATAGTCGCTGGCCAGGCTCATGACGCCGCCAAAGATGATCAACTCGGGGTTGAAAGCGTTGATCAAGTTGGCGATGCCGATGCCCAGGTGCACACCCGTTTCCTCCAGAGCCTGCCGGGCCACTTCGTCGCCCTCTTCAGCCGCCTCGACGATAATCGCAATGGAAATCCGCTCCAGTTGTCCTCTCACTAATTGGCTGACCCGGCTGGCGTTCCCTGCCTCCACCGCCTTCCGCACCTGACCCACGACCGCCGTCTGGCTGACCAGGGTCTCCCAGCAACCCCGGTTGCCGCAGTTGCAACGTTCCCCGTCACTCATGATGGTCATGTGGCCCACCTCACCGGCGTAGCCGCCGATCCCCCGGTACAGTTGACCGTCGAGCACAATCCCACCCCCCAACCCAACTCCGATGCTCAAGTAGATGAAATCCTGGCTGCCCTGGGCCGCCCCAAAATACCTTTCGCCCAAGGCAGCCACGTTGGCCTCGTTATCTACAAAGACAGGCACTTCGAATTCCTGAGAAAAGACCTCGCGCAATGGCACGTCACGCCACTTGAGGTTGGGAGCAAATAGCAGGGTGCCCGAGGAGACGTCCACCAGACCAGGGACACCAACCCCAATCCCCAAAACAGGACTATGGGTTGACTCGCCCACTGCGAGGGCCTGCCTCAAGATGTCGAGCGCTTTGGCCAGAATCGCCTCCTGCCCTTTGGCCTGGTCGGTGTCTTCCCTCTGCCGCCACAGGACCTGGGCCTTGAAGTCGGTCAGGATGGCCAGGATGAAATCAACGCCTATCTCCAACCCGATGATGCGGCCCGCATAGGGGTTAAGCTCCAGCAAGACCGCCGGACGCCCGCCCCCTGATGAGTCAAAGCCAATCTCGCGCACGAACTGCCGGGCAATGAGTTCCCTCACCAGGCTGGAGACGGTGGTCTTGTTCAGGCCGGTGATCTCGGCCAGTTGAGCACGCGAAAGAGGAGAGGTCTCCCTGAGACAGTTCAGAATGATAGACAGGTTTATCTCTCTGACCAGAGCTTGATCTCCCGTCCGGTAAGGTTTTCCCAAGGACCTCTCCCCATCAAGTGAATTGGCGGATATTAGTTGGTTGTGTCAACAAACTAAGTAAATTATACCAGATAAATGAGTACTTGTCAACACCTTTCTTGACAAAAACGGAATCGTTCTCGCACCTGCGCTGGAGTCGCCGTGCCGGTGGTGCCTATCTGCTGGATGGTGATAGAAGCCACCAGGTTCCCCAGCAGAGCCGC
>JBGVTF010000242.1:0-16455 GCA_041862415.1 Anaerolineae bacterium | reverse complement strand
TTGATCTCCCGGTCGCTCAGGCCCTGGCCCAGATCAATGGTGCTGGAGAACCGGGTCCGTTGTCCTCCTTCGGTGACGTCGGTCACAGCGTCCACCTGGGCTTCCAGTTTGTCTACCTGAATTCCTTTGTTGGCAGCGACCGCCGCCATGGTCAACACCATTCAGGAGGCCAGCGAGGCCAGGACCAACTCGATGGGGCAGAATTTGGCACCTTCTCTCCAGAGACTGACCCTTTGGTCAACGGTGAAGGTCAGGTCCCTGATCTTCACTTCTGCCCTGTCTTCTCCCAGGTACTTTGTGACCGCTCTGTATTCCATGTTTGTCTTCTAGCGAAGCTCCGTCCCAAACCGACCAAGAGTGTCATTTCGCACCCTTGAAATTTCTATTCGAACCCGCTGGCGTCGAGGCTTTAGCAGGTTCTCTGACCCAAAAACCCGTCTAAAGGCTCGACTCCAACTCTCAAAAACGCCTTTGGAAACGGCTAAGATAACGGCAGGTGCGAAAAACAGGTTATGAAGATGTCTGGTCACCGGCTATGACCCTGGCAAAGTCCGCGGGCGTGACGCCGGGAGACTCGATGCCCTCGGCCTCGTAAAAGCTGGCGATGGTAGCCTCGACCTCGTTGAGCTTTACCCTGGCCAGGGCTTCCTCCAGAGCGACCAGCTTTTCCGCCGGGTAGAAGAAAAAGTCGCCGGAGATCGAAGTGGAGACGATGCGGCCATCCTTGATTTCGCTGACTCCGCGGATGAGCCCGCCGGGGGCCTTGTGCATCTTGTGCACCACGTTCACCCCGCTGGCGATTTTCACCTCGCGCCCCCTCACACGCCTGCCGCGCTTGTACAGCCACTCGTCACTCGTGAAGCGTGGGATCAGCCGCTCAACCTCGGCGTATACCTCCGCCGGCATCTGGCTTGGCTCCAGCGGCCCCGTCACCGGCTCGAAATGCCGCGTCAGCGCGGCAGTGAGCACCTTCCACGGCGGGGCTTGGCCGATTTCGCGCTGGATGGTGGTCAGGTTATCCTGCATACTCTTGAACACTTTGTCACGGAACTTTTCGTCCGGCACGCGCAGCACCTTTACCATCGTAGCGTAGTCAAAATCCACGATGAGATTGCCCACCAATACTACGTAATCGCCCATCTGCGCCGCGCCTGTGCCGGAGATTTTGCGACCATCCGTGGTGATCACATCGTTCACCGGGCGGTACTGCGCCGGGATGCCCAACGTGGTATACGCGTCGGCCACCGGTTGGAGGAAGCGTCGGTAGAGTTCGGCCTTGTCGCCCGCCGTCAGGGGGTTGTCTTTGTGCAGGATGATCTGGTAGAAGATTTGATCGCCGTCCAGGTAGACCCCACCACCGCCCACCTCGCGGCGAAAAACCGGAATGCCCTGCGCCCGGCAGAAATCCAGGTCAATGTCTTGCTCCACGTCCTGGTGGTAGCCGATGCACACATACGGCCTGGCTGGAGCGACGTAGTTAATGCCCTCCAATCCCAGGCGCGGCATGGCGTGGTAGATCAGTTGTGACTGGATCCAGGGAACGTGGCCGAGATCGTAAAGTTTCACGCGTTAAATTCCTCTGTGTTTCTGATCGAGGCTAATGATAGCACACCACTGGCTTCCTGGCAAGTGGGAGGACTTGCCTAGGTATCGTTCAGAACTTTGGGCGAGTCGCATTTCGCTCCGGCGGATCTGGCGATCCGGTGGGAGCGGAGCGGTAGCCTCCGACTTGCTGTGCAGGCCCAAGTGAGCAGTCATGTTGCGTTGTCTTCAGATTGGTGTTATAATCATATGGTAGAAACTTGAGTTGAGTCGCGCCGAGTTGCGAGGAGGTTGTTTACATAAGATGTGGGACAGAATCAACGTTTTGGTGTCAATTGGGCTGATGGTAGCCATGATGCTCTTGCTCCTGCCTGTGCCCGTTGCTGCTCAGGCTGAAGATGAGTTCGTACAGGAGATTATCGCTCGTATGTCGGTCGAAGAGCGGGTCGGCCAGTTGTTCGTGGTCACTTTCGCCGGTAGTGACGTCAGCTCCGGTTCGGACATCGCTCAGCTTATCACACAGTATCGGGTGGGGGCTGTGGTTCTCCTGTCCAGCAACGGCAACTTTTCCAATCAAGGCGACACCCCTCTACAGGTAGCGCAACTGGCCAACGGCTTGCAAGAGCTTGCTTTCACGGCCTCACAACAGACAACGGGCACCATCCCTCCCGGCACTCAGCCCGTGACTGGCACAACTCCCGTTACCGAAACTCTGACAATGGGACCTGGTCCTTACATTCCCCTCCTCATCGCCCTCGACCACGAGGGAGATGGCTACCCCTACACCCGCCTGACCAACGGTTTCACGGCCTTGCCAAACAACATGGCCCTGGGCGCGACCTGGGACGAGGCCAATGCCCAGACCGTCGGACAGATTGTGGGTAGAGAACTCTCGGCCGTCGGCGTCAACGTGCTTTTTGGACCCTCGTTGGACGTGCTCAGCAACCCTCGGCCTACCCTTAAAGGTGATATGGGCACCCGGGTCTTTGGCGGTGACCCCTACTGGGTGGGGAAGATGGGCCAGGCTTACATTCGGGGGGTGCACGAGGGCTCTGAGGGACGGGTCGCTACGGTGGCCAAGCACTTCCCCGGCCGTGGAGGCAGTGACCGCAGGGCCGATGAAGAAGTGTCCACCGTGCCCAAGTCCCTTCAGGAGTTGCGCAAAATCGAGCTGGCTCCTTTTTTTACCGTCACCGCCCTGGATGGGGCTGAGCCTGCAGCTATCACTGAAGCCCTGATGTCGTCTCACATCCGTTATCGGGGTTTCCAGGGCAACATCCGCCAGCTTACACCCCCTATCAGTTTTGCGGCCGAATTGCAAGCTATCCTGAGCCTGCCCGAATTCGCGCCCTGGCGCCAGGCGGGTGGTGTCATGGTCACCGATGCTCTGGGGGTGCCGGCCGTGCGCAAGTATTATGATCCCCAGTTGCAGAATTTCCCCCACAAACGCGTTGCCCAGGAGGCCTTCCTGGCCGGCAATGACCTGCTGGTGCTCTCTCAGTTTGCTCTGACCGATGTCTGGGTTGACCAACTCACGAATATCAAATCTACCATCCAGTTCTTCCGCGATAAGTACTTGAGCGATTCCAAATTCCAGGCCCAGGTAGATCAATCCCTGGCGCGCATCCTGCGCCTTAAGCATCAACTTTATCCCGATTTCTCGTTAGAAGAGGTTCAGGTTGACGTGGAACAGTTGGCCGGGAACGTTGGACAGGGGTACGATCAGGTATCTCAGATAGCCGAAGGTGCTGTCACCCTTATCTACCCAGGTCTGGAAGAGTTAACCGATAGACTGCCCAGTTCTCCTCTCCTTGAAGACAAGATCCTGATTTTCACCGATGACCGCCAGGCTCAGGATTGTTACGACTGTCTGCCTTTCTACTTCATCGAACCGAATGCTTTGGAAGAGACGATCCGCCGACTTTATGGGCCGGAAGCCAGCGAGAAGATAGAGCCTGCTCAAATCAGGAGCCTGACTTTCAGTCAGTTGAAAGGTTACCTTAGCGCCGCAGGCCCAGCAAGTTCCACTGAGTATGAGTATATCGCTCCTCTCATCGAGGAAGCTGACTGGATCATCTTTGCCATGCTGGACGTCAACCTCGATGACTATCCCGATTCCGATGCCGTCAAGCTTTTCCTGAAACAGCTCTCGGATAGCCTGCGCAACAAGAAAATCGTGGTCCTGGCCTACAATGCGCCTTATTATCTGGATACTACTGAGATTAGCAAGCTGACGGCCTATTACGGTATCTATAGCAAAGTGCCAGCCTTTACAGATGCCTCGGTGCGCGCTCTCTTCCGCGAGTTCACTTTGCAAGGAGCTCCCCCGGTCACTGTGCAGGGCATCAATTATGATCTGATCTTGCGGATGGAGCCTGACCCCGATCAGGTCATTGAGATCATGCCGGTCAATGCTTTTATGGAAGGCACTCCTACGGAAGAGACGCCTGGCTCCATTGGCGTCAAGGTGGGCGATACTTTGCAGTTACGAACGAGCATCATCAAGGACAAGAACGGTCATCCGGTGCCCGATGGAACCCCGGTGGTCTTTCGTTTCTTCTATCCAGCCGAGACCCTGGAGTTGCCGCGCCTGGAGGTTACCACTGTGAATGGTATAGCCGAGGCTGCGGTCAAATTGGAACGGACGGGCCAATTGGAGATCACTGTCACCAGCGGCCCGGCTCTCAAGTCCATCACACTGATAGTGACTATCGAAGGGGACGCGCCGGCAACGATCGCCACTATGGTGCCTACCGCCACCCCTACTCCCACGGTCATACCTACGCGCACCCCTACCCCTACTCCCGTCCCTGCTACATCCACTCCCAGTCCCACGCCTGAGGCGACCGTTGAGATAACGACGCCCGTGGAGGGAAGTGCCAGCCCACGGCGGGTGGGAGTGGGGGCTTTCCTGCTGTACCTGGTGGCCACGTTCATGGTGGGAGGCGCAGGTTATGCTCTACGCCGCAATGAGGGCCGCTCTCCGACCCAGGGGCTAAAGGCTTTCCTATGGGTCCTGATTTCTGGCACAGTAGGCTATATCGCCTATGGCCTGGGCTGGCCTGGGGCCGGATTCTTTCTCGGGCTCTCCAGGCATTGGGGCGCGCCTTTGATGTCTTTGGTTTTCAGCCTTCTGCCTGTAGGGGTTATCCTGGTAGGAACCGCCAGAAGGGGCTGGGCCAGTCACCTGGCGCAATAAGGGGAAGGGCTCCCTCGCGCTGAGCCTTGGGAGTTTCTGGTTCGTCTGTCGCTAGCCCATAACGGGGGTTACAGGTGGTCGGAGGATTTACGAGCAAGTGCTACTGGGGACCGGGCGAGGGGGAGGCTATTTCTTCGACCTGACCTGGAGTAGCGGCCGGTGGGCTTGCCGGCAATTCGGGTGAAAACAGGGTCACTACCAGGGCGACGATGAGCAGGGTCAGAGCAACGGTGATGAGTGTCCTGTTTTCCCTGAGTGCTCTGGCCCACATCCCTTCGTCGGCGGCAGACAGACTCAGCAGGCCGGGAGCGGTAGGTGATTGAGAAAGCAGCTCGGCTCTGAACTCGGCCACACTGGCCGGTCGCTGGTCGGGGTGCATTTCCAAGGCTCTCAACAACGCTCTCTCCGTCTGGGGCGAGAGGTTAGGATTGAGACTGCTGGGCGAGGGCAAGGAGCCCGGTTCCAGGAAACGCTGTTTGGCATCGGCAGGGGGCTGGCCAGTGAGAAGCTGATAGAGAGTTGCTGCCAGAGAGTAGATGTCAGAGCGGGAGTCGGTATGTCCCGTATCCCCTCCGTATTGCTCCAGGGGCGTATACTGTACTGTGCCACGCCCCTGGAGGACGGTTATGGTTCTGGTGTCATCAGGGACCAGGAGCTTGACCAGGCCAAAGTCTACCAGTTTGATGGCGCCGGCAGGCGTAAGCTTGATATTGGACGGTTTGATGTCGCGGTGCAGGACAGGCGGGTCTTGGTCGTGAAGGTATTCCAAAGCCTGACACAGTTGATCGGCCCAGGTCAGGACCTCCTTCTCATCGAGGAATCTGCCCTGGCGGCGGGCCTCATCCGCGATCTCTTTCAGTTCCCGGCCGGGCACAAAATCCATCACCAGGTAGTCGTAATCACCTTCGGAGAAATAGTCAGAGACCTTGGGCAGGTTGGGATGGTCCAGTCTGGCCAAGGTGCTGGCCTCGCGGTAGAACTGTTCCCGTGCCTGGGCCAGCATCGAGAGGCTGGCTCTGGGCTCAGGGCGTACCTCTTTGATGGCGCAGTATCTCCCTGCCAGACGCAAGTCCTCGGCCTTGTAGATGGCTCCCATGCCACCCTGTCCCACCAGTTCTATGATCTTGTATCTGTCCCGTAGGACGGTTCCTGGCATTAGCGCTTGGTCCAAGTAGAGGCCTCCTTTACCACTGTTGCGGTACAGGTGCCGGTCTTCTCTTATAGCTTAACCTATTGTCGGTTTCTTGTCAAGGCGGCGCGTGTGGAAGGTGCGTGTAGAATCCCTCAGAGAGGGGGAGGAGAGGAATGCTCCCCCGGACCCAAGCCAATCGGCTGCCTCAAGGAGGTGATAGTCAATGGTTGCTGAGGAGAACGCAGTGCTCATCTTGCGCGAGGCACAGGGAATGGGTACTAGGTGGATGATTGACCGCGATAATATGATCATCGGGCGGGAGGAGGATTGCGATATCGTTCTGTCCTCACGGCAGGTCTCCCGTAACCACGCTCGTATCCGCCGTTCGGGTGGGCGGCACATCTTGGAGGATCTGGGCAGCAAGAATCGGACCTTTGTCAACGGACAGGAGCTCACAGAGCCTTACACCTTGCAGGATGGAGATGAGATCCAAGTCGCTCTCTCTTTCAAACTATATTTTGTTGACGCTGGTGCGACGGCTCCCCTGTTCTTTGGTGAGAGACGGGCTGGCTTGCGTCTGGATAAAGACGCCAAGAGTGTCTGGATCAAAGGCCGGGAGCTTGACCCTCCCCTTTCGCTGGCCCAGTATCGGCTGCTTGAACTCCTTTACGATAACGAGGGCAAGGTGTGCAGCCGGGATGAGGTGGTGGAGGCAGTGTGGCCCGACGCCGTTGAAGAAGGAGTCTCGGAGCAAGCCATTGACGCCCTGGCCAGACGTTTGCGGGAGAGGTTAAGCGAACCTGACCCTGATCATCAGTACATCGTGACCGTCCGAGGGCACGGCTTCAGGTTCGACAATTCTCGTTAAGGCGGGTTAGGCACATTTGCTCCTGGAAAATAGTGTGGGCAGCGTTTCCAGCCAGTGGCGCACGGCTTGTGGTGATTCCAGCCGACACTCGGCTTTCGTCTTGCGCGGCTCCGGAGCGACCAGGATAGCGATGCCTCCTCGGGCTTTGATCACGCCAAAAGCTTCTTCGTCCTTGTCGTCATCACCCAGGTAGAGGGGTAAAGCGCCGGGCCAGGGGTAACGGTCCAGCAGGTAGTCCACCGTCTGCCCCTTGTGCGCCAGCCTGGGACCAATCTCCAGGAACTTGTGTCCGCCCAGCAGGCGGAACAGTCTCGAAGACGCCACCTCGCTCGCCATGCTGCGCGCGGCGGTTAGCACCCTTTCTGTCTCCTCATCCTCGGCAAAACGGGCGTGAAGCGCCAGCGCCCAGTATTTGTCCTCCAGTAAGAAGCCCGCACGATCAGCGATCAGGAGCAACCATCGTGGCTTGAGTACATCCAGCGCCGGACGTATGGCGCTGTGCTCCACCCGGTTGATCCGCTCCCCCTCTGACGTCTGCAGCTCGATGCCGTAGGTACCGGCCAGGAAAAGGCCCGGCACAGGCAGCAAGGCCTGAACGTGGCTCAGTCGCCGGCCGCTGACCACCGCTATCCGCATTTGGGGATGCCGCGCCAGCCTGGTGAGCAGGTTCACAACCTCTGGCTCAGGATTGACGTACTCCGGCGTGGGCGCAAAGTCGGCCAACGTGCCGTCGTAATCCAGGAACAGCCACAGACGCTTGGCCTGGGCCAGGCGTTCGTTTATCTGCTCAGAGGTGCAGGACATTACGTATCCCCCTTGCCTTCCAGTAGAGGCTTGATATCCCGGTTGAAGATCGCGCTCCAGGTATAGTTTTGCCGCACCCGTCGGCGTAGGCGATGAACCCGGCTTTGCTCGGCCCAGGCCAGAATCTGCTCGGCCACTTGGGCCGGGTCTCGGGCAGCGTCAAAGATGGTTACGTCCTTGCCGCCGATTTCCTCAGCCGCCGGGATGTACGTACACACAACCGGCACCCCAACCAACCCCGCTTCCAGCACCGGCATGCCAAAGCCTTCTCTATGGCTGGGCATGAACATCACGTCACACACGCGGAACAGGTCACCCACCATCTGCGCATCAATGGCGAACGGTTCGTCTGGATTCGGCCCGGATTCAAAGACAAAGCGCATTTCATCTTCCACATCCAACTGCCTGCGCAACGCCCGCAGCGCGTCCAAATAGGTCATGCTGCGTGCGTCGTGCGGGTCGGGTGGGCCGGTCAGGACCAGTTTCGGGCGGCATCCGTGCACTTTCAAGGCCGCTACCACGTACAGCGCATACTCGATGTTCTTGGCCTGTGTGACGCGCACTGGCATCACCAAAACCAGGTCGCTCTGCAGCAGGCCCAACCTGGTTATCAGGTCACAGCCCTCCGAGGATAACCCAAGCAACACATCCGGATCCACACCGTTGTAGATCACGTGAATCCGCTCCGGCTGGCAGCCAAGAAGCGCCGCTAACGTATGTCGCCTGCGCTGTGATACGGCAACGTAGGTCACGTCTGAGCGATATGTGCGCAACAGATCCCAGGGATAGCCTGGGTGGACCTTAGAACGCGAACTGGGGCTGGTCCAGGTAAAGTCATGGCACCAGGCAATGCAACGCTGAAGCTTGCCTGCGTCCAGCAGATAGTGAAGCACTGCTGTCAGCGGCAGGTTAAAGTGCTTGGTGAACAGGTTGTGAATGATCACGTTATCGAATCGGCTCAGGACCGGCGTCAGATCTTCTATCAATCGGTTGATCAGGCCGTCAAAAGCGGGTGGTACCTGGCCCTGCTCCAGCATCGTGTTCGCCTGCGCGACCTGAGGGTGCTGCGAATCCATCTCCGGGATCAAGACAAAGTCTGCACCCGAGGGAAGTGCTGTGCTCTCACCCCGGCCAGCGACCACGGTGACCGGGTATCCGGACTGAATGAACACCCGCACGTGGGCCCGGATGACAGCTTCCACGCCACCGACGACAGGTGGTGCGGTATAGTGTAGAACAGCAATCTCCGGTTGTTTCCCTTCGACCCTTCGACTTCGCTCAGGACAGACAGGCTCAGGACATCGCATACGGCGTTACCCATCCTTGTCACAAATTCAATTCGGCCACGGTCTCCAGTTGGTGGTATAACCAGGCGGTAATGTCTTCGCGCTCGATCAGCCAACGCAACCGCGTCGCGCGCTCCAATCGCTCCTCAGGCGACATGACGAGCGCCTGGTGTAGCGCTTCGGCTGTAGAATACACGTCGCAGGGTGAGATGATGATTGCACCTGGTTCTAGTTGCTGGTGGGCACCCGCTCCTTCAGAAAGGATGAGCACCCCGTCGCGCTGATTCACGATCGGCCCTTCTTTGGCCACCAGGTTCATGCCATCGGCGATCGAATTGACCAGCAACACATTGTATAGTTGTAAGGTTGCCACAGCGCGCGGGTAGTTTTCGCCTACGAGCAGCCGCACCGGTTCCCACTCACTGGTGCCATACTTGGCGTTGACTCGCCCGGCGGTAGCCATCAATTCGTCCATGTAGTGCCGGTACTCATCCAGATCCATCCGAGAGGGTACCAACAGCGCCAGAAACTGCACCTGTCCGCAGTGTTCGGGATAGAGTCTCAACATCTCCTCAAAGGCCCGGAAGCCGCGCACGATGTTCTTGCTCGGCTCGATGCGGTCAATACGCAGGATCAATCGTCGGTCGCCCACGGCGCCTTGGATTTGCGATCGGTGCTCGGCTACCTCTTGCGACGCTGCCACTTGCCTCACCGCCTCTACGTCAATAGAAATCGGAAAATCGCGCACGTGCGTAGCGTGATTTCGATACCATACTCGGCCGCGCCTGAGGCTAACGTGAGCGCGGGGCAGGTATGACTCGCAGGTGCGAATAAAGTTTAGCCCATCCTCGCGTGTCTGGAATCCCACGAGGTCCACCGCGCATAGCCCATCCAAGATGGCCTGTCGCATGGCGGTGGGTAAGATGCGCCAGTATTCCGGGCCCGGCCAGGGAATGTGAATAAAATGCAACAACGTTGGCCGCTCGCGGGGGCGCATCTTCGTGCGCAAGAATCGCGCTACCAGGTACAGGTGATAGTCTTGCAGCATGACCAACGTGGGGCGAGACATGGCGCGGACCTGCTCGATGATCGCCTCTGCAAAAAGGCGATTGACGGCCACGTAGCCGTCTTCCCAGGCCTGCCAGACGGCCCGGTCAATCACCGGCGCGCGCGGCACATCCCACATGGAATGCTGCAAGAACCACAGCAGCGGGTTGGCGATGACGTTGTAGTAGCCCTCGTAAGCCGATTCTTCAGGTGAGAGGAACTGCACCCGAATGGTGCTGCCATAGTCCGAAAGGACCACGCTTCCCTCTCGCCGGGTGGCGTCAGCTTCGGTCTGTGCGCAGGCAATCCAGGTGACGTCGGTGTGCCGGCATAGGCCGAGGAGCGCAGTGACCAGCCCGCCTTCCCCACGCTGGAATCCCAGACTGCCGTCCTCGGCCGTCTCAAAGGTCACCGGTCCGCGATTGGCAGCGATGATCAGCCCCCGGTTGGCGAAGAAATCGGTCTGCAATGCCTCGCAACGCTGGCGTGTATCGTCTACATCCAAATCTTTCATTCGATTCCCTCGTCATGGCTGGCCTGGATCGCCAGGTCAATAAAGACGGCCGCGGTCCACCCATAGGAGTCGGTGGCAGTAGCTGGCGGTTCACCGGTTTCTGAATTGTAATATTCGTAGATGCCAGGCTGGCTCACCACCAGGTCCAGCGTCTTTTTCAGCAAGGTGCGCGCCAGGGCATCTTCGCCGACCTGACGCAGCGCCTCGATGAAGATGTAGTTGATGTTGGCCCATACCGGGCCGCGCCACATGGTGTCGGGGTCAAAGTGCGGGTCATTGCGTGCCACCGAGGGGATGACATGCTCTCCCCAAAACTCGTCGGGATCCGTGAGGTGAGCGATCAGTCGGGCGCGGATGGTGTCAGACAACTGGCCGGTCCACAAGGGATAGAGGTTAAACGGTGTGACCGCAGGGATGGGCGTGTTATCGTGCAGGGCACGGAACAAGCCCGCCTCCTCGTCCCAATAGTCTTCGATCATCCGACGCACGATGGCTGCGGCGCGACGGCGCCACATGGCACCCTCGGCGTCCATCCTCAGCGCTTCGGCCATCATCGCTAACGAACCCATTTGCACGCAGAGGTAGGTGTTCAAGTCAGGCGACTCGACCGGCATCCCGTAATCCCACAGTGGGCTATCGTCCAGGCCCGACGAGTAGGGGTGGTTGTATTGCGCCAGCCCGTCGGCATCGTCGTCGTTCATGCTGAACCACCAGGCGTTCCAGCGCACCAATGGCACATAGATCTCCTGTAAAAAGTCCATGTCGGGGTCGGTCTCGTGCAACTTGAGCGCTGCCCAGGCCATGATGGGTGGCTTGGTGACCTCGGCACGGAGAGGGTGGTCAATATCGGCGACGACGGCTTCGTCGTAGACGGCGTCGGGAATCATGCCATCGGGCAACTGGCAAGCAAGCATGGTCCGCAACTGGTTCCGAGCCAGCACAGGGTCCACGTGGCGAAAAGCCAGGGAGTGGAAGCAGGCATCCCAGTTCCAGATACCGACGTACTGGACCTTGGACGGCATCATAGCCTCATGGGTCACATGGCCCAGAGGGTCCACCAGGTTGCTGCTCATCACCCACCAGGCGTAATAGTATTGGTCTCGATAGGGCTCGGCCACGGGCGGCACGCGGGCGAACCAATCTTGCCAGCGTCTCTCGGCAGCGGCCAGCGTCTCGGAGAAGGGGGCTGGCTCGCCGTCCAGTTGCAGGTCGCCACGGATGTTGAGGTGGATGGCCACGTCGTCGCCGCCTTCCACGGCAAATTCGACCAGGTAGGCCTCCCGTTCCAGACCCAACTCGTTCTTGAGCACGGTGCCGTTGGTGCGGTAGGCCAGGTTGCGCACTGCCTTCAGACTGCCGCCGTCATCACTCTGCTGCCACATCTGGGTGCTGACGCGAAAGCGTATCCCGGCCGACACGCCTGGCGGCAGACCGAGGGCCAATGTGTCGCCCCTTTGAAAGGCCAGGGTGAACACGCCTAAACGGGTCTGGAAAAAGAGGGCGTGGGGATAGGTCGTCAGATGGTAAGTGAGTGGCATTCCCTCTTCGTCAATGAAGCAGAGGTCCTGGATGTAGGGCGGACGAAAGCGATAGGTGTCCAGGCCGGATTGGATGGCCGTCAGTCGCTCGGCCAGCTTGACGTAGAGACGATCTCCGTCGGGGTATTTGAACACGAGCAGACGCGAACCCCGATCGCTAAAAGGCACGCGGGTGATATCAATGTGGTCTCTGAGCAAATTGAGATGGGTGGACGTTGTCATTTCTTTCATGGTCTTACCTGACCGGGGCGCGATTACAAATTGGCAAGCTGCGCTGCGGGCTTGCTTCAGTGTTCATACTCCCGTATCATTGCGGTTGCACGATCCTGCCACGTAGGAGGTAATCCCAATTGTACATCAAGATTCGCTCTGTGTCACGTTGTTTAAACTGGTTGGTCTCCTTCCCACACCCCCGCCGCCAGCTAAACGGGGTCGGGATAAGTCAAGCAGTCTTTGCACCCCTTGCCGCTCCGCTCTCACTCACTGCCCGCCGGTTCGGCGTGGCCTAGCGCCGGTGCTGTTCCAGCCACTGCTCGAAATGGCCCACACCGCGCAGCGTGACCAGCAGCAGGGCAGTCACGCCCACTGCCAACATCAGTTGCGATAATGCCATGCACACTCCCACTGCGGCGGCGAACAGGATCGAAGCGGCAGTGGTGAGTCCCTCCCTAAAGCTGGATCAACGAATTGCTCCACGCGGGAGTCCTAATGCAGAAACTGCATTCTGGAGGACCTTCTCATAGTGCTGGGCAATGGTGTCCCAGTTAAACATTGCCAATGCCTTCTCCCTCGCCCTCTTGCCATAGGTCTCCCTCAAGGCCGCATCTTTAAGCAAACGCACGATCCCCGACGCGAGCTGACGCGACTCATTCGGCGGTACCAGGATCCCGTTCACACCATCCTCAACCAACTCCGGGATGGCTGTGCAGTTGACAGATACCACCGGCGTGCCGCTGGCCAGGGCCTGCGCCAGGACGATCCCGAAGGTCTCATACAACGAGTGGAAGACGAAGAGATCAGCCAGACTGTAGTAGTGTGGCAACTCTTCCTGGGGAATGAACCCGGCAAAGATGACACGGTCGCTTACACCGATGCGGGCAGACAGCTCCTTCAAGCGTGTCTTCTCCGGTCCCTCACCGCCCACGATGAGTACAACATCATTCATCTCTCCAGCCACATATCCCATGCTCTCGATCACTACCTCTACCTTCTTCTCGCGCGAAAGGCGCTGCAAGGCAAAGAGCACCCGCGCACTCTCCCTCAAACCCAATTTCTCTCTAAGCCCGGCGCTGCTCACTTGCGGACTGAACTCAGAGGTGTCAGCCCCGTAGTGAATAGTCTGACCTTTGCCCCCGTTAGGCGAACCGTATAGGGCACAACGGCAGTATTTCGAGATGTAGATGACATCGGCTGCCAGACCAGCGATCATCCGACCATAGTACCTCCAGAGAGGGGGAGTGGCCGGTCCCGGCACATCCCTACCTACCAACGAAAGCACTACAGGGATTCCCAACAAGCACTGAGCAAGGACAGCAGCCAGCCCGGTGGCTACAAAATAGTGGGCGTTGATGACGTCAGGCTTGAACTGCCGGCACGTTCTCAGCAGGGCCCCGACGGCTGAAAGTGAGAAAGGGGGCACCAGCCCCCATCGTATCTGAGCTCGCGGCCTTTTCTTCAGAGTCACCTTGTCCTGAAACCTCACCACCTCGATGTTAACATCACCGAGGTTCAGGCCGCGGCTTTGCTCCTTCCCGGCTTCCCGCGTCACTATCCGCACCTGATGAGACGCTGAGAGGCGCCTGTAGATCTCGTAGATAGCCAGCTCTGCCCCTCCTACCGCGGGGAGGAAGGTCGGCGTCAACACCAGGATTCTCATCCGGTCTCCCCTGCGTATCTGAAGTCAAGCGAGAACGTTCGCCTGGTGGTCAACCGGGCAGTGTCTCTGGCTCTGTGCTGCTGCCACGAGAGCGGTATCTTATCAGCGAGGCTGGAGAATGCAAGCGGTGCATAGCGAACGTCATCCAGTGCTTGCAAGGTGAGCGCGGCAAAGCGAGCTATAGATCTCTGTCCGACCAGCTTCCGTCCGTTGTGTCCGATTCTCAGGCCAAGTTCAGGGTCGCGCAGCAGACACCGTATGGCGTGGGCGATCAAATCGGGTCTTTCAGGCGGAATCAAGACGAAAGGCTGGTGCGCGGCGAGATCACTCTTGGAACGCAGCACATCTTCGGCGTGGCTCACTTCCTGAATCGAGCCCACCAAGCGAGTAGTCACCACCGGCTTCTGGGAGGCCATTCCTTCCCATACAATGTTGCAATACGGTTCTCGATAGCGAGGGGGACACAGCACAACAGAGGCCGATGCATATGCGTGGTGTATCTCGCTGTAGCGACACTGTTCGGCTGGCAAGAACTTCACATGGCTTGCCACACCGAGGGCCCTTGCCTTGTTGATGATAGCTCTTCTGGCCTGTGCCACCCTTCTGCCTATGGTTGGGTCGTTGCCAGCGAAGACGAGTTGCACGCTGGGGAAATCACGAGCGATCGTTGGCAGGGCGATCAGGCAATCCTCTATTCCCTTCTTCCAATTGGTGCCCGTATATTGACTGGCTATTCTGCCGGGGAAAAGAATCGTGGGCCTGCGTCCTTTGTCCACCCTATCGCTTCCGTCAAAGAAACGCCCAGGGATTCCGTTCCTCACTACCACGACCCTCCTTTCCTCGACGCCGTTCGAGACGTAATCGCTCTTGCAGGGCTGGCAAGGCACGATGATCCTATGGGCGGCCGCAAGCATTGCTTTCTCCCAGAGCCCGGCCAGGTAGCCTCCTTCTCTCGCCACAATAGGTATCTCCCGGAGCCCGCACAAATCCACGAGGACACTGGTCAAGGGTAGCGCGTAGAGGCGGCGAAAGTTCGGGTAGAAGATTACTCCCTTCTCACTGGAACTGACTCTCTCCACAAAGCTCTCCACTGCGGGTCTCAAAGTGGAGGACATTGCCTCCACCAGAGCGCCCGTCAGCGTATCCTGTCGCACATACTTGGCTACGGTTTCAATAGTGATACCAATCTTTGGCTCCACCACCGGCTCCAGGCCCAGCTCAAGCAGCCATTTAGGAGGATGATCGGAGGTCAAAGACACAACATGGTGCCCTTTCATCAAGGCAAACTCGATGAGATTGGAGGTGACGGACTCGATCCCTCCAATCCCTCTCAAACTCTTCCTTACCACTCCAACGACTGACTTGTGAGAACGGCTCATAACACCCCCTTTCGAAGAATTTGGCTACGGAGCCAGCCCCTCGTACATTCTTGAGGTTCAACAACTCAGACTTCTACTTCCAGTCCATCGTAGGCTACCACGACGCCAGGAAAACGGCCAGCGTACGCTACCAGTTCATCGTGTGGCTTGTTATAGTGGCTGATGTGGGTGAGGACCAGCCTGGCGGCGTTCACCTCTTGTTTCAGTTCCACCGCTTCCACCACCGTGATGTGATCCTCTTTAGGGGGCTGGAAAGTGGGACAGTTGGCAACCAGGACGTCGGCATCTCGCATCAGGGCCAGCACCCTATCCGACAGACGGTTGCTTGTGTCCGAGGTGTAGACAGCTTTCTTTCCCTCAGAGAGCAACAGCGCGCCATACGTTGGCTCACCGCCGTGATCCACCGGCAAGGGAACCAATTGCAGGTCATTAAGATGCAAAGGCTGGGTCGGTTGCCAGCGAAGAGACGTGAAGATCTCACGCTGGAGTCTTGCCATCTCTTCCTCACTGAGCACTTCCCGAATTGTCCCAGGTGCGATGAGATTGAGCTTGCCCCTCACGCACCCCGATCTCCTGCCCCAGTACCTGAATTCCGGCAACCCACCCACGTGAGCATAGTGAGTGTGGCTTACGAACACCCCGTTCAGATCTATCCCATGGCACCTGCTGTTAATCGAGCGCTTGATATCCGGTGGCACCTCGATCAGAAGCGTGTATCCCTCGCTGGTGCACAGAATCGCCGCCCGCTGCCGCACAAGTCTGCCTCCGCTCGCGGTGGCTTCGCAGCAATGCGGACACCGGCAATTGATGGCCGGGATTCCCTCGCTGGCCCCTGTGCCTAGAAAGAACAGCTTCACAGACGTAATCTACCTTCCCTATCGCGCCTCAGCGGGCCATGGACGCCGCGTACTGGTGAGCGTAGAGCATGTTACCTAGCCGCCTGGCCGCACTCAGATCCTTCATCAACCATAAAACGTGACCTTTCATTACATTTGTTTAAAGTGTTCTATGTTGCCTATATTTCGCGCCCCTGAACCTTCTATGTCCTCGGAATCCCCTATCAACACCTCTCGCGAACGCCCTCCGCTTACGGGCGGCCCGACGATCCCCTCCTCCTCCAGCGTGTCCATGAGGCGGGCGGCTCGCGGATAGCCGATGCGCAGGCGGCGCTGCAAGAAAGAAGTCGAGGCCCGTTTGTGCCGTTTCACCAACTCGATGGCTTCTTCCAGAAGCTCGTCGTGTTCGTCTTCGGCCGCCAGGCCGTGCCAGG
>JBGVTF010000241.1:0-2980 GCA_041862415.1 Anaerolineae bacterium | reverse complement strand
ACCAGAACCAGAGGAAGAAGCTATCCAGGCTTAGAGCCTATCCGAGGAGTGGCTGATAGCCGATCTTGGGCGATAGAGCGGGGCCGAGGTATCTCGGGCCCGCTTGCTTTTTCTACGGCACCAACGTCCGAGCAGGTAGAGAGGTAGGTCCCAAGTCATCCCCCGGCGACAGCCCCAAACGTCTTCGAAGCGCTGCTGGTATCAGGATACGACCCAGGTCGTCTAACGATACTTCGATTACTTGGTCTATCCTATCACCTTGTGGAAGTCTGTCCTGATTTGCTCTGAGAGGCCAAAGCACGTCTCTCTACCGCTTTAGACTTCTCTACATCGCTGAGCCGTCTATTTGGCTGATGCACATTTACCACTGTTGCGGTACGGGCAGTATAACCCAACCTGGCGCGGAAGTCAACCCTTCGCAGTGCCAGCGCCGGGTTTTCGGGGGCGCTAAAGACCGGGCTTGCTCTCACTCAGTGGGCTGAAATGCCAGTTAGCAGAAGCTCAGAGTGCAGAGTTTGGAGAGATGGGAGAGATCACCACTCGAAACCCGGTGTTCCAGTTGCGGCCGTTCGGGTTGACCCTGCCGCGGTAGGCGCAGCGAGCGATGTTATAGTCGTTGAGGAACGACCCGCCGCGCAACACCCGGAGGGAACTCCCTGCCTCCCACTCGCTGGCTGTCCACTCCCAAACATTGCCGGTCGCATCCTGCAGGCTGTAGACACTGTCTCCAGTTGGCGAAAACTGACCTACTGGCGACGTCCGTCCGATGCCCGCCTCACTTGAGTTGCACCTACCTTCAGCCCATTCGCCCCAAGGGTACTCCCGTCCGTCTATCCCCCGCGCTGCCTTTTCCCATTCCATCTCGGTAGGCAAACGCATCCCTGCCCAGCGGACGTAGGCCTCGGCTTCGTACCAACTGACCCCCACCACCGGCTGGTCTGGCTGGTTCCATTTCGCATCCCGCCAGTATCTAGGCTCGGTCCATTTGCTCTCCTTCTTGGCCCTCCAGCCTTCGTCGCTCCAGTACTCCCGCTTGTCGTAGCCCCCGGCTTCCACAAAGCGCCGATACTGGGCGTTGGTCACCGGGTAACGGCCGATGAAGAAGCCTTCCTCCAGGCGGGCGATCCGCGTACCGCCCTTCGCATCCTCGGCCCCCATGACGAACGGCCCTGGCGGCACGTAGACCATCCCCTCAGGTGCTTCCACGGGCTTGTACTTCGGCATCCGCCCCTCGATCAACTGGTAAATGGCCTTCCGTATTTCTTCGTTGACGGCAATCTCCGGCGCGCTGCCGTCCAGCAGCCCCTGCGCCAATGGTTCGGGGAGTAACTGGTTGACGAAGTTCTGGATTTCCTCGTTGGTGGTCACTTCGGGTGCGCTGCCGTCTAGCAGCCCCCGCGCCAAGCGCCTGGCCACGAAAAACTCCATGAAGGACCGGTGGGCGAAGCTATAGTTGCCTGCCGCGTCCCGGGTCAGGAAGGCGGCGGTGCGGACCTCGTGGGCCGCGTACTCGATGTCGGTCAGCGAAAGGGTCGTGGCACTGACGGCGCCCGGCTTAAAGTGCTCGCCGCGCAAGAGTTCCTGCGCCAGGTCGGTCAGTCCCGAGTAGTGTAGCCGCTCTCGGTCGGTGATCCACAGCCGCCAGGCCAGCTCCTCGGTGAAGGCGGCCTTGCCCGCCGGGGTCATGATCGCCCGCCAGTCGTCCCGGTGAATCCAGAAGCCGGTATAGACATCGTACAATCCGGCCGCCGTCACCTCGCCCTTCCGCTCCCGCAATGTGGGCAGGCTCTTGACCACGATGTCCAGCAGCACTGGCCGCCGGACCAGATCCCACAAATTGTAGATACTCCGGATAGTCTCCCAGTCCCTCTCCCACTCGTCGCCGCACGCTTTTTGCAGGTATTCGATGATCCTGGGCTCGTCGAACTCGCGCAGATAGAGGATGCGGTAGTTGGGCCGGCCAACGATGGCCTGGTAGAGTTCCGTCCCCTCCCAAGTTCCCATCTCGGGCAGGCCCGTCCGGCGTTCTAGCAACGCCTCTACCTCGGGCCGGTCGCGGAAGTAGTGGGTGCGACAGGTGAGCAGCACCCGAGCCCGCCCATCCACCAGGGCGTCCAATTTGTCAAAGTTGCGCCGGGTCAGTTCCGGCGTCACCTGGGCGGTGATCTCGTCAAAGCCGTCGAGGATGAGCAGCAACATCCCCTGGCGCAGGAGGTACTGGAAAGCCGCGTAAGGCGAGCCCTCGATGCCATGGCGGCGCAGGTGGTTCATTATCAAGTCGTCCACCTCCTGCTTGGGGTCGAACTCCTTAAGGGGGATGCGCACTGGGATCAGCGTCCCCTGGCCGTCAAGGTAAGCCTGCGCCAGGTCGTGGGCCAGCTTGAGGGTAAAGACCGTCTTGCCGGTGCCATAATCGCCCAGCAGGGTGAGCTGGTTGAGTTCGGGATCGGCCAACCACTGGCCCACCAACGTTTGCAGAGGCCGTACCTCTTCCTGTGGATCATGAAAGGCGTCCGGTTCCACGTAGAGCTGCGTCAGCTTGAGTCCGCGCTCCCGATCAACGACAAAATCCTGGAAATCGTGGACCAGGTCATTCAGATAGGAAGCAAAGTCAATGAGGGAGCGGATCAGGTCGTCGGGGGTGGAACACACAATGCGCAGGGACTCGGCATAGTCCCAAGCCTCCGCGGTAAAGCCGCTGCGGGCCACGACCCAGCCCTGGGCGTCGGGATACTTATCCGCCCGTGCCGCCTTCAGCCGATTCTCGGCATTGTTGATCACGTCTACTCCCACCGGCCGGCTGTAGTCTTTACATTCCACCAGGTAGAGCAAGCGAGTGGGGAAGACGTCTTTCACAGCCACCAGATCGGTCTGGCGGCCGGCCACGTCGCGGTCGTGCTGAACGCGGTAGCCCAGGAGTTCCAGAAGCCCCCGGACACGGGCTTCAAATGTTTTGCCGGTGGGATCAGTCTGGTCTGTC